>NZ_CATZLL010000009.1:0-224711 GCF_958415495.1 Ralstonia flaminis | reverse complement strand
CCCATCCCGAACAGGACCGTGAAACGACTCCGCGCCGATGATAGTGCGGATTCCCGTGTGAAAGTAGGTCATCGCCAGGCTCTCCCATAAAACACCCCAGCTCCACTCGAGCTGGGGTGTTTGCTTTTACGCGTGCAAAACGCGCTTCCCATCTCTTCTGCGCTGCCCTAAGCGCCCAAGCACCAGACCACAAAAAAGCCACCGATCCCGGTGGCTTTTACGCTTGCACAACACCCCCTCAGCCCCGCGCCAGGTACCTCTGTACCAACCTCACCCAGTACGTCGCCCCCAACGGCAGCAACTCATCGTTGAAGTCGTAGCTCGGATTGTGCAGCATGCACGGGCCTAAACCGTGGCCTTGCTCCCGGTGGTCGCCGTCACCATTGCCGATGAAGGCAAAGCAGCCAGGCTTCTCGATCAGCATGAAGGAGAAGTCCTCGGCGCCCATGGTCGGGTCGATGTCGGCATCCACGTTGTCTGCGCCTACCAGTTCACGCATGACTTGCGCTGCGAATTGCGTTTCCGCCTCGCTATTGACCGTGGGCGGGTAGTTGCGATGGAAGGCGAAATCGATCGTGCAGTCGTAAGCCGAGGCGATTCCCTTGGAGACTTCCTCCATGCGGCGCTCGATCAGGTCGAGAACTTCCGTGGAGAACGTGCGTACCGTGCCGCCGATCCAGGCTTCATTCGGGATGATGTTGGTGGCGTCGCCGGCGTGAAACTGGGTCACAGACAGGACAGCCGTGTCGATCGGACGTTTGTTGCGGGTGATGATGCCCTGCAGAGCCGAAACGACTTGCGCGCCGACGAACACCGGGTCGTTACCGTTGTGCGGCAGCGCGGCGTGTGCACCCTTGCCCTTGATCGTGATGCGGAATTCGTTGCTCGACGCCATCAGCGCACCGACGCGCGTGCCGAACGCTCCGACCGGCACGCCCGGCCAGTTGTGCAAGCCAAACACGGCGTCGCACGGGAAGCGCTCGAACAAGCCGTCCTTGATCATCTCGCGTGCGCCGCCACCACCTTCTTCGGCTGGCTGGAAGATCAGATGCACCGTGCCGCTGAAGTCACGGTGCTTGGCAAGGTAGTGTGCCGCACCAAGCAGCATGGCCGTGTGGCCGTCGTGGCCACATGCGTGCATCTTGCCTTCGTGCTTGGAGCGATGCGCAAACTGATTGACCTCGGCTAGCGGCAACGCGTCCATATCGGCGCGCAGGCCGATGCGCTTGCCCTCGCCGTTGCGGATGACACCAACCAGCCCGGTCTTGCCCAGACCACGATGGACTTCGATGCCCCACTCGGTCAGCTTGGCGGCAACCAAGTCGGAGGTGCGTTGCTCTTCGAAACAGAGTTCGGGATGTGCGTGGATATCGCGTCGCAGCGCCTGGATTTCGGGCTGCGCGGCTTGGATCTCTGGAATCAGCTTCATTGGGATACTCGTGTTCTGGCTGAAAGGTCTCAATCACGTTCGATGATACGCCGAAGGGCAATCTTCGGCCCACCGCACACGCGCGTGCGCCGCATGCATGCCGCCGTTGCATTCGCTCGTCACATGGAACGCTTCCTGCTTTTCACCCCCGCCCATGCGATTACGTCCCTGTTTTCGGAGGTTTCCTGAGGGGCGGCATAGGGAGATGCACCAATTTGTGGCGCCGCACATTGCCGAGCGCATGTGCGCGTCGCTATAGTCGGCGCGAGCGTTCTTCAGAAGCGCCGCCGCGCCGTCAGCAAAATCGATCTATCGATTCCTTCTTGGGGAGAAGAGCCGTGACCATGATTCGGACCTTGCGGCGTGTGGCCGCTGTGATGTGCGTGGCGGGATGTGTGATGGCGGGGGCCAGCCCGCAGGCGCTGGCTGCGGATCTGAAGATCGGCATGAGCTCGCCGCCGACGTCGATGGACCCGCACTTCTACAACCTGTTCTCGAACATCAACGTGTCGGAGCACATGTTCGAGTGCCTGGTGAAGATGGACGCCGATAGCCACATCATTCCCGGCTTGGCCGCGTCGTGGCGGATGGTCAACAACCTGACCTGGGAATTCAAGCTGCGCCCCGGTGTGAAGTTTCACGATGGCAGCGAACTGACCAGCGAAGACGTCGCATGGTCGCTTGATCGCCCGGCCACGATCCTCAACAGCCCGGGCAAGTTCGACACGTACACCAAGGCGATCATCAACAAGAAGATCATCGACAAGTACACGATCCAGTTGACGACATCGCAGCCGTATCCGCTGATGCTGTCGGACCTGACATCGGTGTTCATCGTGCAGAAGAAGGCGACGCAGGGGCTGTCGAGTGACGACTTTGCGCAAGGCAAGGGCATGATCGGCACGGGGCCGTTCAAGTTCGTCAGCTACGCGCGCGATGACCGTGTCGAGTTGGTGCGCAATGACCAGTACTGGGGCCCGAAGCCTGCGTGGGAGCACGTGACGCTGCGCTTCATCCCGAACGGAGCGACGCGCATCGCGGCGCTGCTGTCGGGGGATGTGCAAGCCATTGAGAATGTGCCGACGCCCGACCTGGCGCGTGTGCGCGGGGATGCGTCGCTGAACTTCTTCTCGAAGATCTCGCACCGCGTCATCTATCTGTATACGGATGACAAACGCGATCAATCGCCGTACGTGACGGGCAAGGACGGCAAGCCGCTCGACAAGAATCCGTTGAAGGACCCGCGCGTACGCCGCGCGATGAGCATGGCGATCAATCGCCAGGGCATCAAGGACCGCATCATGGAAGGCCTGTCCGAGCCGACCAACAACCTTGTGCCGCCGCAACTCTTCGGCCACAACCCGAACCTGAAGACACTCAAGTACGATCCGGAAGGCGCGAAGAAGCTGCTGGCCGAGGCGGGTTACCCCGACGGTTTCGGCATCACGCTGCAGACGCCCAACAACCGCTACGTGAACGACGAGAAGATTGCGCAGACCATTGCGCAGAACCTCACGCGCATCGGCATCGTGACCCGTGTGGAAGGCATGCCGATGGCGACGTTTGCGGCCAAGAGCATCCGGCATGAATACTCATTCGGCCTGGTGGGATGGGGTGCGCAGACAGGCGAAGTCAGCTCGCCGCTGCGTGCGCTGGTGGCGTGCGAGGATTCCAAGACGGGCTTCGGCACGGTCAACTGGGGCCAGTACTGCAACCCGAAGATGGACGCCGTCCTGACAAAGGCGCTCTATACGATGGACGATGGCGAGCGCTCCAAGCTGCTGCAGGAAGCGACGGCCATTGTGGTGGATGACGGCGGCATCATCCCGGTCCACTTTCAGGTGACGACCTGGGCGGCACGCAAGGGCATCACATACACGCCGCGCACGGACGAACGCACCTACGCGCACGGCTTCAAGCCGCAATAACCCTCTCTCCACAAAAGCGAGCCTCAGATGCTGGTGTTCCTGATCCGAAGGTTGCTGGAATCCGTGGCGGTGCTGTTGGTGATGTCGATTCTGGTGTTCCTGGGCGTGTACGCCATTGGCAACCCGGTCGACATCCTCATCAACCCGCAGGCTGACCAACAGGACATCGCCCGGACGATTGCCGCGCTGGGGCTCGACAAGCCGCTGTGGGAGCAATACCTGTACTTCCTGAACGGGGCACTGCACGGCAACCTGGGCGTGTCGTTCGCGCAGGGCACGCCCGCGCTCAAGCTGATCTTCGAGCGCATGCCGGCTACGTTTGAGTTGGCCATCTTTGCCATCCTGCTGTCGATCGTGCTGGGTATCCCGCTTGGCCTGTGGGCGGGGCTGCGCCCGAACGGTGTGGCCAACCGCACCATCATGACAATCTCGATCCTGGGCTTTTCGCTGCCGACGTTCTGGGTCGGGCTGATGCTCATCATGGTGTTTGCGGTGCAGCTCGGCTGGCTGCCGTCCAACGGGCGTGGCGAGACGCGCCTGCTGCTTGGCGTGCCGGTGAGCTTCCTGACACTCGACGGCATCCGCCATCTGATCCTGCCGGGCGTGACGCTATCGCTGCTGAATATCGCGATGGTGATTCGTCTGACGCGCGCGGGCACGCAGGAGGCCATGCTGCAGGACTACGTGAAGTTCGCGCGTGCAAAGGGCTTGTCGAACACGCGCATCGTCGGTGTGCATGTGCTCAAGAACATCCTGATCCCGATCGTGACGGTGGTGGGGCTGCAGTTCGGCTCGGTGATCGCGTTCTCCATCGTGACCGAGTCGATCTATGCGTGGCCGGGCATGGGCAAGCTCATCATCGATTCGATCCAGTTGCTCGACCGGCCCGTGATCGTGGCCTACCTGCTGGTGATCGTGGCGCTGTTCATCCTCATCAACCTGGTGGTCGATCTCGTCTATGGCGTGCTCGACCCGCGCGTGCGCCTGTCTGAAAGCCGGGGCTGATATGACGACTTCCGCCACTCCCGCCGCAAAATCGGCTGCTGAAGAGACGCCGCTGCGCCGCTTCGTGCGGCAGTTCTGCACCAGCCGCATCGCCGTGATCGGTGTGATCGTGCTGGCCATCATCATCGTGCTGGCGATTTTTGCGTCGTGGATTGCGCCGCAGAATCCGTATGACCTCGCCAAGTTGGACGTGCTCGATTCGCGGCTCGCGCCCGGTGAGAAGGCCTCCGATGGCATGACCTTCCTGCTCGGCTCGGATGACCAGGGCCGCGACATCCTCTCCGCCATCCTTTATGGCCTGCGCATTAGCGTGGGCGTGGGGGTGGTGAGCACGGTGTTCGCGCTGGTGCTCGGCACAACGCTCGGGCTGATCGCCGGCTTTGCAGGCGGGCGCATCGAATCGCTCATCATGCGCGTTGCCGATCTGCAGCTCTCCTTTCCGCCGATCCTGCTGGCGCTGATTCTGCTCGCGCTGCTCAAGCCGGGCATCACGAATATCGTGATCGCGCTGGTCGCGGTGCAATGGGCGTACTACGCGCGCACCACGCGCAGCGCGGCACTGGTCGAGCGCAGACGTGAGTACATCGAGGCCGCGCAGGTGCTGGGCCTGCCGCCGTCGCGCATCATGTTCCGGCATCTGCTCCCGAACTGTCTGCCTCCGCTCATCGTGATTGCTGCGCTGCAGGTCGCCTCGGCCATCACGCTGGAGGCGACACTGTCGTTCCTGGGGCTGGGCGTGCCGATCACCGAACCATCGCTGGGCTTGCTGATCGCCAACGGGTTCCAGTACATGCTGTCGGGCAAGTACTGGATCAGCTTTTTTCCCGGGCTGGCGCTGCTCGTGACCATCGTGTCGATGAACCTGGTATCCGACCAGCTCCGCGACGTGCTCAACCCGCGCCTGCAGACCCTATGACGACCGCCAACAGCAAACCGACGCTCGTCGTCGAGGGCCTGCAAACGCAATTCACTACGCGCGGTGGCATCGCACGAGCGGTGGATGATGTGTCCTTTACCGTCGGCCGCGGCGAGATCATGGGCCTGGTCGGCGAATCCGGCTCGGGCAAGTCGATGACGGGCTACTCCATCATGGGCTTGATCGACGAGCCAGGCCGCGTGGTTGGCGGGCGGATCGAGCTGACCGGCCGCGACGGCGTCACGCATGATTTGCGCGCGCTGTCTGCCCGCCAGATGCGCGACATGCGCGGCAACCGCATCGCCATGATCTTTCAGGACCCGATGATGACCCTGAACCCGGTCCTGCGGATCGACACGCAGATGATCGAGGCCGTGCAGGCGCATCAGCGCGTGAGCAAAACCCAGGCACGCGACATGGCGCGCACGGCGCTGGCGAGGGTCGGCATTCCGTCGCCGGACGAGCGGCTGACGGCGTACCCGCATCAATTCTCGGGTGGCATGCGTCAGCGTGTGGCGATCGCCATTGCGCTGCTCAACAAGCCGGATCTCATCATTGCAGACGAACCGACCACGGCGCTGGACGTGACGATCCAGGGGCAGATTCTGGCCGAGGTGCAGGCACTGTGTCGCGAAAGCGGGACGGCGCTGATCTGGATCACGCACGATCTGTCGGTGGTGGCCGGCCTGGCAGACAGCGTGTGCGTGATGTATGCCGGCCGCATTGTCGAGCAGGGCAGCGTGCGGCAGGTGCTGGAGGCACCGCGCCATCCATACACGTTTGGGCTGATTGCCTCGGCGCCCTCGCGCAACCCGCGCGGTGCGCCGCTGCGGCAGATTCCGGGCATGACACCATCGTTGCTGGCGCTGCCCAGCGGCTGTGCCTTTCGCGAGCGCTGCGCGTTCGCTACCGACGTCTGCAAGCAGGCACCGATGCTTGAGACGCTCGACGACGGCTGCGCACTGCGCTGTTTCCATCCCGTGACCATTCGCCCCGAGGAGACCGCCGCATGAACGCGATGCATCCTGAACACGATGCTGCTGCGGTGATCCAGGCCACGCCCAGCGCGGCGGTGCCCATCCTCTCGCTGCAGGGCATGTCCAAGCGCTTCGTCAAGGGCTTGGATCTCTCGTCACGCATCGCCAACTGGTTCGGCGCGGGCCTGACGCAAGAGGTGGTGCACGCGGTGGACCATGTCGACCTGGACATCGCTGTGGGTGAGGTGGTTGGGCTGGTGGGCGAGTCGGGCTGCGGCAAATCCACGCTCGGCCGACTGGCCGTCGGTCTGCACAAACCAACCGCCGGCACACGGTTGTGGAAGGGCGTCGATCTCGATCGTCTACCGCCCGAGCGCCGCCGCGAGAAGCAGCTCGCCATCCAGATGATCTTTCAGGACCCGTACGCATCGCTCAACCCACGCATGCGCGTGCAGGACATCGTAGGCGAGGCGCCCGTCGTGCATGGCATGGTCGAGGCAGCGGCACAGCGCGACTACGTGGCCGAGATGCTGACGCGCGTCGGCTTGGACCCCAGCCTCATGCGGCGCTTTCCACACCAGTTCTCGGGCGGGCAGCGGGCACGCATCGGCATTGCACGGGCGTTGGCGGTCAAGCCGGAATTCCTCGTCTGCGATGAGTCGGTGGCGGCGCTGGACGTGTCGATCCAGGCGCAGGTGCTGAACCTGTTCATCCGCCTGCGCGAGCAACTGAACCTCACGTACCTGTTCATCAGCCATGACCTGGGCGTGGTCAAGCACGTGAGCGACCGGGTGGTCATCATGTACCTCGGCCGTGTGGTGGAGTCTGCGCCCACGGAAGCGATCTTTGCGTCGCCCAATCATCCCTACACACAAGCGTTGCTGGCTGAAGCGCCTAAACTGGAGGTTCGCAAGAAGACCTACGTGGCGATCTCGGGCGAGATTCCCTCGCCGCTGCATCCGCCTGCGGGCTGCCATTTCCACCCGCGCTGCCCACATGCCATGCCGCGCTGCAAGTCCGAACAGCCTGCGCTCAAGGAGATTGCCCCGCTGCGGTTTTCAGCCTGCCATCTGAACGACCAGTCTTAGAGCCCTCGCATCATGCCCGCCGACGCAATTTCCGCTGCGCTGCAACCATCCGACGATGTCCTGCAACTGATCCGCACGCTGGTGGCGTTCGACACCGTCAGCCGCAACTCCAATCTTGGCTTGATCGAATGGGTGCGCGACCGCCTGCGTGCCCAGGGCGCCGACTGCCGCCTGACGTATGACGCCACCGGCGGCAAGGCCAATCTGTTTGCCACGCTGTCGCCGGGGCGCAAGCCTGGGCTGGTGTTGTCAGGGCACACCGATGTGGTGCCCGTGGACGGCCAGCCGTGGGACACCAACCCGTTCGATGCGCAGCTCCGCGACGGCCGCCTCTACGGGCGCGGCACGGCCGACATGAAGAGCTTCATCGCCGTCGCGCTTGCGCATGTGCCGGACTTCATGGCGGCAGAGGGCGATGCTGGCTTCCACCTGTCCCTCTCGTACGACGAGGAGATCGGCTGCGTGGGCGTGCGCAGTCTGCTGCGCGATCTGGAAGCCAATGGCATCCAGCCCGCCGGCTGCATCGTCGGCGAGCCCACGTCGATGCGCGCCATCATCGCGCACAAGGGCAAGCGCGAATACCGCTGCTGCGTGCGCGGCAGGGAGGCGCATTCCGCGCTGACGCCACAGGGCGTGAATGCCATCGAGTTTGCCGCGCTGCTGATCGCCCACATCCGTTCGCTGGCCGCGCGACTGGCTGCAGAAGAAGCGCGCGACGCGGCCTTCGTCGTGCCGAACACCACGCTCAACACCGGCACCATCAAGGGTGGCATTGCGACCAACGTGGTGCCGCGCGATTGCGAATTCACCTTCGACTTCCGCTACCTGCCGGGCACCGATCCGGATTGGCTGTTTGGCGAGGTCGAGCGCTACGCACATGACACGCTGCTGCCGCAGATGCGCAAGATTGCCGGCGATGCCGACATCAGCTTTGCCATCAAGGCCAACACGCCGGGCCTGTCGATCGCGCCGTCGCACGAACTCGTGGTGCTTGCGCAAGCACTGGCCGACAGCCGCGGCGCCGTGCCGGGCAAGGTCGACTACGGCACCGAGGCGGGCCTGTTCTCACGCGCGGGCATCCCAACGGTGGTGTGTGGCCCCGGCAATATCGAGCAGGCGCACAAGCCCAACGAGTACATCGAACTCACCCAGATCGTGCAGTGCGAGGCCTTCATGCGACGGCTTGCACAACGGCAGTTGCAGCCGGCCTAAGGGGCGGGCGCGGGCAACAAAAAACCGGGCGCGAGGCCCGGTTTTCTTTTTGGCGATGCCAGTGCCCGCTCAGCGGATCACCTGCCCACTCGAATTGATGATCGTCATCTCGACGAACTTCGAGCCAACATGGCTGGACGGCGAGAAGTTGACGTTGAAGCCACCCAGGTCATAGTTGCCCATCGACTCCAGCGCGGTGATCAGCTTCTCACGTGTGAGGTCGCGGCCGGCACGCTTGAGGCCTTCCACGAACGCGCGGGCGGCCACGTAGCCTTCCATGCTGCCGTAGTCAAAGTCGGAGATGCCATCGGCCTTGAGTAGCTTCTGGTACTCGCGCACCAGCGGCGACGAGGCCGTCTTCGGATACGGCATCACTTGCGAGATGATCACGCCGCCGCCTGCCTTGCCCAGCGTATCGGCCAGCGCCCGGGTGCCGACAAACGACACGTTGTAGAACTGGCCCGCATAGCCTTGTTCCTGCGCGCCCTTCACCAGTGCGGCGACCGTCTGGTACGCGCTGATAATGACGACCGCTTCCGGCTTCTGCGCCAGCACGGTGCTGACGGCGCTCTTCACGTCGGCGGTGTTGCGCGGCACGCTGGCTTGCGCCACGAGCGTCACGCCCTGGCCCGCGGAGGTGCCCAGCGCACGCTGCACACCGTCCAGGCCGGACTTGCCGTAGGCGTCGTCGTTGTAGATCACGGCGATGCGCTTGAGGCCGGTCGTGCGGATCTGCTGCACGATGGCGGCGGTTTCGTCGTTGTAGCTGGCGCGCACGTGGAAGACGTTGCGCGCAAACGGCTCACGCAGCGCCATCGCACCGGAGTAGGGCGCGAAGAACGGCACGCCTGCGGGCGTCGCCAGCTTGAGCGCCGCCAAGCTGGTCGGCGTGCCGACGTAGCCGAACAGCGCGAAGACCTTGGTGTTGTCGATCAGCGTCTTGGTATTGCGCGCGGCGGCATCCGGCTCGTAGAAATCGTCGAGCACCTTGAGTTCGATCTTGCGGCCGTTGACGCCGCCTGCGGCATTGACCGCGTTGAAGTACAGCTTGGCGCCCAGGTTCAGCTGCTGGCCGAGCGCGGCGGCCGGGCCGCTCATCGGCGCGGATTGGCCGATCAGGATGGTGTCGTTGGTCACGCCGACTTCGGCGTGGGCGGTGGTGGCCAGGCTCAGGCTGCTCAAGACGAGCGCGCAGGCGGACAAACGAGCGGTCATGCGAACAAGCGTGCTCGTCAACGAAATTGCCATGGTTTCTCCCCCCAGAGAAAGACAGTGATGGGCGCGCCCCCGCGCGCCGGAACAGCCCGCGCAGCCTTCTGCAAGGCCGGCGGCGCGCCATCATAATCGAATACAATCGGCACAAAAAGGCTGAAACCGGCTGCACGCGTGCCAGACGCATGCATGCAACAACCATGCGCGCAGTGCTGCACATACGTGCAACGCACGCGCCACTCCAAGTCCCTCGCGGAGCCCTCCGATGTCCACCCAAGTCATCCGTGCCGCCTGCCCGCACGATTGCCCCGACACCTGCGCCTTGCTCGTCACCGTAGAAGACGGCCGCGCCACGCGTGTGCAGGGCGACCCGGATCACCCGACCACGCAGGGCGTGCTCTGCACCAAGGTCAACCGCTACGCAGAACGCACCTACCACCCGAACCGCCTGCTCACGCCGATGAAGCGCGTGGGCGCGAAGGGCGAAGGCAAGTTCGCACCCATCTCGTGGGATGAAGCGCTCGACACCATCGCCACGCGTCTTGGCGAGATCGCCTCGCGCAACCCGCAAGCCATCCTGCCGTACAGCTACGCCGGCACCATGGGCCTGGTGCAGGGTGAGAGCATGGCCGCGCGCTTCTTCCACAAGCTGGGCGCGTCGCTGCTTGATCGCACGATCTGCGCATCGGCCGGTGCGACGGCGCTGCGCTATACGTACGGCGCAAGCCTCGGCATGGACATCGAGCACGTGCAGGACGCCAAGCTGATCCTGATCTGGGGCGCCAACCCCATCGCCTCGAACCTGCATTTCTGGACGCGCGCGCAGGAAGCGAAGCGCAACGGTGCCACGCTGATTGCCATCGATCCTTATCGTTCGCTGACGGCGGAGAAGTGTCATCACCACCTGGCGCTGCGCCCCGGCACTGATGCGGCGCTGGCGCTGGCGATGATCCATGTGCTGATTCGGGAAGACCTGCTCGACCACGACTACATCGCCAACCACACGCTGGGCTTTGATGCGCTGCGTGAGCGCGCGCAGCAATACACGCCGGAATACGCGGCCACGCTGTGCGGCATCGACGCGGCGGACATTGAGTGGCTCGCCAAGCTGTACGGCACGACGGTCGTGCGCGACAAGCAGCCGGCAGCCATTCGCCTGAACTACGGCATGCAGCGCGCCCACGGTGGCGGGCAGGGCGTGCGCGCGGCGGCGTGTCTGCCGTCGCTGGTGGGCGCATGGCGTGACAAGGCGGGCGGGCTGCAACTGTCCACCTCGGGCTTCTTCCCGATCGACAACGCCAAGCTGCAGCGCCCGGACCTGCTGCCCCGTGGCCCCAACGGCGAGGCCGCCGTGCCGCGCACCATCAACATGAGCACCATCGGCGATGCGCTGTTGCACACGGGCGATGCCGCATTCGGCCCGAAGGTCGAAGCGGTGATCGTCTACAACAGCAACCCAGTGGCTGTGGCGCCGGACTCACGCAAGGTGGCCGCCGGCTTTGCGCGCGACGACCTCTTCACCGTGGTGCTGGAGCACTTCCAGACCGACACGGCCGACTACGCCGACATCGTGCTGCCTGCCACCACGCAGCTCGAACATGTGGACGTGCATAAGGCTTACGGCCACACCTATGTGCTGGCCAACAACGCGGCCATCGCGCCGATGGGCCAGTCGCTGCCGAACACGGAGATCTTCCGTCGCCTCGCACAGCGCATGGGCTTTGCCGAGCCGTGCTTTACCGATTCGGACGACGAGATTGCCGCGCAAGCCATCCGCCGTGATGATCCGGCCGCCGCGCATATCGACTGGGCCACGCTCAAGCGCGAGGGCTGGCAGAAGCTCGCGCACCCGGCCGCGCCGCTTGCGCACGGCGGCTATCGCACGCCGTCCGGGCGCTGCGAGTTCTATTCCGAGCTGATGGCGAAGGACGGTCTTGACCCGCTACCCGGCTACGTGCCGCCGTACGAATCGGCCATCAGCACGCCGGAGCTGGCCAAGCGTTATCCGTTGTCGATGATCTCGCCGCCGGCGCGCAACTTCCTCAACTCGACCTTCGTCAACGTTGACAGCCTGCGCAGTACCGAGGGCGAGCCGCACCTCGACATCCACCCGGATGACGCCCAGGCGCGCGGCGTGGCCGATGGCGAACTGGTCCGCATCTTCAATGACCGCGGCACCATGCAGGCCCGTGCCCGCGTGACCGATCGCGCCCGCCGCGGCGTGGTGGTCGGCCTGTCGATCTGGTGGAAGAAGCTTGCACCCGACGGCACCAACGCCAACGAGCTGACCAGCCAGCGCCTGACCGACATGGGCCGTGCGCCCACCTTCTACGACTGCCTGGTGGAGGTTGCGCCGGCAGCGAAAGCAGCCTGACGATGGCATCCATGCGGGCCATCCGCGTGCTGTGCCTTGCGTTGTCGCTGGCTGCGTCAGGGTTGCTGGCCGGCTGCGACACCGTCGGCTACTACTACCAGTCGGTCTCTGGGCACCTGTCGCTGATGGCGCAGCGGCAGTCGCTCGACGACGCCATCGCCGGCGCGCGCGAAGCGCACAACGACAAGCTCGCCACACGCCTGGAGGATGCTCGCAGCATCCGCATCTACGCCTCGCGCGAGCTGGGGCTGCCCGACAACGGCAGCTACCGCGTCTATGCCAACCTCAAGCGCCCCTTCGCGGTGTGGAACGTGTTTGCCGCGCCAGAGCTGTCGGTCAAGCTCAAGGAGTGGTGCTTCCTGGTGGTCGGCTGCGTCACGTATCGCGGCTACTACGACCGCAACGCCGCCGTGGCCTACGCCGACACGCTGCGCGCCCAGGGCCTGGACGTCGACGTAGCCGGGATTCCTGCGTATTCCACACTGGGTTATTTCGATGACCCGCTGCTCAACACCTTCGTCGGCCTGCCCGAGGGCGAACTGGCGCGCCTGATCTTCCATGAACTGGCGCACCAGGTGGTCTATGCCAAGGGTGATACCGCCTTCAATGAATCCTTTGCCACCGCGGTCGAGACGATTGGTGTCGAGCGCTGGCTGGCCGATGCGGCAACACCGGAAATCCGCCAGGAATACGCCACGTACGACGCCCGCCGCGTACAATTCCGCGCCCTGTTGCTGGACTATCGGAACCGGCTTGAGATGCTGTACGCCAGCCCCGTGTCGGACGATGAGAAGCGCGCTGGCAAACGCGCCATCTTCGCGAGTCTGCAGGCGGATTACGCCAAGCTCAAAGCAAGCTGGGGCGGCTATACCGGCTACGACCGCTGGTTTGCGCAGCCGCTGTCGAATGCGCATTTGGGCGCGGTGGCGAGTTACCTGGAGTGGGTGCCGGCGTTCACGGCGCTGTATCACCGTGACGGTGGTGACTGGGCGCGCTTTTACGCCGACGTCAAAACCATGGCGCATGAGCCCAAGCCAAAGCGTGAGGCAGCGTTGCGGGCGCTGGCTCCGCCGGCGCTGCTCGATGCGAATGGCGTGGTTACGCAAAAGTGATGCCAGCGGCGGTTTCTGTGCCGGTTTCAAGCATGCACGATGGGCTGAGGGAACCGTCTAAGTTATTGTTTTGACACAAACATCCGCGTACGATGCGGAAAAAAACGAACGACCATTCGAAAAAATCGACAATCGCCAGGAGACACGCCCATGGATAAACCGTGGCTGAAGCAGTACCCCGCCGGGGTGCCGGCCGAGATCGATGCGTCGCAGTATCGGTCGCTGGCGCATCTGCTTGAAGATTCGTTCCAGAAGAACCGCAATCGCCGCGCTTTCGAGTGCATGGGCAAGGTCCTGACCTACGGCGAGATCGATACGCTGTCGCGCCAACTGGCGGCCTGGCTGCAATCGCGTGGACTGGCACCCGGCGCCCGCGTTGCGCTGATGATGCCCAACGTGCTGCAGTACCCGGTGGCGCTGGCCGCTGTGCTGCGCGCTGGCTACGTGGTCGTCAACGTCAACCCGCTCTACACCCCGCGCGAGCTGGAACACCAGCTCAAGGACAGCGGCGCCGAAGCCATCATCATCCTGGAGAACTTCGCGACGACGCTGCAGCAGGTGCTGCCCAACACGCCGGTCAAGCACATCGTGGTGGCCAGCATGGGCGACATGCTCGGCGGCCTCAAGGGCATGCTGGTCAACTTTGTCGTGCGCAGTGTCAAGAAGATGGTGCCGGCGTGGGAGTTGCCCAGCTGCATCCGCTTCAACACTGCACTGGAAGAGGGCGCCAAGCTGGCGCTCAAGCCGACCTCCGTCGGCCCGGACGACGTGGCCTTCCTGCAATACACCGGCGGCACCACGGGTGTGTCGAAGGGCGCAACGCTGCTGCACCGGAACATCGTTGCCAACGTGCTGCAGTCGGAAGCGTGGATGAACCCGGCGCTTACCAAGCCCGGCCGCGATGGGCGCATGCTGGGTGCCGACGAAGAGATCGTCACCATCACTGCGCTGCCGCTGTATCACATCTTCGCGCTGACGGTGTGCTGCCTGCTGTCGATGCGCAAGGGCGGGCTGGCCGTGCTGATTCCGAACCCGCGTGACATTCCGGGCTTCATCAAGGTGCTCAAGCAGTACCGCTTCCACATGTTCCCGGCCGTGAACACGCTGTACAACGCGCTGCTGAACAACCCGGAATTCAAGAGCGTCGACTGCTCCAACCTGCGTGTGGCCAACGGCGGCGGCATGGCGGTGCAGGAAGCGGTGGCCAAGAAATGGCTCGAGGTGACGGGCTGCCCGATCATCGAAGGCTATGGCTTGTCGGAAACCTCGCCCTCAGCCGTTTGCAACCGGACCGATACCGATGTGTTTTCGGGCACGGTCGGCCTGCCGATCCCGGGCACCGAAATCGCCATCCGTGACGACGAGGGCCGCGATCTGCCGATCGGCCAGGCGGGCGAAATCTGCATCCGCGGCCCGCAGGTCATGGCCGGCTACTGGAAGCGCCCCGACGAGACCGCCAAGGTCATGTACGCCGACGGCTTCTTCAAGACCGGCGACGTGGGCGTGATGGACGAGCGCGGCTACACCAAGATCGTCGACCGCAAGAAGGACATGATTCTGGTGTCGGGCTTTAACGTGTACCCGAACGAAGTCGAGGGCGTGGTGGCGATGTGCCCTGGCGTGCTGGAAGTCGCGGCCGTGGGTGTGCCGGACGTGCACTCCGGCGAGGTGGTCAAGCTGTTCGTGGTGCGCCGTGACCCGACGCTCACCGAAGAGAAGCTGCAGGAGTTCTGCAAAGAGCAGCTCACCGGCTACAAGCGCCCGAAGTTCATCGAGTTCCGCAACGAGCTGCCGAAGACCAACGTCGGCAAGATCCTGCGCCGCGAACTGCGCGACGAGGCGATGAAGAAGCGTGCCTGAGTCTGCGTAGCTGCAAAGAAAAAGCCGCGAGAGATCGCGGCTTTTTTGTTTCGTGGCGCCAGCAGATGCGGCCGGTCAGCCGACGTACAACAGGATGCTGATGAACTGGCACATACTGCCCGCCAGCACGAACAGGTGCCAGATGCCGTGGAAATGCCGCACGCGCTCGTCAAAGAGAAAGAAGCCGACGCCCGCGGTATAGAGCGCACCGCCTGCCACCAGCCACCACAGGCCCGGTGCAGGCAGCGCGGCCGCCAGCGGCCCCATGGCAATCAGCACCAGCCACCCCATCACCACGTAGATCAGCAGCGAGAACAGCCGCGTGCGGCGGCCGATCCAGAGTTCCTGCGCAATGCCGATGGCCGCCAGCGCCCAGTTGACGCCAAACAGCGTCCAGCCCCAGGGGCCGCGCAGCGTGACCAGCGCAAACGGCGTGTAGCTGCCGGCAATCAGCAGATAGATGGCGCAATAGTCTAGCCGCTGGAAGATCACCTTGGCCGGGCCGCGCAGGCTGTGGTACAGCGTCGAGATCGTGTAGAGCAGGACCAGCGTAGTGCCGTAGACCACGGAGCTGACGACCTTCCAGGCATCGTGGTGCAGTGCCGAGGATGTCACCAGCACCGCCATGCCGGCAGCGGCAAGGATGGCCCCGGCCAAATGGCTGAAGCCGTTGAAACGTTCTCCGTGATACATGCGTTGATCTCTCCAGGCGAACTCGGTTGATGTGCACTCTGGCGAACTACAATCCCGCCATGCCCAGCACCGACCTCAAAGTCACATCCCATTTGTCCATTCCGGAATCGGAACTGGTCGAGCGCTTCGTGCGCGCGAGCGGGGCCGGTGGGCAGAACATTAACAAGGTATCGACGGCGGTGGAACTGCGCTTTGATATCGCCCAATCGCCCTCGTTGCCGGAGGCGTTGCGTGCCCGTCTGCTGGCCAAGCGCGACCGCCGTTTGACTGCTGAAGGTGTGTTCGTGATCGATGCACAGCGGTTTCGCACCCAAGACCGCAACCGCCAGGATGCCCGTGAACGTCTGGTCGCGTTTATTGCGAGTGGGCTGTCCGTACCCAAGTCGCGCATTGCCACCAAGCCCACGCGCGCTTCCAAGACCCGGCGTTTGGATGGCAAGCGCGCACGCAGTGATATCAAGCGTGGGCGTTCCGGCGTACACACGTTGGATTAAGCGCGCCACAGGCGGATACCCGCGTGCAGCGCGTATCCACTTATATCAAGCTCGCGTCGCGCGTCTCGCGCATGCACAGCACGCCGATCAGGCTGACGGCCGCGGCCACCGAAACGTACATGCCCACCCAGCTCAGGCCACCTTGCGAGGCCAACACCTGCGCGATGTACGGCGCAATCGATGCACCGAGAATGCCGCCCAGGTTGTACGACACGCCCGCGCCGGTGTAGCGCACGTGGGTCGGGAACAGTTCCGGCAGCAGCGCACCCATCGGCGCAAAGGTCACGCCCATCAAGAAAAGCTCGATGATGAGGAACAGCGCCACCAGCGGCGTCGACCCGCTGCCCAGCAGCGGCGCCATCGTGAAGCCCGACAGGATGGCCGCGATGATGCCGACGATCAGCACCGGCTTGCGCCCGAAGCGGTCCGATGCCAGGGCAGAGAGCGGGGTCGCCAGCCCCATGAACACCACCGCCAGGCACAGCAGCCCAAGGAACTCGGGGCGCGAGAAGTGCAGCGTACTCACGCCGTACGACAGCGAAAACACCGTCGAGATATAGAACAGCGTGTAGCAGACCACCATGGCCAGCGCGCCCAGCAGCGTCGGCCACCAGTGGCGCGAGAGCAGTTCGGCAACCGGTACCTTCACGCGCTCCTGGCGGTCGATAGCGGCCTGGAAGGCCGGCGTTTCAGCAATCTTCAAGCGCACGTACAGGCCCAGCGCCACCAGCACCGCGCTCACCAGGAACGGCACGCGCCAGCCCCAACTGCGGAACTGCTCGTCCGACAGCGCGATCGCCAGCCCGAAGAACAGCCCGTTTGAGGCTAGGAAGCCCACCGACGGCCCGAGCTGCGGAAACATCCCGAACCACGCGCGCTTGCCTGCCGGCGCGTTCTCGGTCGCCAGCAGTGCAGCGCCGCCCCATTCGCCGCCCAGGCCGATACCCTGGCCAAAGCGCAGCACGCACAGCAGGATCGGCGCCAGCGTGCCGATGCTGTCGTACCCCGGCACCAGCCCGATCAGCGTGGTCGAAATGCCCATCACCAGCAGTGATGCGACCAGCGTCGATTTACGCCCGATCCGGTCGCCAAAATGGCCGAACAGGAACGAACCGATCGGCCGCGCAATGAACGCAATACCGAACGTGACGAAGGCTGACAGCGCCTGCGCCGTGGCCGAGCCGTGCGGGAAGAACACCGGCCCGATCACCAGCGCTGCTGCCGTGGCGTAGACGTAGAAATCGTAGAACTCGATGGCTGTGCCGATGAAGCTCGCAAAGACGATGCGCGAGCGGCTCGTTTCAGTGGCGGCGTCGGCGGCAGGTGCCGCCAAGGTAGAAGGCGTCGAAGAGGACATGCAGGTCTCCCGTGGAGTTCGCGTTGTTGTCGTTATGTGGGCCGCCCGTCAGGCTTCGGGCGGCTCGCCAGAGCATAGCGCGCGGCCATGCAAAAAGGCACCCGAAGGTGCCTTCCTGCGCCCGCCAAGGAGAGGGGCGGCGGGCCAAAAGCAGTCTGTGCTTGCGCGTGTCAGAACTTGTGGCGCACACCAACCGCCACGCCCACCTGGCTGTTGGAGTCAGGCGTAATGAAGTACGTCTGCGATGCGGCCGGCAGGTAACCAACGGACATGCCCGTCGAGGTGTAGCCGATCGAATCCCAGTTCAGCGAACCGTTGCGCGAGTACGCTGCCGTCAGGTACACGTCGGTACGCTTCGAGAAGTTGTAATCGGCGATGAAGTTCCACTGCTGCGGCTTGCGCGGGTTGACCGTGGTGCCGCCGATGGTCGCCGACTTGATGTTGTCGTAGTAGTACGACAGCGTCAGGCCGAGTGCCGTGGTTGCCTGGTAGTTCACGCCCAGCCAGTAGAGGTCGTCGCGGTGCGGCGTGAGCGCAGGCGTACCGGTGCTCGGGGCTTGCGTGTTGCCGTAGCGGTAGCCGCCCATCACCTTGACCGGGCCGACCGTGTAGCTGGCGGCGATGGCAGCGCGCTTGTCGCGACCGTAATCGTTGCCCGGCCCGCCGGCGAGCTCCTGCACCGACGGCACCTTCACTTCGTCATACGCCACGCCCAGGCCGAACGGGCCAGCAAAGTAGTTCGCACCGACGCCGTACGCCGAGTTGGCCGTGTTGCTGCCCGCACGCTCGCCGAAGGACCAGTGGCCCACGACCGTCAGCGGACCGAACGCGCCGGTGTACTTGATCACGTTGTCTTCGCGGAAGTTCGCGCCGAGCAGGCCGACCACCGGCTCCCACTGCGTCGCGTAGCCGCTTGGCGAGAAGTTCGCCATCATGTCGAAGATCGTGGTGTATTGGCGGCCCAGCGTGACCTTGCCCCAATCACCCTGCAAGCCCACGAAGGCTTGCCGGCCGAACAGACGGCCACCTTGCTGCAGCGTACCGGTATCCATGCCGAAACCCGATTCCAGCACGAACAGGCTCTTGAGCCCGCCACCGATGTCTTCAATCCCGCGCAAGCCCCAACGGTTGGAAGACAGGCCGCCTGCCTGCATCGCGAGGCGCGAACCGCTGCTGCCCGGAATGGCGACGCCTGCCGCCGTTACGTTCTGCTCATGGTTGACGTATTCGACGTTGGCGTCGACCACGCCGTACAGCGTCACACTTGACTGAGCCTGCGCAACACCCGCAAACGTGCCCAGCACTGCCAATGCCAGCAGCGATTTCTTCATCGGTCGGTCTCCAGATCTTTATTTATTGAACTTGGTGGCAGGCAGACCCTCCGTTCCCGTCTTCCCGCCCCACGACTTTCAAGTGAAGTCGCTGACAAATGTAGCAACGCGTCACAAGCCTCGGTCGAAATTTGCGAACGAATGTTCGCAAACGCCCGTTTGCTGTCTGATTCGGGCAACAAGCTGTTTCGAATTCAGAAATAGAAATGCGACGTGCGCTTGCGATTCCTCGCAGTTTTGGATGCGATCCCAATGCCAACAGGGTTATCCCGTACAGTTGTGTTTGGTGGTCCCGCATCTGATCGGGCGCAAGGCTATGCTGAGCCGGGGCCGTACAATGACGCATGCGCCGCACGCCATTGTCGGCGGCGCCTGATCTCAGGATCGACCCGTATGCTCGACACTTTCCTTCCCGAATTCGACCGCGCCCTGCGCGCGGTTGCCGGCATCACCCGCGCCAGCCGACCGAACCCCGCCGATGCCGTCGTCGTCTCTGGTGCATCTGCCACTGGCACCGATGACGCGGCCAAGCTCTCCGAGGCCGAGCGCCGTCATGCTGCTGGCCTGATGCGCGTCAACCATGTGGGCGAGGTGTGCGCCCAGGCGTTGTACCAGGGGCAAGCGCTGTTTGCGCGTGACCCGGCTATCCGAGCACAGCTCGACGAAGCTGCCCGCGAAGAAGAAGACCACCTGGCGTGGTGTGCCCAGCGTTTGCAAGAGTTGGGTGACCGCCCGAGCCTGCTCAACCCGCTGTGGTATGCCGGCGCCTTCGCCATCGGCGCGCTGGCTGGCCGCCTGGGCGACAAGATCAGCCTCGGCTTCGTCGCCGAGACCGAGCGCCAGGTCGAGCACCATCTCGACGGCCATCTCGACAAACTGCCCGAACAGGACACCCGCTCACGCGCCATCGTTGCTCAGATGCGCGACGATGAAATCCGCCACGGCGACAACGCCCGCCAGGCTGGCGGCATCGATCTGCCGGAACCGATTCGCCAAGCCATGCGCGCTGCGTCGCGCGTCATGACGACCGCCGCCTACCGCATCTGAGCTGCGTGCCGCCACCCGGCGGCAGCTTGCGCTCAACCGTTCGCCCGACTTGTGCCGCAGCCGCCCACTGCCTGCCGCAGCGGGCTTTGTCGCGCGCCGTTCTCTCACGTGGTTTCTACGTAAATCACGCTATCTCCTTCATTTGATTGAGAAAAGTGACACACGCGCTCAACCAGGGCGCGCTAAGTCATTGTTCTGATTGCAAATTTTCCCTCTCGCGGCCCGCCGCAAGCCTTGACCGCCTAAAGTGGTTCCTCTAAAGTGGGAAACAGTGTCAGAAAGTGTAGTTTTGTGGTTTGAATAGGCTGTTTTGAGGGCCAGTTGACGGCGGTACCACCCGCTGTCCGGAGAGAGAATCCAACGTGTTCCAGGGTGCGTCGGCGCTGACGCTGGATGCCAAAGGGCGGATGTCCATTCCGTCGCGGCACCGCGAAGCGCTTCAGCTGCAGGCCGAGGGCCGGGTGACTGTAACCAAGCACCCGGACGGCTGCCTCATGCTGTTTCCGCGCCCCGAGTGGGAACGCTTTCGCGAGCGCATTGCCGCGCTGCCGATGGAAGCCCACTGGTGGAAGCGGATCTTCCTGGGCAGTGCCGCCGACGTGGAGCTCGATACCGCCGGCCGTGTCCTCATCACTCCTGAACTACGCACGGCGGCCGCCCTCGAACGCGACGTGATGCTGCTCGGCATGGGCAGTCACTTCGAAGTCTGGGACGCCGCCACATACACCGCGAAGGAGCAGGCCGCCATGGCGCAAGGCATGCCCGACGCCCTCAAGAATTTCTCCTTTTGATGACGCGAGATGACAACCCAAGCCAGTACGGGACTGCGCCATCAAACGGTGCTCTTAGACGAAGCGGTCGATGCGCTGATCTGGCGCGACGATGGCATCTATATCGATGGAACCTTCGGGAGAGGCGGGCACAGCCGGCACATCCTGGAGCGGCTGGGGCCCGGCGGCAGACTTGTCGCCTTCGACAAGGACCCGGCAGCAATCACCGAAGCGGGCACCATCCAGGATGCCCGCTTCGCTATTGAGCATGACAGCTTCGCGCAGATGGCCCAGTGCCTGGACGCGCGCGGCATTGAACGGGTGGCCGGCGTGCTGCTCGATCTGGGCATCAGCTCGCCGCAGATCGACGAAGGCGCACGCGGTTTCTCGTTCCGGATGGATGGCCCGCTCGACATGCGGATGGACACCACGCGCGGCATTACCGCAGCCCAATGGCTGGCCGAGGCTGATGAGCGCGACATTGCGAGGGTGATACGGGACTATGGGGAAGAACGGTTTGCTGTACAGATTGCAAAGGCGATTGTTGCTCGCCGGGGCCAATCCGGGGATCGAGGTCCTCTCGATCGCACATCCGAGCTTGCCGCGCTCGTGGCGCAAGCCGTCAAGACACGCGAGAAGGGTCAAGACCCTGCGACCCGCACCTTTCAAGCTTTACGGATTCACGTCAATCAAGAGCTTGCGGACCTCGAAGCCGGTCTGAAGGCTGCCTTTGATCGCCTGGAACAGGGGGGACGTCTCGTCGTGATCAGCTTCCATTCGCTGGAAGACCGCATCGTCAAGCGCTTCATGCAGGCCCTGGCGCGCCCGGAGCAATCCGCCGCGCCGGAAATGCGTCGGATGCCGCTGCGTGCGCATGAGCTGCCGGCGCCGCAACTGCGTCTGCTGGGCCGGGTGAAACCGTCGGAGGCCGAGGTGTCGGCCAATCCGCGCGCGCGCTCGGCCATCATGCGTGTGGCTGAGCGCTGCTGACCGACGAGGCCGCCCCTATGAACCGCCTGAACATGTTCCTGCTGACCGCGCTGGTGCTGTGCGCGCTGTCGCTGGTCAGTTCGCAGCATCAGGCGCGGCAATTGTTTGTCGCGCTGGATCGCGCGCAGGCGGAAGAAAAGCAACTCAACACCGACTGGTCGCGCCTGCAATATGAGCAGAGTGCGCTGGGCAAAAGCGCTCGCATTGCCGATATCGCGAGCAAGCAATTGAAGATGTCGCCCGCGCAGGCGGGTCGTACGCAGTATCTGCAGGGGTTTGCCGATGTGCCAGTGGCGCCTGCCACGCCGGCCAGCGCGCCCACGGCTTCAGGAGTACAGCCATGAGCGGCGCACGTAAATCCAACGGCACTGCGGCGCGCGCGCGTCTCGGCCAGTTCTCTGCCAGCCCGGTGCTGGGCCTGCGCCTGCCGATGTGGCGCTCGAAGCTGGTTGTCTTCCTGATGTTCGCGGCGTTCATGGCGCTGATCGGTCGCGCGCTGTGGATTCAGGGCCCGGGCAATCGCTTCTATGAGGCCGAAGGCAAGAAGCGCTTCCAACGCACGCTGGAACTGCCGGCCACGCGCGGCAAGATCCTTGATCGCAACGGGCTGGTGCTGGCCACCAGCCTGCCGGTGAAGGCCATCTGGGCCGTGCCGGAAGATGTGCCGAACGACGTGCCCGGCTCCGACATGCAGAAGCTCGCCAAGCTGCTCGGCATGAACAATAAGGAACTGGCCGCCAAGCTGGGCGAAGACAAGGGTTTCGTCTACCTCAAGCGCCAGGTGCTGCCCGAGGTGGCCGACCAGATTGCCGCGCTCAAGATCGACGGTATCTATCAGACACGTGAATACAAGCGTTTCTACCCGGAAGGGGAGGCGATGGCGCACATCGTCGGTTTCACCAACGTCGAGGACAAGGGCCAGGAAGGCATGGAACTGGCGCGCGAGACAGATCTCGCGGGTGCGGCCGGACAGCGTCAGGTGATCAAGGATCGCCTGGGCCGTGTGGTGGAAGATGTAGGCGTGCTCAAGGCGCCGCGCGATGGCCACGACCAGACGCTGTCGATCGACGCCAAGATCCAGTACCTGACCTTCAACGAACTGAAGGCTGCGATTGAGCGCACCAAGGCCAAGGCCGCCAGCGCCATCGTGCTGGATGCCCAGACCGGCGAAGTGTTGGCACTGGCGAACTACCCGACCTACAACCCGAACGATCGCAGCCGTCTGTCGGGCGAGCAACTGCGCAACCGCGTGCTGACCGACACGTTCGAGCCCGGCTCGATGATGAAGCCGATCACCATCAGCCTGGCGCTGCAGCTCAAGCGCGTGACACCCACCACGCTGGTGCAGACCAACGGCAAATTCAACTTTGAAGGCGCGACCATTTCCGATACCAGCAATTACGGCACGCTGACGGTTGCGCAGGTCATCCAGCACTCGAGCAACATCGGCACGACCAAGATTGCGATGACGCTCAAGCCGCAGGAAATGTGGGACATGTTCACAAGCGTCGGCTTGGGGCAGGCGCCCAAGATCGGCTTTCCGGGCGCCGTGGCGGGGCGCCTGCGGCCGGCCAACAAATGGCGCCGCATTGAGCAGGCGACCATGTCCTACGGCTACGGCTTGTCGGTGTCGCTGTTCCAGATTGCACACGCCTACACCATCTTCGCGCACGACGGCGAGCTGATCCCGGTCACGATGTACCGCACCAATGGCCAGCCGCCGCAGGGTGAGCGTGTGATCTCGCCGGAGGTGGCGCGGCAGATCCGCCAGATGCTGGAGACGGTGACGGCACCCGGTGGCACTGCGCCCCAGGCGCAGGTGATGGGCTACCGCGTGGGCGGTAAAACCGGTACGGCGTGGAAGCACACTGGGCGCGGCTATGACCGCTCCAAGTATCGCGCGTCGTTTATTGGTCTGGCACCGATGTCGAACCCGCGCATCATCGTGGCGGTGAGCGTGGACGAGCCCACGGTGGGCAACCGCTATGGCGGCGGGGCGGCTGGACCGGTGTTTTCGCAGATCGTGGGCGGCACCCTGCGCGCACTGAACGTGCCGCCGGATTCGCCTGTGCGTCAGCTCGTGATGACCCCGGAAGTGCCGGAAGAGCCAGTAGGGGGGCTGCAATGACGGCCGTGCCGACCTCCGACCGCCCCTCCGTCGCCGTGCGCCTCGCGCCGGTGCTGGACTGGCTGCGCGCGCAGGTGCCGGCCGGGGCCGACATCACCAGCGATACACGCAAGCTTAGAACGGGCGACGTGTTCGTCGCGTATGTGCTGGGTAACGTACGCCAGCGCGGTGATGGCCGTCCGCATATTCCGCAGGCGATTGAAGCCGGCGTTTCCGCTGTGCTGGCCGAGGCGCATGGTTATGTGGTGCCGGCCGATGCGCCGGTGGGCATTCTGGCGGTAGACGGCTTGGCTGAGCTGGCTGGGCCGCTGGCCGCGCAGTGGTATAGCGTGCCTGGGCCGGACGCGCTGCGCGTGATCGGCGTAACGGGCACGAATGGCAAGACATCGTGCTCGCAGTGGATCGCGCAGGCACTGACCAAACAGGGCGAGCGTTGCGCAGTGGTGGGTACGCTCGGCACCGGGTTTGTCGATGCGCTGGTGGCCACCGGTTTCACCACGCCGGATGCCATCCAACTTCAGCACAGCCTGGCCGATCTGCACCGTGCCGGCGCCCGTGCTATCGCCATGGAAGTGTCCTCGCACGGCCTGGAGCAAGGTCGCGTGGACGGTACGCGCTTCGATATCGCGGTGTTCACCAACCTCACGCAAGACCACCTCGACTATCACGGCACCATGGCCGAGTACGAACTCGCCAAGGCGCGCCTGTTCAACTGGCCGGGTTTGCGTGCCGCGGTCATCAACCGTGACGACGCTGCCGGCGTGCGGTTGCTGCAAAACGCACGTGCCGGCATCGAGACCATCGAATACGGCATCGACGGCAACGCTGCCCCGCAGCACGGCGCCAAGCAATGGCTGCGCGCCACCAACGTGCGTGCACATCGCACCGGCACCACCTTCGATGTCGATGGTTCGTTTGGCCGTGCGACGGTGCATGCGCCGACGGTTGGCCTGTTCAACGTATCCAACCTGCTGGGCGTGCTCGGTGCGCTGCTGGCGGCTGGTGTGCCGTGGCAAGACGCCGTCGGCCGCGTGGAAAAGCTTCAGCCGGTGAGCGGCCGCATGGAGCGCTTTGGCGGCGAAGACGGCCCGCTGGTGGTGGTCGATTACGCTCACACGCCTGACGCGCTGGAGCAGACGCTGCGCGCACTCGCGCCGATTACCGAGGCGCGCGGCGGCAAGCTGTGGGCCGTGTTCGGCTGCGGCGGTGATCGCGACCCTGGCAAGCGTCCGCAGATGGGCGCCATCGCCGAGCGGCTGGCGCAGCATGTGTTGCTGACCTCCGACAACCCGCGCAGCGAAGACCCACAGCACATCCTCGACGAGATTGCCGACGGGATGGACGACCCTTATGCCGCCACGCAGATCGAAGATCGTGCCGCCGCCATCCTGCACGCAGTGCGCCATGCCGATGCGCACGATGTGATCGTCGTGGCCGGCAAGGGACATGAATCGACGCAGGAGATTGCCGGTCGCAAGCGGCCGTTCTCCGACCAGGAACATGTTCGCCTGGCTCTGGCCGCCCGCGGGGTGAACGCATGAGTGCCACCCAGACTGGGATGATGCAAGCCACCGATGCCGCCGCCTGGATGGCCGGTGCACACCTCGTCGGCCCGGACGCCGCCATCCGCCGGGTGACGACCGACAGCCGCGCCGTGGAGCCTGGCGACCTGTTCGTCGCGTTGATCGGCGAGCGCTTTGATGCGCACGATTTCCTGTCGGATGTGATTGCGCGTGGTGCCGCCGCGGTGCTGGTGTCGCGTGCGCTGCCGGACACGCTGGATGTGAGCAACGTCGCCGTGCTGACGGTGGCCGACACGCGCATCGCACTGGGGCAGCTTGCTGCCGGCTGGCGCCGCCAGTTCCCGATTCCGGTGGTGGCCGTGACGGGCAGCAACGGCAAGACGACGGTCAAGGAGATGATCTCCGCGATCTTCGCGCAGGCCGTGGGCGAGGATGCCCGCCTGGCGACCGCCGGCAACTTCAACAACGACATTGGCTTGCCGCTTACGCTGTTCCACCTGAACGCGCAGCACAAGCTGGCCGTGCTCGAACTCGGCATGAATCACCCGGGCGAGACGGCCGTGCTGGCCGCTATTGCTCAGCCGACCGTGGCGATGATCAACAACGCGCAGCGCGAGCACCAGGAGTTCATGGTCAGCGTGGAAGCGGTGGCCGAAGAACATGCGGCCGTGATTGCCGCGTTGCCGGTCGATGGCGTGGCAGTGTTTCCGCGTGATGGGGCCAATGGCGGTGAATACGCACCCGTGTGGCAAGCGGCGGCCGGATCGCGCCGCGTGCTGGATTTCGGTATCGAAGCGGGCGCGGTGACCGGTGTGGTAACGGACACCGCCGACGGTCAGCACGTGGATGTGCAGGCGCCGGGTCAACACTTCGCCTTCACGTTGCCGCTGCTGGGCGTGCACAACGCGCGCAACGCGTTGGCGGCCACGGCATGTGCGCTGGCGGCTGGCGTTGCGCCGGACGTGATCGCACGGGCGCTGAGCAACTTCTCGCCGGTCAAGGGCCGACTGCAGCGCAAGCCGGGCGCCCGCGGCGGTCTCGTCATCGACGACACCTACAACGCGAATCCCGACTCCATGTGTGCCGCCATCGATGCGCTGGTCACGCTGCCGGCACCGCGCTGGCTCGTGCTCGGCGACATGGGTGAGGTTGGCTCGCAAGGTCCGGCATTCCACGAAGAGATTGGCGCATACGCGCGCGAGCACGGCATCGATGCGGTGCTGGCCACGGGCGAACTGGCGCGCTACACGGTAGATGCCTTTGGCGCCGGCGCGCGGC
Source organism: Ralstonia flaminis (assembly GCF_958415495.1). NCBI lineage: Bacteria > Pseudomonadati > Pseudomonadota > Betaproteobacteria > Burkholderiales > Burkholderiaceae > Ralstonia > Ralstonia flaminis. The sequence continues at coordinate 197,987 of NZ_CATZLL010000009.1, read as the reverse complement.
ATTTTGCATCCGCCGAAGCATTGATCGAACAAGGCGTGCCAGACATTGCACCGGGCGCGACGGTATTGGTGAAGGGCTCGCGCTTTATGCGGATGGAACGCATTGTCGAAGCGTTGGTCTTGAAAGACCCGGCTGCAGCATCGTCGGCAGATTCCACCACGCAACAGAAGCATTAAGGGAAGCAAGAACCCATGTTATTGGCATTGGCGCAATGGCTGCAGAACGACTACGGCTTCCTGCGCGTCTTCAACTATCTGACGTTCCGGGCCGTGATGGCATCCCTCACGGCACTGGTGATCGGCCTCGGGTTCGGGCCGTGGGTGATCCGTCGTCTGACGGAAATGAAGGTCGGCCAGGCCGTGCGCAGCTACGGTCCGCAGACCCACCTGGTCAAGGCCGGCACGCCCACCATGGGCGGTGTGCTGGTGCTGATCGGTATTGCCGTGTCCACGCTGCTGTGGGCCGACTGGGGCAACCGCTTCATCTGGATCGTGCTGCTCGTCACGCTTGGTTACGGCGCGATTGGCTGGGTGGACGACTACCGCAAGGTCGTGCACCGCGATCCAAAGGGCATGTCCTCGCGTGAGAAGTTCTTCTGGCAGACGGTGATCGGCCTGTTTGCTGCCGCGTACCTGGCGTTCTCGGTGTCGGAGACGAGCAACATGCGTGTGCTCGAACTCTTCCTGGACTGGGTGCGCAGCGGCCTGTCGATCAACCTGCCGGCCAAGTCGCACCTGATCGTGCCGTTCTTCAAGGAAGTCAGCTACCCGCTGGGCGTGTTCGGCTTCATCATCCTGACGTACCTCGTGATCGTCGGCTCCAGCAACGCGGTGAACCTGACGGATGGCCTCGATGGTCTCGTCATCATGCCGGTGGTGCTGGTGGGCAGCGCGCTGGGCATCTTCGCCTACGTGATGGGCAGTGCCGTGTACAGCAAGTACTTGCTGTTCCCGCACATTCCGGGCGCGGGCGAGCTGCTGATCTTCTGCTCGGCCATGGCCGGGGCAGGGCTTGCCTTCCTGTGGTTCAACGCGCATCCGGCACAGGTGTTCATGGGTGACGTTGGCGCGCTGGCGCTGGGCGGGGCACTCGGCACCATTGCCGTGATCGTGCGCCAGGAGATCGTGCTGTTCATCATGGGCGGCATCTTCGTGGTCGAGACGCTCTCGGTGATGCTGCAGGTGACGTGGTTCAAGTTCACCAAGAAGCGTTACGGCGAGGGCCGGCGTCTGTTCCGCATGGCGCCGCTGCACCACCACTTCGAGCTGAGCGGCTGGAAGGAGACGCAGGTGGTCGTGCGCTTCTGGGTCATCACCATGATGCTGGTGCTGATCGGCCTGTCGACCCTGAAGCTGCGGTGAGAACGGACATGACCGAACCCATCGCCCATCCCGACGACGACATGGAGCCGACGCTGACAGAAGCGGCGGCTGAGTCCGTCGTGGGTGCGGACCTGGAAGCTGTGGCCGCCACGTTCGACTCGACTGAGCCGATGCCCGCCGCCGAGACTGCGCAGGAACCGCGCATGTTCCTCGAGTTCGATGCGCCGTTCGTGCTGGTGCTCGGCCTGGGCGAATCCGGCCTGGCGATGGCGCGCTGGTGCGCTCGCCATGGCGCACGTGTGCGTGTGGCCGATACGCGTGAGGCGCCGGCCAATCTGCCGACGCTGCGTGCGCATGTGCCGGATGCTGAGTTTGTGAGCGGTCCGTTCACGGGCTCGTTGCTCGAAGGCGTGACGCTGGTGGCGATCAGCCCGGGCCTGTCGCCGCTGGACGCCAACGTCGCTGCGCTGCTGGCTGCCGCCAAAGAGCGCACCGTGCCGGTGTGGGGCGAGATCGAACTGTTTGCGCGTGCACTCGCCGGCCTCAAGTCCGCGCGGGGCTACGCACCGCGCGTGCTGGCCATCACGGGTACCAACGGCAAGACGACTACCACTGCGCTCACCGGCGCTTTGGCTGAACGCGCCGGTAAGACCGTTGGCGTGGCGGGCAACATCAGCCCGTCGGCGCTGGATAAGCTGACCGAGTGTGTCGACGCTGGCACGCTGCCGGACGTGTGGGTGCTGGAGCTCTCCAGCTTCCAACTGGAAACCACGCACACGCTGGATGCCGACGCCGCCACCATCCTGAATATCACGCAGGATCACCTCGACTGGCACGGCACGATGGAAGCCTACGCGGCTGCCAAAGGCCGCATCTTCGGCGCCAACACCGTGCGTGTGCTGAACCGTCAGGACGCCGGTGTGATGGCGTTCGCCAGCAAGGGTGGCAACGTTACCTTCGGGACCGACGAGCCGGCCACGCCGGATGCACTCGGCCTTCTGCGCGAAGGTGGCATGCCGTGGATTGTGTTGGCTGAGGCCGATGAAGATGATTTGCCCAAGCCCACGCGCCGTAAGAAGGGCGACACCACGCCTGCCGTGCCGGTGCCCGTGCGTCTGAAGCGCCTGATGCCCGCCGACGCGCTGCGCATCCGCGGCTTGCACAACGCCACCAACGCGATGGCCGCGCTGGCACTGTGCCGCGCCATCGGTCTGCCGGTGAGCGCGCTGCTGCACGGTCTGCGCGACTACGCCGGTGAACCGCACCGCGTCGAGCTGATCGCCGCGTTTGATGATCTCGAATTCTTTGACGACAGCAAGGGCACCAACGTTGGCGCGACAGTGGCAGCGCTGTCGGGTCTGTCCAAGCATGTCGTGCTGATCGCGGGTGGCGACGGCAAGGGGCAAGACTTCTCACCGCTGGCCGCACCCGTGGCGCAGTACGCGCGTGCCGTGGTGCTGATCGGCCGCGATGCGCCGCAGATTCGTGAGGCATTGGCCAATACCGGTGTCACGCTGGTCGATGCGCCGACGCTGGAAGCAGCCGTGCATGAGGCAGCCGGGCGCGCCCAGGCGGGGGACGCCGTGCTGCTGTCACCTGCGTGCGCGAGCTTTGACATGTTCCGCAACTACGAACACCGCGCCCAGGTATTCCATGAGGCCGTGGCCGCACTGGCGGCTGACCGAGGAGTCGTCCTATGAGCGACACCCAGATCAAGCGCAGCGGCTTCATCGGCGCCACCATCGGCAGCGCGTGGGGTGGCCTGCGCGATGCTGTTTCGGGCGTCAAGCCTACGCGCTCCAAGATGATGGAGTACGACCAGCCGCTGATGTGGGTGGCGATCGTGCTGCTCGGCCTCGGGCTGGTGATGGTGTATTCGGCATCGATCGCCTTGCCGGATTCGCCCAAGTACGCCAACTACAGCAACGGGCACTTCCTGGTGCGCCACATCTTCTCGCTGGTGATCGGTGTGGTGGGGGCTGTCGTGGCGTTCCAGATCCCGGTCAAGTTCTGGGACAAGTACGCGCCCAAGCTTTTCATCATCGCGCTGGTGCTGCTGATCATCGTGTTGATCCCGCACGTCGGTAAGGGTGTGAACGGTGCGAGGCGCTGGCTGCCGCTGGGCGTCATGAATTTCCAGCCGTCGGAGCTCATGAAGCTGGCGGTGGTGTTGTACGCCGCCAATTACACGGTGCGCAAGCAGGACTGGATGCAGAGCGTGCGCAAGGGCTTCCTGCCGATGGGCGTGGCGGTGGCCTTCGTCGGGTCGCTGCTGCTGTTGGAGCCGGACATGGGCGCGTTCCTGGTGATCGCGGCCGTGGCCATGGGCATTCTTTTCCTGGGCGGCGTGAACGGTAAGCTGTTCGGTGGGCTGGTGCTGACGGCAGTGTCGACGTTCTCGCTGCTGATCGTGGCGTCGCCGTGGCGTCGCGAGCGGATCTTCGCGTACCTGAATCCGTGGCAAGAGGAATACGCGCAGGGCAAGGCTTACCAGCTTACGCACTCGCTGATTGCGTTCGGCCGTGGCGAATGGACGGGCGTTGGGCTGGGCGGCAGCATCGAAAAGCTGCACTACCTGCCTGAGGCGCACACCGACTTCATCCTCGCCGTGATCGGCGAGGAACTCGGTTTTGTTGGCGTGCTGATCGTGATCCTGCTGTTCTATTGGATGGTGCGCCGCGCCTTCGAGATCGGTCGCACTGCGCTGCAGCTCGACCGCACGTTCGCTGGCCTGGTCGCCAAGGGGCTGGGTATCTGGATTGGCTGGCAAGCGTTCATCAACATGGGCGTGAACCTGGGTCTGCTGCCCACCAAGGGCCTGACCTTGCCGATGGTCAGCTACGGTGGCTCGGGCATCCTGATGAACTGCGTGGCGCTCGCGCTGCTGCTGCGTATCGACTATGAGAACCGCGTGCTGATGCGTGGGGGCAAGGTATGACGACTGGCTCGTCTCCGCGCACGCTTCTCGTCATGGCCGGCGGCACGGGCGGCCACATCTTCCCGGCGCTGTCGGTGGCCAAGCTGCTGGCCGCGCGCGGCTGGAAAGTGGTCTGGCTTGGCAATGCGAACGGCATGGAAGGCCAGCTCGTGCCCAAACACGGCTTCCCGATGGAGTCGGTGCAGTTTGGCGGCGTGCGCGGCAAGGGCTTTATGACGAAGCTCCTGCTGCCGCTGAACCTGCTGCGTGCGTTCTGGCAGAGCCTGGGCGTGGTGCGCAAGGTACGTCCGAACGTCGTGCTGGGTATGGGCGGCTATATCACCTTCCCGGGCGGCATGATGAGTGTGCTGCTGGGTCGCCCGCTGGTGCTGCACGAACAGAATTCGATTGCCGGTCTCGCCAATCGCGTGCTCGCTCGTGTGGCCGATCGCGTGCTGTGCGCCTTCCCGAATGCGCTGGCTGGCGCTGAATGGGTCGGCAACCCGATCCGCGCGGATCTGGCGATGCTGCCATCGCCGCAAGTGCGCTATGCCGAGCGCACCGGACCGCTGCACGTACTGGTGGTGGGGGGGAGCCTGGGCGCCGCAGCGCTGAATGATGTCGTGCCTAAGGCGCTGGCCTTGCTGCCCGCCGACACGCGCCCCGTCGTCATCCACCAGGCGGGCGCCAAGCAGATCGATACGCTGCGTGCCAACTACGCCGCTGCCGGTATCGATGACACGCACGCGCAGGCGGTGCCCTTCATCGACGACATGGCTGCGGCGTATGCGCATGCCGATCTCGTGATCTGCCGCGCAGGCGCAATGACAGTTTCTGAAGTGGCCGCGGCGGGTGTCGCGGCGTTGTTCGTGCCGTTCCCGCATGCGGTGGACGACCACCAGACCACCAACGCGCGCTTTCTGTCTGAACGCGGCGCGGCGCTGTTGGTGCCTCAGCCGGAGCTGGGTCCGGCCTCGCTGGCAGATACACTCGCGTCCCTGACGCGTGCGCAATTGGCCGATATGGCGGCTAAAGCACGTGAACAGGCAAGGCCGGAAGCGGCCGAGCGTGTCGCCGACGTGTGTGTTGCGGTGGCACGGGCATAGGGAAGGAATCGACTGATGAAGCACATCGTTAAGAACATCCATTTCGTGGGCATTGGCGGCGCCGGCATGAGCGGCATTGCCGAGGTGCTGCTGAATCTGGGCTACCGCGTGACGGGCTCGGACTTGGGAACCAGCGCGGCGACGCAGCGTCTGGCCTCGCTGGGCGCTACGGTCATGCAGGGCCACGCGCCGGAACACGTGGTCGGCGCCAACGCGGTAGTGGTGTCCACCGCCGTGCGCGGTGACAACCCGGAAGTGCTGGCCGCCCGTGCCAAGCGCATCCCGATCGTGCCGCGCGCGGTCATGCTGGCCGAACTGATGCGCCTGAAGCAGGGCATCGCCATTGCCGGCACGCATGGCAAGACCACGACCACCAGCCTGGTCGCCTCCGTGCTGGCTGAAGGTGGTCTGGATCCGACCTTCGTGATCGGCGGTCGCCTCAACTCGGCTGGCGCCAACGCGCGACTGGGCACGGGCGATTTCATCGTCGCCGAGGCGGACGAGTCCGACGCATCGTTCCTCAACCTGTTCCCCGTGATCGAGGTCATCACCAACATCGATGCCGATCACATGGACACCTATGGGCACGACTTCGCGCGCCTGAAGCAGGCGTTCATCGAGTTCACGCAGCGCCTGCCGTTCTACGGCATCGCCGTGCTGTGCGTGGATGACCCGAACGTGCGCGAGATCCTGCCGTTTGTGTCCAAGCCAGTGGTGCGCTATGGCTTTGCCGAGGATGCGCAGGTGCGTGCCGTCAACGCGCGCGCCGTGGACGGTCGCATGGAATTCACCGTCATCCGCCAGCTCAACGGCCACGCTGAGCCGCCGCTGTCGATCACGCTGAACCTGCCGGGTCTGCACAACGTGCAGAACGCGCTGGCCGCCATCGCCATCGCCACCGAGCTGGAAGTGCCGGACGAGGCCATCGTCAAGGCGCTGGCCGAGTTCAACGGCGTGGGCCGCCGCTTCCAGCGTTATGGCGAGGTGCCGACCGCCGATGGAAAGGGCCGCTTTACGCTCATTGACGACTACGGCCACCACCCGGTCGAGATGGCCGCCACGCTGGCTGCAGCGCGCGGTGCCTTCCCCAATCGCCGCCTCGTGCTGGCCTTCCAGCCGCACCGCTTCACGCGTACGCGCGATTGCTTTGAAGATTTCGTGAAGGTGCTCGGCACCGTCGATGCACTGCTGCTGGCCGAGGTGTACGCCGCCGGCGAACCGCCCATCGTCGCGGCCGACGGTCGTGCGCTTACCCGCGCGTTGCGGGTGGCCAACAAGATCGAGCCGGTGTTTGTGGAACAGATTGAAGACATGCCGCAAGCCATTCTGGATGCGGTGCAGGATAACGACGTGGTCATCACCATGGGTGCAGGGACGATCGGGCAAGTGCCGGGTCAGGTGGTTGCGCGGCAGGCAGAAGTACGCGCGCCGAATGTGGTCGATCTGAACGGAGGCGCGGCAGCATGAGCACCGGTCCGTTCGTTCCGCATCCGATGATTGACCCGACGTCCCTCGGCAAGGTTGGCGTGCTGCTGGGTGGCCGCTCGGCCGAGCGGGAGATCTCCCTGCTGTCGGGCAACGGCGTGCTGGCGGCGCTGCGCTCGCGCGGCGTCGATGCACATCCGTTCGATCCGGGCCTGCAACCGGTGGCCGATCTTGCCACGCAGGGTTTCGATCGCGTGGTGATCTCCCTGCATGGCCGCTTTGGCGAAGACGGCACGATCCAGGGCCTGCTCGAGCAATTCGGCATTCCGTACACCGGCAGCGGCGTACTCGCGTCTGCGCTGGCAATGGACAAGGAAGCCACCAAGCGCCAGTGGCAGACCCACGGCCTGCCGACACCCGACTTCGTCATGCTCAAGGCCGACACCGACTGGCAAACCGTGGCCGACCGCCTGGGCCTGCCGTTGATCGTCAAGCCGGCACGCGAAGGTTCGTCGATCGGCCTGACAAAGGTGACGAGCGCCGCCGAGCTGCCTGCCGCCTATGAAAAGGCCGCGCGACTGGACCGCGACGTGATGGCCGAACAGTTCATCGACGGCGACGAGCTGACATGCCCCGTGATCGGTGAAGGCGAGAGCGCCACCGCGCTGCCCCTCATCCGCATCGTCGCGCCGCAGGCCAACTACGACTACCAGAACAAGTACTTCACCGACGACACGCGCTACGAGTGCCCGGCACCGATTCCCGCCGATGTGGCGGCGCGCGTGCAGGCGCTGGTGGTGCAGGCGTACCGCGGGTTGGGCTGCCGTGGCTGGGGCCGTGCCGACATCATGCTGCGCAAGTCCGACAACGCGCCGTTCCTGCTGGAGATGAACACGTCGCCGGGCATGACCGGGCATTCGCTGGTGCCGATGGGCGCGCGCGCTGCGGGCATCAGCTACGAAGATTTCGTGTTGCAACTGGCGGCCAGTGCGTCGCTGGAGCTGCACGCAAGTACCGATTGGAAACCTGAGTAAGCCGAACTGGTCAGCACAACGTTATGTGGCACAACACCCGTCTCCTCAACGCCGTCGCGAGTGCGCTGTATGCGCTGCTCGCGCTCGGCGGCTTGGGCGTGGGGGCGGTCTGGCTGATGCAGCGTCCGATGTTCCAGTTGCAGCAGGTGCGTGTGATGCCGATGGCCGGCAGCGAAATGCGCCACGTGAACGTGCCGAGCCTTCGCGCCAACGCGTTGGTCAAGCTGCGCGGCAACTTTTTCACGCTGAACCTGGATGACGCACGTCAGGCCTTCGAATCGGTGCCCTGGGTGCGCCACGCCAGCGTGCGTCGCGTGTGGCCCAACGGGCTGCTGGTGGAAGTGCAGGAGCATGAGGCGCTGGGCACGTGGGGTGGCAACGATTCCGGCAAGCTGGTCAACACATACGGCGAGGTCTTCGTCGCCAACCTGGCCGAGGCGGAAGACGACGCCGATCTGGTGGCGCTGGCCGGCCCCGACGGCACCGAGCAGGAAGTGGTCGACAAGCTGGAAACCATGACCGAGTGGTTCAAGCCGATGAACACCGAGCCCGTGAGCGTGACGCTCACAGACCGCTACGCGTGGCGCGCGCGGTTGTCCAACGGCACGGTCGTCGAGTTTGGCCGCGAATTGAATGATGACGATCGCACCGCGCTGGCCGCGCGTGCCCGCCGCTTTGTGCGTGCGTGGCCGCAGGTCACGCAGCGCTGGGGTGGTCAGATTGAATACGCCGATCTGCGGTACCCCAACGGGTTCGCGGTTCGTGCGACGGGTGTGCGCTTCCTGACCGATGCGCAGGCTGCGGTGCTGGCCAAGGGGGGCAAGTTGCCCGGCACCAGCAATGCTGCAAAGCCGAAAGCGAATGCAGCGGCCAACAACAAAGCAACGCGAAGCACAGAGAAAACGCGATGAGCAAGGAATACAAGGATCTTCTGGTCGGGCTGGATATCGGCACCTCCAAGGTGGTGGCGGTGGTGGCCGAGCTGCGTCCGGACGGCGCCTACGAGGTCATCGGCATGGGCCAGACCGAATCGAAGGGGCTGAAGAAAGGCGTGGTCGTCAACATTGAGGCGACCGTCCAGTCGATTCAGAAAGCGCTCGAAGAAGCGGAGCTGATGGCGGACTGCAAGATCGGCGAGGTGTTCACGGGTATCGCCGGCAGCCATATCCGCAGCTTCAATTCGAGCGGCATGGTGGCGATCAAGGACAAGGAAGTCACCTCCACCGATGTGGCGCGCGTGATCGAAACCGCCAAGGCCGTCAACATCCCGACTGATCAGCAGATCCTGCACATCCTCACGCAGGAATTCATCATCGACGGCCAGGAAGACGTGCGCGAGCCGATCGGCATGAGCGGTATCCGCCTGGAGGTGAAGGTGCACATCGTGACCGGTGCGGTGAGTGCGGCGCAGAACATCGTCAAATGCGTGCGCCGCTGCGGGCTTGAGGTGCACGACCTGATCCTGCAGCCGCTGGCATCGAGCTTGGCCGTGCTGACGGAAGACGAGAAGGAACTCGGCGTGGTGCTGGTCGACATCGGCAGCGGCACGACCGACATCGCCATCTTCAGCGAGGGCGCGATCCGCCACACGGCTGTGATCCCCATCGCTGGCGACCAGATCACCAACGACGTCGCCATGGCCCTGCGCACGCCGACGCCGGACGCCGAAGACATCAAGGTCCAATACGGCATCGCCAAGCAGGTGCTGGCTGACCCGGACGAGATGATCGACGTGCCGGGCGTGGGCGACCGCGGCCCGCGCACGCTTTCGCGTCAGGCGCTGGCCGCTGTGATCGAGCCGCGCGTGGAAGAACTGTTCTCGCTCGTGCACCAAGTGGTGCGTGAATCCGGTTACGAGGAGCTGCTCTCCAGCGGCGTGGTCCTCACCGGTGGCACCGCAATGATGCCCGGCATGGTGGAGTTGGGCGAAGACATGTTCTTGAAGCCTGTGCGTGTGGGGGTGCCCGAGTACCGCGGCAACCTGCACGAGGTGGTGAAGAGCCCGCGTTACGCGACGGTCATGGGCCTGCTGCAGGAAGGTCGCGTGCAGCGCATGCGCGGGCGAAAGGTGGTTGTGCAGTCCGGTTCTGCCAAGCAGATGTGGACGCGCATGAAGGAATGGTTCATCGGCAACTTCTAAGTGCGGGGCGCTTGGGTGTTGGCGATGTGCTCCCTGGGGGAGCGAAGCTGAGTTTCTTGTTTTGATGTTTTTTGTTCAGGAACCAGGGGTTGCGGCGGGGAGGCTGCATCGTCTGGGACTGATCACTTCTGGAGGCAACGATGGACTTCGACATGATTGAAACGGAAATGCAGGACGGCACCATCATCAAGGTGGTCGGCGTCGGCGGCGCGGGCGGTAACGCCGTGCAGCACATGATCAACCGCGGCGTGCAAGGCGTGGAATTCATCTGCATGAACACCGATGCGCAGGCGCTCAAGCGTTCGACCGCTTCGCGCGTGCTGCAACTGGGCAGCACGGGCCTGGGCGCCGGTGCCAAGCCGGAAGTTGGCAAGCACTGCGCTGATGAAGCTCGCGAGCAGATCGCCGATGCATTGCGCGGCGCGCACATGGTCTTCATCACCGCCGGTATGGGCGGTGGCACGGGCACGGGCGCGGCACCGGTGGTCGCGCAGATCGCCAAGGAAATGGGCATCCTGACCGTGGGCGTGGTCTCCAAGCCGTTCGACTTTGAGGGCGCACGCCGCTCGAAGGTTGGCGAGCATGGCGCCAACGAACTCGAAGGCAACGTCGATTCGCTGATCGTCGTGCTCAACGAGAAGCTCTTCGAAGTCATGGGCGATGACGCCGAGATGGACAAGTGCTTCCAGTGCGCCGACGACGTGCTGCACAACGCCGTGGCCGGCATTGCGGAAATCATCAACGTCGACGGTCTGGTGAACGTCGACTTTGAAGACGTGAAGACCGTGATGGGTGAGCAGGGCAAGGCGATGATGGGTACGGCTACCGTGTCCGGCGTCGACCGTGCACGCCTGGCCGCTGAGCAAGCTGTGGCAAGTCCGCTGCTGGAAGGTGTGGACCTGTCGGGTGCGCGTGGCGTGCTGGTCAACATTACGGCCAGCCGCTCGCTCAAGCTGTCCGAAACCAAGGAAGTGATGAACACCATCCGCAGCTATGCCGCGGAAGATGCCACCGTCATTTTCGGTACGGTCTACGACGATGCCATGGGCGACGCGCTGCGCGTGACCGTGGTGGCGACGGGCCTGGGCCGTGCTGCCCGCAACAAGCAACAACAGCAGCAGACGATGACGCTGCTCAAGACCGGCACCGACAACCAGCCGGTGGCCTTTGGCGGTGGCGCCATGGGTCATTCGGTGGCGGCCGCGCCGGACTACAGCAGCTTCGACACCCCGGCCGTGTGGCGCAGCTCGCGTGAGTCGGCATCGGCTCACGTGGCAGCACTGCAGGAAAAGGGCGTCGACACGTACGACATTCCGGCATTCCTGCGCAAGCAGGCCGACTGACCGGGTAAGTTGCCCGCGCACGTCCGGCTGCCGGTGGCACCCCATGCCGCGTGCGGCTCACGGCTCCCCTCCCGTGACCGCCGTTGTGTGATGGCCTGCCGCTGAACAGCCGACAGCGCGCGACGAACCGGACACAGTCGTTGCCGCCGGGCGGGCTGGCCTCTGGCCGCCTCCCCGGAAGGGTTCATCCCGCCCGGCGGGTGTGCCCGTTCGTCGTGCCGCGCGCGGTGCAATGGTTCTGATGTGGTTGTCTCCCAAGACCGCCCGCGTGATCTCCTCACGCGGGCGGTCTCGTTCTTAAAACCTGTTCGTGATCCTGCTGCGCGGCCTGATCTTGGTCCTGCGATGCTCCCCGTACGCGTGTACGGTTGCGCTTCTCAAACCAAGCTCAGACCACTCGCCACGGATCGCGAACAGGTTTTATGATCGTGGTATCAGTGCGCAACGATTCGTCACCATCATGATCCAGCCTGGTCAACCACTTCCCGACGCAACGCTGTACGAGTTCTTTGAAGTGGAAAAGGACGGTTGCGCGCTCGGACCCAACGCCTTCTCGGTCGAGCACCTGACAGAAGGCAAAACCGTCGTCATCTTTGGCCTGCCTGGAGCCTTCACGCCGACGTGCTCGGCGCGGCATGTTCCTGGCTACGTGGCGAACTACGACGCGCTGCGCGCCAAGGGCGTCGACGAGATCTGGTGTGTGTCGGTCAACGATGCCTTTGTGATGGGCGCTTGGGCTCGCACACAGGGCTCCGACGGCAAGGTCCGCATGCTGGCCGACGGCAGCGCAGAGTTCACACGCAAGCTCGGCCTGGACCAGGATCTCTCCAAGCGCGGTATGGGTGTGCGCTCGCAGCGCTACGCGATGGTCGTGAAAGATGGTGTGGTAACAGCGCTACAGGTGGAGGCCCCGGGGCAGTTCGCCGTCAGCGATGCGGAATCGATCTTGGCGATACTCTGACGCCACGCCAAAACCCTCCAAATGGCGGAGCCCAGCCCGCCAAGCATGCCGCCGCAAGACTGATGCGGCATCCGCAGGCCATTCGCGCACGTTAAGGTTGAGCAGAATGCGCAGACCCCTAACATCCCGATACAAAAGTCGCTTTGAAGGCGGGGGCGTGAAAATGGTATGATTAGGGTTATCACCTATGCGAACCGCATAGAAAAAAACAATCGCAGAATATCCGTGAGTTGAGGGCGGCCATGTTGAAACAACGCACCATCAAGTCCGTCGTCAAGACCGTCGGCATCGGGTTGCATTCCGGCCGTAAGGTGACGTTGACGTTGCGCCCGGCAGCCGCAGGCACCGGCATCGTGTTCACGCGCGTCGACCTCGACCCGGCTGTTGAGATTCCCGCCAGCGCCAGCGCCATCGGCGATACTCGCCTGGCTTCCGTGCTGCAGAAGGATGGCGCCCGCGTGTCGACCGTCGAGCACCTGATGTCGGCGTGCGCTGGCCTGGGTATCGACAATCTGTATATCGACGTCGATGAGGAAGAGATTCCCATCATGGATGGCAGCGCAGCCTCGTTCGTGTTCCTGCTGCAATCGGCTGGCATCGAAGAGCAGGGTGCAGCCAAGCGCTTCATCCGCGTGACCAAGCCGGTGGAAATCCGTGAGGGTGACAAACTCGCCCGCCTGGACCCGTACTTCGGCTTCAAGCTCGCGTTCACGATCGAGTTTCGCCATCCGGCTATCGACAAGACGGGGCGTACCTTCGAAATCGACTTTGCCGATACCAGCTACACGCGCGAGATCGCCCGTGCGCGCACCTTCGGGTTTGCGCATGAGTTCGAGATGCTGCGTGAAGTGGGCCTCGCGCGCGGCGGCAGTCTGGACAACGCCATCGTGCTCGACGAACACCGCATGCTGAACAACGACGAACTGCGCTACGGCGACGAGTTCGTCCGCCACAAGATTCTCGACGCCATTGGTGATCTGTACGTGGTGGGTCATCCGCTGATCGCGGCCTACACGGCGCACAAGTCGGGCCACGGCCTGAACAACGCGCTGCTGCGCGCGCTGCTGGCGGACGAAACGGCTTACGAGATCGTCACGTTCGACAAGCTGGAAGAAGCGCCACGCGCCTTCCTGCCGCAGTTGCAGCCGGCGTTTTCCTGATAGGCAGCCGCGGTTGTAAGCATGAAAAAAGCGCCCTACGGGGCGCTTTTCATTTGGGTGCCGTGCGCGGCGGGATATGCCGTGCAACCATCTCCGCCAAGGCCTGGCGCAGCGGCGAATCGGGCAATTCGTTGGCCAGCGTCGCTAGGCTGTTGAGCCCAACTGCTGTCATCTTGGCGCGTTTGGGCGGCTTTTCGGTCTCTTGTGGCCATAAGCTGTCATTTCCGCCCTGCGGTTGTACCCGTACACGAATTGCGGTAATCTGCGATCCCCGGCGTTGCAGACGCTCCAGCAAGGTGGGTACCACCTGCCGTAAGCGCGCCGCAGCCGCACTATGTGCGGCGAGCAACACCAAGGTCGCTTCTCGGCTGTCGCGCGCATCGTTCTTGATGCCACCGATCGCCACGCCGCCGCCCAAGCCGGGCGGCAAGAGCGACAACACCTCCGCTTCCAACGACGCCAATTGCTTGGCTGCCTGCATCAGCGGGCCGACCGAGCCGGCACCCGAGAGCCAGTCCTGGACCGGTTTTGCTACGGGCGTCTTGAGAGCGGGATGAACAAAGATTCGCATGCCGGCATTGTAGGGCGCTTCATTGCGCTTTCGTGCCGTTGGGCGGCTTTTTTGTCCCTTCTTGGGGCCATGGGCGAGCGATGCAGATCATCCTGATTCATCCGCGCAAGACTGGCGCGGTGCACCTGTCGCGGCGCAGTGTCGTCGCGGCGATTGGTGCGGCGCTGCTGGCTGTTGCGGCATTGTCGGGCGGGGCGATGTGGTTGGCGGTCAAGCAGGGCCTAGTCCCTGGCGCAGCCCTGTCCGGTACCTCCGGTGCGGACTCCAGCGTGACCCGCGAAAACCTCAACCTGATGGCCGCGCGCATCGGTGAAATGCAGGCGCAGATGGTGCGCCTGGATGCACTGGGTGCCCGCGTGTCAGGCCTGGCCGGCGTGCCGCCGCGCGAGTTCGACTTCAAGTCGCAGCCCGGACGTGGTGGGCCGGAGGGCGCGTTCTCCCGGTCGATGTCGATGCCGGAGATTCAGTCCGAACTCGACCGTTTGACGCGCTCGGCAGACCAGCGCAACGATTACCTCAGCGTGCTCGAGAGCACACTGATGGACCGCCAGATCCACGCCAAGATGATGCCGACAGTGCGCCCGGTGGCGGTTGGCTATGACTCGTCGGGCTTTGGCGCGCGCATTGATCCATTCACCGGCCGGCGCACGCAGCATGACGGCGTGGACTTCGTTGCGCCCGTGGGCACGCCCATCGTGGCGGCAGCCGGCGGCGTGGTGGTGGCCAGCGAATACCGCAGTGACTACGGCAACATGGTCGACATCGACCACGGCAACGGCCTGAAGACGCGCTATGCCCACGCATCCAAGGTGCTCGTGAAGATCGGTGACATCGTCAAGGCGGGTGAGCGCATCGCGCTGGTGGGTCGCACCGGCCGCGCCACCGGGTCGCACCTGCACTTCGAGGTGCACGTCAACGACGTACCGCAGAATCCGGTGGCCTTCCTAGAAAACGCTGGTCAACCCAAGATGGCCGCGACCAAGGCGCCAGCCCCGCAGGTTGCAGCGGCCGACATCGGCAAGAGCATGACGGCCGCCGGCCACTGACTGCGCCGGGTTGCAATTGGGGCGCCCGTCCCCAGATCAGCGTGAGTGTGCGGTTGCCCGCCCGATTCCGGCGGGGTTCAATGCTGTGCCAAAGTGCGGCGTTCCTGCCACATCTGGCCGGTCCGCTGCCATCAAACGGGGGTTTTGCCCATGCTAAACTCCCGCCTTTGCGCCAACCCTATTCGGGCCGTTGCGCCGCCTGCGTTTCGCGGTCTTCCGCGAGGTGCTTTCCGGGTGGTTCGTCGGCCCTAGCCATCGATGATCACGGGCCTTCTCAAGAAGATTTTCGGCAGCCGTAATGAACGGCTGATCAAACAGTACCGCCGCAAGGTGGCGCAGATCAATGCGCTCGAGCCGAAGTTCGAGGCGCTCTCCGATACTGAGCTGCAGGCCAAGACCGAGGAGTTCCGCCAGCGCTTTGCCAAGGGCGAGACGCTGGATGCGCTGCTGCCTGAAGCGTTTGCCGTGTGCCGCGAGGCCAGCAAGCGCGTGATGAAGATGCGTCACTTCGATGTGCAGATGATCGGCGGCATGGTCCTGCACGACGGCAAGATCGCTGAAATGCGCACGGGCGAGGGCAAGACGCTGACGGCGACCCTGGCGGTGTACCTGAACGCCATCTCCGGTCAGGGCGTGCACGTCATCACGGTCAACGACTACCTCGCGCAGCGTGATGCGGAGTGGATGGGCCAGCTCTACAACTGGCTGGGCCTGTCGGTGGGGGTCAACCTGACCACCATGGACCACGACCAGAAGCAGGCCGCGTACGCATCGGATATCACCTACGGTACCAACAACGAGTTCGGCTTCGACTACCTGCGCGACAACATGGTGTACGACGCCGGCCAGCGCGTGCAGCGTCCGCTGAACTACGCCATCGTCGATGAGGTGGACTCGATCCTGATCGACGAGGCGCGTACTCCGCTGATCATCTCCGGCCAGGCCGAAGACCATACCGACTTGTACCGCCGCATGAACGGCATCCCGGCGCAGCTCACGCGTCAGATCGGTGAAGAAAAGGCCGATGGCACGGGCGTTGAAAAGCCGGGCGACTACTACGTCGACGAAAAATCGCACCAGGTCTACTTGACCGAATCGGGCCATGAAAAGGCCGAGCAGATCCTGCTGCAGGCTGGCCTGATCGGCGAGGGCGAATCGCTCTACGCGCCGCAGAACATCACGCTGATGCACCACCTGTACGCCGCCTTGCGCGCGCACAGCCTGTTCTTCCGTGATCAGCACTACGTGGTGCAGAACGGTGAAGTGGTGATCGTTGATGAATTCACCGGCCGCCTGATGACGGGTCGCCGCTGGTCCGACGGTCTGCACCAGGCCGTGGAAGCCAAGGAAGGTGTGCAGATCCAGCAGGAAAACCAGACGCTGGCGACCATCACGTTCCAGAACTACTTCCGCATGTACACCAAGCTGGCTGGCATGACCGGTACGGCCGATACGGAAGCGTACGAATTCCAGGAGATCTACGGCCTGGAAACCGTGGTGATCCCGACCAACCGCACGCCGCAGCGCAAGGACTTGCAGGATCAGATCTACAAGACCGGCAAGGAACGCTACGACGCGGTCATCCGCGATATTCAAGATTGCTACGAGCGCGGTCAGCCGGTGTTGGTGGGCACCACATCCATTGAAAACTCTGAGCTGCTGTCGAACCTGCTGAACCAGGTCAAGCTGCCGCACCAGGTGCTCAATGCCAAGCAGCACGAGCGCGAGGCCGCAATCATTGCTGAAGCGGGCCGGCCCAAGGCAATCACCATCGCGACCAACATGGCTGGTCGCGGTACCGATATCGTGCTGGGCGGCAACGTGGAGAAGCAGTCAGGCTTCGTGATGGCTGACGAGTCGCTCTCTGATGCGGAAAAGGCCAAGCGCGTGAAGACGCTGCAGGACGAATGGCAGTCGCTGCACGAGCAGGTGAAGGCCGCGGGCGGTCTGCATATCATCGGCACCGAGCGTCATGAGTCGCGCCGTATCGACAACCAGCTCCGTGGCCGTGCGGGCCGTCAGGGCGACCCGGGGTCGTCGCGCTTCTACCTGTCGCTGGACGATCAGTTGCTGCGCATCTTCGCGGGCGACCGCGTGCGCGCCATCATGGACCGCCTGAAGATGCCCGAAGGCGAGCCGATCGAAGCTGGCATCGTGACGCGCTCGATCGAATCGGCCCAACGCAAGGTGGAGGGCCGCAACTTCGATATCCGCAAGCAACTGCTGCAGTACGACGACGTTGCCAACGACCAGCGCCGCGAAATCTACAAGCTGCGTAACGAGATCCTCGAAGCAGGTGATATTGGCGATGTCGTCAAGAACCTGCGTGAATCCGTGTTCACCGAGCTGTTCCGCAGCTACGTGCCAGCGGAAACGATGGAAGAGCAGTGGGATGTCGCCGGGCTGGAGAAGGCGCTGCGTGATGATTGGGGTGTTGACCAGCCGTTGGTGAAGACGCTGGAAGACGCGCAGTCGATCGAAGACGAACAGCTGCTGAAGATGGTGATGGACGCCGCCGAAGCGGTGTACGAAGGCAAGGTGGCACAGGTTGGCCGCGAGTCCTTCGCCGGCTTCGAGCGTTCGGTGATGCTGCAGAGCCTCGACACGCACTGGCGCGAGCACCTGGCTGCGCTGGACATGTTGCGCCAGGGTATCCACCTGCGCGGCTACGCGCAGAAGGACCCGAAGCAGGAGTACAAGCGCGAGTCGTTCGAACTGTTCGGTCGCCTGCTCGACACTATCCGCAACGAAGTCACGCGTATCGTCTTCACGGTGCGCATCCAGTCGCAGGAGCAACTGGAGCAGGCTTCGGAGCAGATCGAAGAAGACCTCTCTGCGCTGAGCAACGTGCAGTACAAGCACGATGAATTCAGCGAACTGGCCGAAGTGGCCGCGGGCGATGCTGAGATTCACGGCGCAACGCCGGGCATGGCGGCGCCGCGTTCGGCTGCATCGGCGGCTGCCGCCGCGCTGGCCGGCGAGGTGCCCAAGGTCGGCCGCAACGATCCGTGCCCGTGCGGCTCCGGCAAGAAGTACAAGCAGTGCCACGGCAAGCTGGCCTGACGCTGTCTAGAACCTGTTTTCTGTTGATTCACGATGCCCGCACTGCGGGCATCCTCATTTGAAAGGTGTGCTCCATGGCTGTGAATCTCGTTGCGCCCGCCGCAGACTCCCTGTTGCCGATCGATGGTGTGGACCTTGGCTGGGCCGAGGCCGGTGTGCGCAAGGCCAATCGCAAGGACGTGCTGCTTGTGCGCATCGCCGAGGGTTCGAGCGTGGCCGGCGTGTTCACGCAAAACCGCTTCTGCGCCGCGCCTGTACAGGTGTGCCGCGAGCATCTGGCGAGCGGCAAGGGCGCACGTGCCATCGTCGTGAACACCGGCAATGCGAATGCCGGTACCGGTGCACCGGGTCTCGCGCATGCACGTCAGACGTGCGATGCGGTGGCTAAGCTGCTGGGCGTGTCGGCGGAACAGGTGCTGCCGTTTTCGACCGGCGTGATTCTCGAGCCGTTGCCGGTGGACCGCATCGTCGCCGGGCTGCCCGCCGCGCAGGCCAACGCGAAGCCCGACAACTGGCTGGCCGCTGCTGAGGCCATCATGACCACCGATACCGTACCCAAAGCGGCGTCCGCCACGTGCACGCTGTCGGGCAAGACCGTGCGCATGTCGGGCATCAGCAAGGGCGCGGGCATGATCCGCCCGAACATGGCGACCATGCTTGGCTTTATCGCCACCGACGCCAATGTGGATGAGGCCGTACTGCAAGGCTTGGTGCGCTACGCGGCCGATCACTCGTTCAACAGCGTGACGGTGGACGGCGATACGTCGACCAACGATTCGTTCGTCGTGATCGCCACGGGTCGTGCCGGCACGCCGCGTATCGATTCCGAATCGCACCCCGACTACGCCGCACTGCGCGAAGCACTGACGGGCCTTGCGCAAGACCTCGCACAGAAGATCGTGCGTGACGGCGAAGGCGCCACCAAATTCATGGCCATTCAGGTGGAAGGCGGGCGCAATGTCGAAGAGTGCCGTCAGATCGCCTATGCGGTCGCGCATTCGCCGCTGGTCAAGACCGCGTTCTACGCGTCGGACCCCAACCTGGGCCGTATCCTGGCCTCTGTCGGCTATGCCGGTGTGAACGACCTCGACGTGAATGGCGTCAACCTGTGGCTCGACGACGTGTGGGTCGCCCGTGACGGTGGCCGCAACCCCGACTACCGTGAAGAAGACGGCCAGCGCGTGATGAAGCAGGCTGAAATCACCGTGCGCATCGCGCTTGGCCGCGGCGACGCCACTGCCACCGTGTGGACGTGCGACTTCTCGCACGACTACGTGTCGATCAACGCGGACTACCGCTCGTAATCCGGAGCCAGCCGCCATGTCGTCTGATCTTTCCGCACGGCTTGACCGTTTCCTGGGGCGGCTCGAGCAATGGCTGCCCCCTGAGCTGACCGAAGCTGACTGGAGCGAGGCGGTTGCCTTCCGCTGGCGCAAGCGCCAGAGCCTGTTCGGCAACATCGGCTATCTGGCGCCGATCCGCCAACTGCCGCCGATCCATCTGAGCGATCTGCACAACATCGAGCGCCAGAAGGACGCCATCGTGGCCAATACGCGCCAGTTCGTGCGTAAGCTGCCGGCCAACAATGTGCTGCTCACCGGCGCGCGCGGCACGGGCAAGTCGTCGCTGATCAAGGCCTGCCTGAACGAATTCGTGAAGGAAGGCCTCCGTCTGGTGGAAGTCGACAAGGATGACTTGGCCGACCTGGGCGACATCGTTGAACGGCTCTCCACGCGCCCTGAGCGCTTCGCGATTTTTTGTGACGACCTCTCGTTCGAAGAGGGCGAGTCGGGCTACAAGGCGCTCAAGTCTGCGCTGGACGGCTCGGTGGCGGCGCAGTCGGACAACGTGCTGATTTACGCCACGTCCAACCGGCGCCACCTGCTGCCGGAATACATGAAGGACAATGAGACCTATCAGCACACGGCGGACGGTGAAATCCATCCGGGCGAGGTGGTGGAAGAGAAGATCTCGTTGTCTGAGCGTTTTGGGCTGTGGTTGTCGTTCTACCCGCCCAAGCAGGACGAGTATCTGACCATCGTCGGCCACTGGCTCAGGCACTTCGGCTGCAGCGACGAAGACATCGCCGCCGCACGTGGCGACGCGCTGGTGTGGGCGCTGGAGCGCGGTTCGCGTTCAGGCCGTGTGGCATGGCAATTCGCCCGCGACTGGGGCGGCAAGCATGGGCGGCAGCATGTCGGCTGACAACATGATGCTGGTGCCGCCGACGCATACCCCCGACGGCCGCAAGATCACCGAAGTGGCTGTGGGCGTGCTTGTGCAGCCGGACGGTCAGTTTCTGCTGGCGCAGCGCCCCGAAGGCAAGCCGTATGCGGGCTACTGGGAATTCCCTGGCGGCAAGCTTGAGGCGGGCGAATCGGTGGAAGCGGCGCTCACGCGCGAGCTGAAGGAGGAGCTGGATGTCACGCTGCGCACCTGCGTACCGTGGCACACCATTGAGCACGACTACCCGCACGCGTATGTGCGATTGCACTTCTGCAAGGTGACGTCGTGGGAAGGCACGCTGCGTGCGCTGGAGGGCCAGGATTTCGCTTGGCAGACGCTGCCGATCAGCGTCGATCCGGTGCTACCGGCGACGCTGCCAGTGTTCGAATGGATGCGCGAAGAAGCGACGGCTAGTTGAGCTTGCCGCTCGTATCACCACCCGGTGCGTCGGGCAGATCGTCGTCTTCCACCACGGGGATCGTGTACTGCTCGGCTGCCCAGGCGCCCAGGTCGATCTGTTTGCAGCGTTCAGAACAGAACGGGCGGTAGCGGCTCTCGGATACCCAAGGGACTGGCTTGCCGCAGGTCGGGCATTTGACGGTCTTCACATTCATGGCGCGGCTCAGAAATTGCAGAGCTTGAGCTGGAACGGGATATCCGCGTCGACCGGCTTGGGGCGCAGGTCACCATCCTGCTGGGTGAAGCGCACCCAGAGCATGTACTTGTTGGCGCTGATCTCAGGAATGAACCCCAGCGCTGATTCATCCAGGCGCACCTGCATGAGCTGGTATACGCGGCCCGACAGCATCTGCTGATAGCTACCCGTATTGGCAATGACCTTGCCACTCTGGCCCGATTCGCGCAGCAGGCGCAGCACGATCATCGTGGCGTCGCGCAGCGGCACCAGGGGCTGGGCCCATTTGATGATGTCGGCGCGGCGCCGCTCAGGCAGATGATGCTGCCATGCAAAATACGCCGGCAGATCGAATTCACACGTTCCGCCCGGGATGATGGCGCGGCTGCGGATGCTCGTCAGCCACTCGTTCTCGGCGATGAGCTGGCCGGCCTTGCCGTGCGTGGCGGTGAGGTTGCCCGAGGCGGTTTCCAACTCGCTGATGACGGCGTCGAGGGCATCCTGGTCGATCTGCGGATTGGCGCGCAGCGCGGTGAGCGTCTGGCGCTGGCGATCGAGTTCTTTGAGCAGGTCGGATTTGAGGTCGGCGCGGCCCGCTACGTCGACCACCTCGAACAGCGTGGTGAGCGCCACATGGTGCTGCAGCGGGTGTTCCTGCACGAGAAAGAAATCCAGCCGCTCGAACAGATCTTCGAGCCGCAGCAGCGTCCGAATGCGTTCGTTGAAGGGATATTCGTACAGGATCAAAACTTGGGTGCCCGATTTGGCTGGCACGAAGCCCGTTTGGCTTCGATCTGCCCGCATTCTATGCGAGACCCTCGCGCATCACAATGCAAAGGGGCCACAAGGCCCCGTTCTGCCGCCTTTCAGATGGTTTCAGCTCGTCCGCCAGGCCTGGTCCAGTCGGTCGATCTGCGCAAGGAGGTCGGCCAGCGTGCCGCTGTTGTCGATCACGTCGTCGGCGGCAGCCAAGCGGGCTTCGCGGGAGGCCTGGCGGGCAATGATGGCTTCGACCTGCGCACGCGGCAGGCCATTGCGGGCGATCACGCGGTCAATCTGGGTTTCGACCGGGCAATCGACCACCAGGATGCGGTCGACCAGCGTGCGCCAGCTGTGATGCCCTGCCAGCGATTCCACCAGCAACGGAACGACGTAGACGAGGTACGGATGGGCCTCCGATGCCTGCGCAGCTGCGCCACGTGACAGGGCGATCTCCCGGATCAGCGGATGCGTGATCTGCTCGAGCCGCGTCTTGGCTGTTGCATCGGAGAAGGCGAGGGCGCGCATGGCGTCGCGGTCCATGGCACCGTCGGCACGCAAGATGCCGGGGCCGAAGGCTGCAACCAGTTGGGGAATGGCAGCTCCGCCCGGCGCGCTGATCTCGTGGGCGATGGCATCGGTGTCGACGATGACGGCACCGCGCTCGGCCAGGCGGTCTGCCACGTAGCTCTTGCCGCTGCCGATGCCGCCTGTCAGGCCGATCACGCGCATGTTGATGGTGCCGTTACGGTGCCAGCAGGGGCCCGAGCCCCGTCAGCATGACCAACTGCGGGCCAGCCAGCAAGGCGATCACGCCGGCACCTGCGATGAATGGCCCGAATGAGAAGGGCGTTTCGCTGCTGATGCCGCGTGCCATGCGAAACAGCCCGAAGACCAGCCCCACCACCGAAGACAGCAGCACGAGCAGCGGCAGCGCCTGCCAGCCGAACCACGCGCCTAGTGCGGCCATCAGCTTGAAATCGCCATAGCCCATGCCCTCGCGGCCGCGCAGCAGCTTGTAGGCCCAGTAGATCGACCACAGGAAGAGGTAACCGGCCATTGCGCCGATCACTGCGTCGTGCAGGTGCGCGAACATGCTGAACAGGTTCACGCCCAGTCCGAGCCACAACAGCGGCTGGGTGACGGCGTCCGGCAGCAGTTGGGTGTCGGCGTCGATCATGGTGCCGGCCACCAAGAACCACAGCAGCACGGCCGAGGCCACCGCCACCCAGGTCGGCCCAAAGTGCCAGAAGCAGGCTCCCGTGAGCAGGCCGGTGGCCAGCTCAACCGCAGGATAGCGCCATGAGATCGGCGTCTTGCAGGCGCTGCATCGCCCGCGCAGCGCCAGCCAGCTCACCACGGGGATGTTTTCAACGGCCTTGATCTGGTGACCGCAAGACGGGCAGGCCGAGCGTGGCACGACCAAGTTGTACGCGTCAGGATGCGGGAGCGGTTCCTCGCGCAGCTCGGCGATGTAGTTGGCTTCCTCGCGCTCGATCATGCGGGGCAGCCGGTGGATCACCACGTTGAGAAAGCTGCCGACGAGCAGGCCAACCAGCCCGCCTATCCCGGTTACAAACCACGCCGGCAGTTGCTCCAGCGTGGGGATGACAAAGACATCATGCATTGCGTTAGACCACCGTACCGAGCTTGAAGATGGGCAGATACATCGCTACCACCATGCCGCCAATTAGTACGCCGAGGAAAACGATGATAACGGGCTCGATCAGCGTAGAAATGTTGGCGACAGCCTCATCCACTTCGCGCTCATAGAATTCCGCCACCTTGAGCAGCATGTTGTCCAGTGCGCCGGATTCTTCACCGATCTGCGTCATCTGCAGCACCATGTTGTCGAAGACGTGCGTGGCCTGCATGGCGTTGGTCAGGCTGGTACCGATGCGTACCGCCTGTTGGATCTCCAGGGTGGCATCGTGATAGATCCAGTTGCCAGCAGCGCCAGCCACGGAGTCCATCGATTCCACCAACGGCGTGCCCGCGGCGAACATGGTAGCTAGCGTGCGTGTCCAGCGCGCGGTGGTTGCCTTGCGGATGATGTCGCCGAAGATGGGTATTTTCAGAATGAAGCGATGCGTGGAGCGCTGAACGTTCTCAGACCGTTTGAACGCGCGCGTGAAAAGCGCAATGCCGATGACTGGGCCGAGTACGATCGGTATCCACCACTTCACGAAGAAGTCCGAGATTGCGATGACGAACAGCGTTGGGGCCGGCAGGTCGGCGCCGAAGCTGGAGAACACGCCTTTGAACGAGGGCACCACGAAGATCATCAAGACCACGGTGACTGCAAATGCCACCGTCAGCACCGAGATCGGGTAGATCATGGCCGACTTGATCTGTGCCTTCAGCGCAAGCGACTTTTCCATGTACATGGAGAGGCGCTCGAGCAGGGCATCGAGAATACCCCCCTGTTCACCGGCATCGATCAAGTTGCAGTACAGCGTGTCGAAGTACTTCGGATGACGACGGAACGCGGCCGCCATGCTGCTACCCGACTCGATGTCGACGCGGATTTCCGTCAGCAACTGCGTGAAGTTCGGGTTGGCGTGGCCCTTCGCGATGATGTCGATGGATTGCAGTAGTGGCACACCGGCCTTCAGCATGGTCGAGAGCTGGCGCGTGAAGTACGCCACATCCTTCGGCGTGATCTTCTTGCCGCGGGCGGCACGGCGGCGCTTGGATTTGGTGATCGACAGGCCCTGCTTGCGCAGGACGGCATTCACCTCGGTGATGCTCTCGGCGCGCATCTCGCCCTTGAAGATCTTGCCTTTGCGATCCTTGCCTTCCCACTCGAAGATGTACTGCGTGGGTGCCTTCGTCTTGGCGGTCTTGCGTGCCGGCGCGGCGGCCGCGCGGTTTGCGGCAGGTGCTCGTGTGGCCATGGTTGGTTCCTACCCCCCGGTATGGGAACGATTGATCGAGAAGGTTATTGGTTCGTCGTGGCCAGCACTTCCTCGAGGGAAGTCAGCCCCTGCTTCACTTTCCTCAGGCCCGATTCGCGCAGCGACAGCACGCCATCCTTGCGCGCCTGTTCGGCGATCTGCAGCGCTGTGCCATGCGTCAGGATGATCTCTTGGATCGCCTCGGTGATCGGCATGACCTGATAGATGCCGACCCGGCCCTTGTAGCCGCTGCCATTGCAGGTCTCACAGCCGACCGGATGGTACGGTTGCCAGGAACCGTCGAGGTCCGCCTCGGTAAAGCCGGCGTCGAGCAGCGTTTCCCTGGGCAGTGGACCGGGCTTCTTGCAATCTTTGCACAGCCGGCGCCCCAGGCGCTGCGCCGTGATCATCAGCACCGACGATGCAATGTTGAACGGCGCCACGCCCATGTTCATCAGGCGGGTCAGCGTGGTTGGCGCATCGTTGGTGTGCAGCGTGGAGAACACCAAGTGGCCAGTCTGCGCGGCCTTGATCGAGATGTCGGCCGTTTCCAGATCCCGGATTTCGCCCACCATGATGATGTCCGGATCCTGCCGCAGGAACGATTTCAGCGCCGCCGCAAAGGTCAGCCCAGCCTTGTCGTTCACATTGACTTGGTTGATGCCGGGCAACTGGATTTCCGCCGGGTCTTCGGCCGTGGAAATGTTGATGTCGCCCTGGTTCAGCTTGTTCAGGAACGTATACAGCGACACCGTCTTGCCTGAGCCCGTCGGCCCCGTCACCAGCACCATGCCGTAAGGGCGCTTGATTACATCCAGCAGCAACTGCTTCTGCTCGGGCTCGTAGCCGAGCTGGTCGATGTCGAGCCGCTCGGTGGACGATTCCAGAATCCGGATCACGATCTTCTCGCCGAACAGCGTTGGCAGTGTCGACACCCGGAAGTCGATGGCGCGCTCGATCGTCTCCTTGTTGTCCTTATCCTTGCGGTCTTTCGGGACGGTGATGAGCAGCTTCATGCGGCCGTCCTGCGGCACGCGTTTTTCCGAGATGTCCAGGCGCGAGAGCACCTTGATGCGGGTGGCGATTTTGTCGCGGATATCCAGCGGCGGCTGCGCGACCTGGGCCAGGATGCCGTCGATGCGAAAACGCACGCGGTAAAACGTTTCAAACGGCTCGAAGTGCAAGTCCGACGCGCCGCGCAGCAGGGCTTCGGTAAAGAGTTTCTGCAGGAAGCGCACCACGGGAGCATCGTCGATGCCGTCTGCTGTGGTGCGGCGCGTTGCGGCGGCAGCCCCCGGGTCGTACTCGATCTGCTTCGCTTCCTGCATGGGGAAAAGCGACTTGATCTCGGCCGGCGCCTCGTTGGCAAGGCTCAGTTGGCGCACCAGCTTATCGTGCTCGACGATGACCGTTTCGATGGCCACGTTCATTTTCTGGCGAAGCTCTTCGATCGGCTTCGGATCGCTCGGGTCGGACGTGGCCAGGATTAGGCGGTTATCGCGGCGGCCCAACGGCAGCAGGCGCAGTTGCGCGAAGTGCTTGTTGGCCGTGAGCACGGCCGGCACGGTGTCGAGCTTGTACTGGGCCAGGTCCAGCAGTGGCATCTGGTACTTGCCCGCTACGAACACGGCCAGGTCGTGCGCGCTCATGATCCCGCTGCCAACCAGTTCGTCGATCAGCTGCGTGCGCTTCTCGCGCGCGCTCTGTTCCAACTGGGTGAGTAGCGTCGGCGCGATCCGCCGGCTCTGTGCTAGAGCGAGTCCGAGTGTCATGAGTCCAGTCTGTCAGGCTGCAGCCGACCATTTCAGCGCACACCCAGCCCCACCGCCGAGAGGGTGCGCCCGCCCCCCAAGGCGAGTGTGTTCTATGTTTGCAGCCGGTACCCCACCCATTCGTGGGGGGTGGTGCCCGGAACCGGGGCAGTTTGCCGACCGCCCCTGGATTTGTAAAGCGCACATCAGCGCGCAGCTTGCATTTGTGCCACATCGGCAGAAAACCGCCCGGGCTGAAGTATTCGACCCGGTTTCTGTCTTGCGAGTGGTCTCAGCTACGCTTGGACGCCACTGGCCGGTGCAGGCGCACAGTGCGGATCGATTGGCTGTCCATCTGCACGATATCCATGACGCACCCGGCAATCTTCACGCTGACCGTCGCCTCGGGAATCTCCTCCAGCACTTCCAGGACCAGTCCGTTGAGCGTCTTCGGGCCGTCGGTCGGCAGGTTCAGGCCCAGGCGCCGGTTCAAGTCGCGCAGCGACATGCCCGCGTCAGCAAGATAGGCGCCTTCGGCGTCCCAGGCTTGCTTGCCGGCGCTCGGCAGCGTGGTGGTGAACTCGCCGATCATCTCTTCGATGATGTCTTCCAGCGTGACCAGCCCCAGCATGTCGCCGTACTCGTTGACGATCAGGCCGATGCGGCGGCGATTTTCCTGAAAGTACTGTAGCTGCCGAAACACGGGCGTGCCGCTCGGCACGAAATACGGCTGCGCCAGCAGTGCACGGAAGTCGTCATGCGTGAGCTCGGTGTCGCCCAGCAGCGACAGCACCTTGCGCACATGCAGGATGCCGATCACCTGGTCGCTGTCCTGCTCGAACACGGGCAGCTTGTTGTGATAGCAGGTCTCGAGCTGCTGGATCACCTCGTCAATCGGGCGCGACAGGTCGAGTGACTCGACGCGGGCGCGCGGCGTCATCACGTCATCCACAGTGATGGCGTCGAGGTCGAACAGGTTGAGCAGGATGCTGCGGTGCTTGTGGGGGATGAAGTTGCCCGATTCCAGCACTAGGGTGCGCAGCTCCTCGGTCGACATCCGTTGCTCCGGCGCGGCTTTCGTGTTGATGCGTGCCAGGCGCAACACCCCCATGGCGAAGGCGTTGACCACGGCCACCAGCGGCATCGTGATCTTCAGCAGCGGTGCGATGACGAAGCTTGCCGGAAACGCAATACGCTCCGGATACGTTGCCCCGACGATCTTGGGCGCGATCTCGCAGAAGATGATGATGAGGAAAGCGACCACTGCCGTGGCGATGGACAGCGTCGTCCCGCTATTGCCGAAGTAGTGGATGGCAAGGGTGGTGATCAGCACCGGCACGGCGGTATTGATCAGGCTGTTTCCGATCAGGATGAAAGAGAGCAGCTTATCGGTCTGGCCGAGCAATTGCTGTGTATTGCGCGCGCCCGAGACGTTGGACTTGGCGAGATGACGCAGGCGATGGCGGTTGAGCGCCATCATCGCGGTTTCGGAAATCGAGAAGAAGGCGGAGCAGCACAGCAGCAGCGCGACGGCGCCGATTTGTGCCCAGAGCGGCCAAGAGTCCAAGGTGGGGGAGGGTGAGCGGCGAGGGGCCCACTATAGCAGAGGGGGTTTGCGGCAGATGTACCCATGTCGGCTCGGCTTGCGTCGGAGGCGACTCTAGAAATTGCGCACAAACGAAAAAGCCGAATCAACATGCAGTTGATTCGGCTTTCATAATCTGGTCGGGGTGAGAGGATTCGAACCTCCGGCCTCTACGTCCCGAACGTAGCGCTCTACCAGGCTAAGCTACACCCCGAAATCTCATTGTTGCGTCAGGACTGACGTTGCAGCGAGAAAGCACACAAGTCTATCAGCGTCTGACGGAAAAGGGAAGGGGGTAATGCATTTGCTGCCGTCTCGGCAGCAGCAGCCTCGCGCTCAGCGGCCTGACGCGTGTATTCCAGCGCGCCTGACGCTTGAATGGCCGCGAAGATCGCGTCGAAATGCTCGGTGCCGCCTTGCTCGATCGCCTGGCGCACCAGGGCACGTTGTTCTTCCGTACCGTTGCGCAGCAGGTAGATGAGCGGCAGCGTCGGCTTGCCTTCGCGCAGGTCGTCGCCGGCGTTCTTGCCCATCTGGTCAGCGGTGGCGGTGTAGTCGAGCAGGTCGTCGACGATCTGGAAGGCTGTGCCGATGCGGCGGCCGTATTCAGCGGCGGCCTCTTCGGTGGCGGCATCCGCGCCCGAGAGCACCGCGCCGATCTGCGCGGCAGCCTCGAACAGCTTGGCGGTCTTGTAGCGGATCACCTGCAGGTAGCGCTCTTCCGTCACGTCGGGGTCGTGCATGTTCAGCAACTGCAGGACCTCGCCCTCGGAGATGATGTTGGTGGCGTCGGCCAGGATTTGCATGATGCGCATGCTGTCGGCCTGCACCATCATCTGGAAGGCGCGCGAATACAGGAAGTCGCCCACCAGCACGCTGGCGGCATTGCCGAACACGGCGTTGGCGGTCTTGCGGCCGCGGCGCAGGTCGGATTCATCGACCACGTCGTCGTGCAGCAGTGTGGCGGTGTGGATGAACTCGACCACGGCGGCCAACTTGTGGTGATACTCCCCCTGGTAGCCCAGCGCATTCGCCACCAGCAGCAGGATCACCGGGCGCAGGCGCTTGCCGCCAGCGCTGATGATGTATTCGCCGATCTGGTTGATCAGTACCACCTCCGAGCCGAGGCGGCGGCGGATCACGGCATCGACGGCGCGCATGTCTTCAGCGACGGGGGCGAGCAGGACGGAGGCGGAGGTCTGGGTCAAGGCGAATTCCGGCGGAAGGCGGTGTGACGGATGGTTTGCTTGCGCGCGCTCGATGCAGCGCAAAAACCGCAAGATTATAGAGCAAGCAGGTGACTTGCCCCGGCAGTGCCGCGACAGCCAGGTGGCATGGCAGGCCGTTGCGCGGGCAACACGCGATTAGTCTTTGATTTGCTTGGGTTTTTCTTGTATAGTTGCGAGTTCTCTGTGTCCGCTTTTCGCCTACGCGGATTGCAAGTGGCGCGAGAGTCACGTTTAGTTCAAGAATTAACGTTCTTTTATCGAGGTCCGACAATGTACGCGGTCGTAAAAACCGGCGGTAAGCAATACAAGGTTGCTGCTGGCGAAAAACTGAAAGTAGAACAGATACCGGCGGACGTTGGCGCAGAAATCACGCTTGACCAGGTGCTCGCAGTGGGCGCTGGCGACCAACTCAAGGTTGGCGCGCCTCTGGTGAGCGGTGCTGCCGTCAAAGCCACCGTCATCTCCCACGGTCGTCACGACAAAGTGCACATCTTCAAGATGCGCCGTCGTAAGCACTATCAAAAGCGCCAAGGGCATCGTCAAAATTACACCGAGTTGCGTATCGACTCGATCGTGGCCTAAGGCTGCATCGTCTACGTAACCGGATAGGAGTTCAGTCATGGCACAGAAAAAAGGCGGCGGTTCCACACGGAACGGCCGCGATTCCGAGTCGAAGCGCCTGGGCGTTAAGGTGTACGGTGGCCAAGCCATCAACGCTGGCGGCATCATCGTTCGCCAACGCGGCACCCGCACGCACGCTGGCGTGAACGTGGGCATGGGCAAGGACCACACCCTCTTCGCGCTGGTCGATGGCCACGTGAAGTTCGCCAACCGCGGCGAAGGCAAGAAGCAGTTCGTCGACGTTGTTCCGGCGGCCTGATTCAGCCTTGTAGTCCAAAGGCCCCGCACCCGTGCGGGGCTTTTTCGTTTCTGACGCTAACAAAACGCGACGCCTGATCCTGGGCAGTACGATGTTCCAGGTGCATTCTGTTAGTGCTGGCGCAGCAGCGCCGATTCTTTTACCTGCCGTGCGCATGCCGCACGGGCGGAGACCTCCATGAAGTTCATCGACGAAGCCCGGATTGAAGTGATCGCTGGTGATGGCGGCAACGGCAGCGCCTCGATGCGCCGCGAGAAATTCGTCCCGTTCGGCGGCCCGGACGGCGGCGACGGCGGGCGTGGCGGCAGCGTGTGGGCTGTCGCTGATCGCAATATCAACACGCTGATCGACTACCGCTTTGCCAAAAAGCACCTTGCGCGCAACGGCGAAAACGGCCGCGGTGCCGATTGTTACGGTGCCGCCGGCGAGGACATCACCCTGCGCATGCCGGTCGGCACCGCCATTTACGACGCTGACACGGAAGAGTTGATTGCCGACCTGACGCTCGACGGCCAGCGCCTGTGCCTGGCGCAGGGCGGGGAGGGTGGCTGGGGCAACATCCACTTCAAGTCGAGTACCAACCGCGCACCGCGCCAGAAGACCGACGGCAAGGCCGGCGAGCGCCGCAACCTGCGTCTGGAACTGAAGGTGCTGGCCGATGTGGGCCTGCTCGGCATGCCCAACGCCGGCAAGTCGACGCTGATCACCGCCATCTCCAACGCGCGCCCGAAGATTGCCGACTACCCGTTCACGACGCTGCACCCGAACCTGGGTGTCGTGCGCGCGGGGCCGTCGAAGTCGTTTGTGGTGGCGGACATCCCTGGCCTGATCGAAGGCGCTGCCGAAGGCGCGGGTCTGGGTCACCAGTTCTTGCGCCACCTGCAACGCACGCGTGTGCTGCTGCACGTGGTGGATCTCGCCCCGTTCGACGAGAGCGTCGACCCGGTGGCTGAGGCCAAGGCTATCGTCGGCGAGCTGAAGAAATACGACGCCGAGCTGTACGACAAGCCGCGCTGGCTGGTGCTCAACAAGTTGGACATGGTGCCCGAGGACGAGCGCGAAGCCCGCGTGAAGGACTTCGTGAAGCGCTTCAAGTGGAAGGGCCCAGTGCACCGCATTTCTGCGCTCACGCACGACGGCACGCAGGCATTGGTTCACGCGATTCAGGATTACCTCGACGAGCTGCGCGCCGAAGAGGATGCGGCGGCCGCCGCGCCGGATCAACGTCTGGACCCGACGCTGCACAACGTCAGTCATGACAGCGGCGACGACAGCGCCAACGCATAAGACACACAACACCAACATCCTTCGGAGACTCGCCCACCATGGCCTTGCGTTCGCTGATTGCCGATGCGCGCCGCCTTGTCGTCAAGGTCGGTTCCAGCCTGGTCACCAACGATGGTCGCGGTCTGGACCAATCTGCCATCGCCCGCTGGGCGGCGCAGATCGCTGCACTGCGTGCGGCTGGCAAAGAGGTCGTGCTGGTCAGCTCCGGTGCCATCGCCGAGGGCATGCAGCGCTTGGGCTGGAGCAAGCGCCCGAAGGAAATCCATGAACTGCAGGCCGCCGCTGCCGTCGGACAGATGGGGCTGGCGCAGGTCTATGAGTCCGAGTTCGCGCGGCACGGCATCCGCACCGCGCAGGTGCTGCTCACGCATGGTGACCTGGCCGACCGCGAGCGCTATCTCAATGCCCGTTCCACGCTACTCACGCTGCTGAGCCTGGGTGTGGTGCCGATCATCAACGAGAACGACACCGTCGTCACCGATGAGATCAAATTCGGCGACAACGATACGCTGGGTGCGCTTGTCACCAACCTGATCGAAGGCGATGCGCTGATCATCCTGACCGACCAGCGCGGCCTGTACACGGCCGACCCGCGTAAGGACCCGGATGCGCGCTTCGTCGACGAGGCGCAAGCCGGCATGCCTGACCTGGAACAGATGGCCGGTGGCGCAGGCTCCAGCATTGGCAAGGGTGGCATGCTGACCAAGATTCTGGCGGCCAAGCGCGCGGCCAAATCGGGGGCGCACACCATCATCGCTTCTGGCCGAGAGGCCGACGTGCTGGCGCGCTTGGCAAATGGCGAGGCCATCGGCACGCAACTGCGCGCACAGACCGGGCGCATGGCCGCCCGCAAGCAGTGGATGATCGACCACCTGCAATTGCGCGGTCGTGTCGTGCTGGATGCCGGCGCGGTGGACAAGCTCACCGCCGGCGGCAAATCGTTGTTGCCGATCGGCGTGACCGAAGTGCAGGGCGAGTTCGCGCGCGGGGAGGTGATCTCCTGCGTGGACGCGGCCGGGCGCGAGGTGGCTCGTGGGCTGACGAACTACTCGTCGGCGGAGGCGCGGCTGATTGCGCGCAAGGCGTCTTCGGAGATTGAAGCTGTGCTGGGCTACGTCAGCGCCGCTGAGCTGGTGCACCGGGACAACCTGGTACTGCTCTGACTGCCGACTTGAGCCATCTGGGCGCGATCGGCGCCAGCAAAAAAATAAGGGGATGAACCCAACGGTCATCCCCTCATCCCCTCTGAACAAGCCGTTATTTCTTACGGCCCGGTAAACCCTCTTCCCGAATCCTTCAGCCGGCGCACCAGCGTCGCAGGTTTTCCATCCCCAGCCACGGACCGCACGTCACAGAAGTACGAGCGCATCAGCGCCGAGGCATAGTCCGTCGGGCCGCCGCTGCCAACGCGCTGCCAATCGGTGGCAGGCTTGTAGGCGTTCATGCTGGCGGATTCCGCATTCGCGGTTTCGTTCATGTCGACGGCGCGGTTGCCGATCCACTGGTTGGTGTCGTTGCGCAGCGTGGCATAGATGCGGCGCTCGGCGGTGTCGCAGCGCAGGCCTTCGTAGTTGACGTTGCGCGCGCCAGTCTTGCTGGTGATCAGCACGGTGTAGCGCACCACGTTGTCCTTGCCGATGGAGACCGATTTCGGATCGATGGCAAAGCGCAGCGGCGATTCACTGCGGCCACCCACATCGAACGGTACGGCATCACGGTCGACCGGCGGGGCGGGGAAGGTGACGGCATCTTCCTTGAAGGGCTTGTCGTTGAACGGGTCCATCAACAGCTTGTCTTCGATGTTGCCGGTAGGGGCGTGGCCACATGCCGTCAGCGCCAGCGCAGTCGCCAGCGCGAGCGGCACGAGAGCGCGGTGCGCTCCACGTGTCGTCGTCTTCACATTCACGAGTTGTCCTTGGGACGTGTGTCGTCAGGGTTGGAGGATGAGGCGGGTTCCGACGTTGTCACCGTCTCGACGATGACCGTCGTGGTGGTCACCGTCATCACCGCTTGAGGGCGTGGGCCGCGCGCATTCTGTCCGCCGGGGCGGTTGTCGCGGCCTTCGTTGCCCCCGCGATTGTCTGCCCGGTGGTCGCGGTGCTGCCCGCCGCGTCCATACGGAGACAGCGGCGCGCGATTCTGCCGCTGCACGAAGCGCGAGAGCTCCGACAACGCCAGCTGATACACCTCGCGCTTGAACTCGATCACGGCTTCCAGCGGCACCCAGTACTGGCTCCACCGCCAAGCATCGAACTCCGGATGCTCGGTGGCGCGCAGTTGGATGTCGCAGTCGCGACCGACCATGCGCAGCAGGAACCAGATCTGTTTCTGGCCCCGGTAATGGCCGCGAATTTCGCGGCGGATGAACTTGTCCGGCACCTCATACCGCAGCCAGTCGCGCGTGCGACCGACGATCCGGACGTGTTCTGGCAACAGGCCGACTTCTTCGTGCAGTTCGCGGAACATCGCTTGTTCGGGCGTTTCGCCGTACTTGATGCCGCCTTGCGGAAACTGCCAGGAGTGCTCGCCAATGCGCTTGCCCCAGAACACCTCGTTTCTTGCGTTGATGAGGATGATGCCGACGTTCGGGCGAAAGCCTTCACGATCGAGCATGACTGCACCTCGAATACTTTAGAATTACGCCGATTATAGAGCGGTGCATCGTCCTTCTGTGTCCTGATGGCCGGATGCCGCAATGTTGCCGCTCACTCGCGCCTCCTGGGGGAGGAGCGCCTCGCACTCGGATGTGCGTCTGGCGTCTCGCCGTATCCCTTGATTCCGGTGGCTTTTGCCCTTGTCCTCGCGGCTTTGCATGGCCGCGCCATCCCTTATTGTCAGTCGCATGAAAGCGTCCCAGTTCTTCATTTCCACGCTCAAGGAAGCGCCCGCCGACGCGGAGATCGTGTCGCACAAGTTGATGATGCGTGCCGGCATGATCAAGAAGCTCGGCGCGGGCCTCTATACGTATATGCCCGTGGGTCTGCGCGTGATCCGCAAGGTCGAGCAGATCGTGCGCGAAGAAATGAACGCCGCCGGTGCGGTGGAAGTGCTGATGCCAGTGGTGCAGCCGGGTGAGCTGTGGCAGGAGACCGGCCGCTGGGACAAGATGGGCGACGAGCTGCTGCGCTTCAAGGATCGCCACGAGCGTGACTTTGTCGTCCAGCCGACGTCGGAAGAGGTGGTGACCGATATCGCCCGTACCGAGATCCGCTCGTACAAGCAACTGCCGGTCAATTTCTACCAGATCCAGACCAAGTTCCGCGACGAGCGCCGTCCGCGCTTCGGCATCATGCGTGGCCGCGAATTCACCATGAAGGACGCGTACTCCTTCGACCGCGACGCAGAGGGCCTGAAGGTCTCGTACCAGAAGATGTACGACGCCTACACGCGCATCTTCCAGCGCTTCGGCCTGCAATTCCGCGCGGTGGCGGCCGACAACGGCGCTATTGGCGGGTCGGGCTCGCATGAATTCCACGTGATCGCCGATACGGGCGAAGACGCCATCGTCTACTGCCCGAATTCGGACTACGCCGCCAACATCGAGGCCGCCGAGGCTGTCGCGCCCGCCACGCCGCGCGGTGCCGCCACCGAGGCGCTCACCAAGACGCACACGCCGGGCCGTGCCAAGTGCGAGGCCGTGGCTGAGCAACTGGGCATTGCTCTGCAGCGCACGATCAAGTCGATCGTGCT
Organism: Ralstonia flaminis; assembly: GCF_958415495.1. NCBI lineage: Bacteria > Pseudomonadati > Pseudomonadota > Betaproteobacteria > Burkholderiales > Burkholderiaceae > Ralstonia > Ralstonia flaminis. Next base: position 162,961 of record NZ_CATZLL010000009.1, on the reverse strand, counting down.
GGCCACCGACGTTGAGGGCGGCGAGCCCCAGATCTGGCTGCTGCTGCTGCGCGGCGATCATGAACTCAATGAGGTCAAGGCATCGAAGGTGCCTGGCCTTGCCGACTTCCGCTTCGCCACCGAAGGCGAAATCCTGCGCGTCTTCGGCACGCGCCCCGGCTACCTCGGCCCGATCGGCACGAAGCTGCCGGTCAAGGTGGTGGCTGACCGTACGGCGGCGGCCATGAGTGACTTTGTCGTCGGCGCCAACGAAGAGGACTGCCACTTCACTGGTGCCAACTGGGGCCGCGATCTGCCCGAGCCCGAGGTCCATGACCTGCGCAACGTGGTGGAAGGTGACGCCTCGCCGGACGGCAAGGGTACGCTGGCGATCTGCCGCGGCATCGAAGTCGGTCACGTGTTCATGCTGGGCACGAAGTATTCGGAGGCGATGAACGCCACGTTCCTCGACGAAAACGGCAAGACCCAGCCGATGGTGATGGGCTGCTACGGCATCGGCATCACCCGCATCCTGGGTGCAGCCATCGAGCAGAACTACGATGCACGCGGGATCATCTGGCCCGCCTCGATCGCGCCGTTCCAGGTGGTGATCTGCCCGGTCGGTTACGACCGCTCCGACGCCGTGCGCGAGGAAGCCGATCGCCTGCACGCCGAGTTGGTCGCCGCCGGCATCGACGTGATGCTGGATGACCGCGGCGAGCGCCCGGGCGCGATGTTCGCCGATTGGGAACTGATTGGTGTGCCGTTCCGCGTGGTGGTGGGCGACCGCGGCCTGAAGGAAGGCAAGCTGGAGTTCCAGGGCCGCCGCGACGAAGCCGCCACCGCAGTGGCACCGGCCGATGTGCTGGCCACGCTGAAGGCGCGTCTCGCGCAGTAATGGAGCTGACCCGCATGCGCCGCTTCCTGTCTGCCCGCTCGATCGCTGCTGTGCTGTGCGCAGGGGCGTTGCTCGCGGGCACACAGGCGGCGTGGGCGGGTGCCCAGAAAGAGGAGTATCTGGCGGATTCGGTGCGCAGCGCGCTGTCTGCCGCCGTGGCCGACAGCCGTCCGCTGCGTCCGGTGTTCGCCAGCAATGAGGAGCAGCTTGGCTATCTGCGCTGGCTGGCCGAGATGTCGGTGCGTATGTCGGGCAAGATTCCGCAGGCGTCGGTACGCGTTGAGCTGATCGAAACCGCGTATTACGAGGCCAAGCGTGCTGGGCTGGACCCGGCGCTGGTGCTGGGGCTGATCCAGGTGGAGTCGGGTTTTCGCAAGTACGCCATGAGCAGCGCAGGCGCGATGGGCCTGATGCAGGTGATGCCGTTCTGGACACGCAGCATTGGCGACAACGACGCACGCAAGCTGTTCCACCTGCAGAGCAACCTGCGGTACGGCTGTACGATCCTGCGTCATTACCTCGACATCGAAGGCGGCAATCTTTATCTGGCACTGGGCCGCTACAACGGCAGCCGAGGCCAGCCGCAGTATCCGAATGCGGTGCTGGCGGCCTGGAAGCGCTGGCAGTACCAGGAGTCGAGTGCGCTGACCGTATCGGCACCCGTGCCGGCCGAAGCACCGCCGCCGCGCGCCAAGGCGCTGCCGGATGTGCCGGCGCGCAATCCGTTCTCACCGTTGCGTATTGCAGCAGGTTCGGCGGGCGGGTCCTGACCGGCTGTTGCATGGTGGTCGGCCTACAATAAGGCCATCTTTTTCGTTCGCCGCATCCACGTCACTCCGCATGTCTACCACCCAACCGTACGCCACCATGTCCGACGCGCTGCACGACTGGCTGCAGCGTCACGTGGCAGAAGGCTTCGAGGCTGATTCGCTGGTCGCCTCGATGGTGCAGTCCGGCTACGACCGCGCCTTCGCGCGCCGCGTGGTGGATGAGGCGCTTGCCAAACGCCCGCCCGCGCCCGCCGTGGCACCCGTGCCAGCGCCCGCTGCCCAATCTGCGCAAGCTGCCGACGGGGGTATGGAGAACAGCAACGCCGTGCGCACCGCCGATGGCGACATCCCCATCCTGTTTGCGCTGGAGACGCCGCGCATCGTGCTGTTCCAGCACTTCCTGTCGGATGAGGAATGCGATCAGCTCATCGCGCTGGGGCACAACCGCCTGAAGCGCTCGCCCGTGGTGAACCCGGATACGGGGGAGGAGAACCTGATCTCTGCGCGCACCAGCGAAGGCGCGATGTTCCAAGTGGGCGAGCATGCGCTCATCGCCAAGATCGAGGCGCGCATCGCCCAGGCCACCGGCGTGCCAGTCGAACACGGCGAAGGCTTCCAGGTGCTGCACTACCAGCCCGGCGGCGAATATCAGCCGCACTTTGATTTCTTCAACCCCGGCCGCAGCGGCGAGGCGCGTCAGCTCGAAGTGGGCGGCCAGCGCGTGGCAACGCTCGTCATCTACCTGAACAGTGTGCAGGCAGGCGGTGCGACGGGCTTTCCGAAGCTGGGTCTGGAGGTGGCGCCGGTCAAAGGCAATGCGGTCTTCTTCGTCTACAAGCGCCCCGACGGCACGCTGGATGAGGACACGCTGCACGCCGGTCTGCCGGTCGAGCGGGGTGAGAAGTGGATCGCCACCAAGTGGCTGCGCGAGCGGCCGTATCGTCGCGGAGCGTGAGCTACGCCGAGTCAACAAGCCATTCCCCAGAGGGGTTGAGAGAATCCCGGGCAACAAAAAAGGGCAACCGTCGAGTCGCCCTTTTTTGTTGGTTCGTCCGCTGCGTCAGACGTTCTTCAGCGCCCGGATGGTCGGCAGGTTACGCCAGTAGCCCTTGGCGTCCATGCCGCAGCCAAACACGTAGCGGTCGGGCACGTTGAAGCCGCAGAAATCCGGGTACAGCGGCTTGTCCTTGGCGAGCGTCTTCTCGCACAGCACGGCGGAGTAGAACTCGGCGGCACCCATGTCGATGATGCGTGAGCGGATGGCCGCCATCGTTTCGCCTTCGTCGAGGATGTCGTCGAGCACCAGCACCGTGCGGCCCTTGACCGACTCGCGCGGCGCCACGCGCCACTGCATCTCTTTGCTACCCACGGTCTGGTTGTTGTAGCGCGACAGGTGGATGTAGTCGAACTCCAGCGGGAACGCCAGCTTGGGCAACAGCATCCCGGTGAAGACGGCCGCACCGCCCATCACGGACAACACCATCGGGAAGGTGTCGCCGATCTTCTCGGTGATCTCGGTGGCCATGCGGTCCAGCGAGCCGCGCACGGCGTCTTCGCTGACGATTTCTTCGGAGTTGGCCCAGAGTTCGCGGGCCTGTTCTGCGCTCAGCATCGTGTCAGTCAGTGAAACAAATTAAGTCGATCGGATCGGGGGCAGGGTGGCCGGCTCAGCGGCCGAGCAGGCCCTTCATGCCGCCTTTCATGCCGCCCATGGCGCGCATCATCTTCATCATGCCGCCGCCCTTGAGCTTCTTCATCATGCCTTGCATCTGGTCGAACTGGTTGAGCAGGCGGTTGACTTCCTGCACCTGCACGCCGGCACCCGCAGCAATGCGGCGCTTGCGGCTGGCCTTGATGAGTTCGGGCTTGGCGCGCTCGGCCGGCGTCATGGCGTTGATGATGCCTTCCATGCGGCGGACCTGCTTTTCGGCCTGGTCCATGTTGGCGCCCTGGGCCTGCTGTGCAAACTGCGCAGGCAGTTTGTCCATCAGGCTGCCCAGGCCGCCCATCTTCTTCATCTGGCCGATCTGGGCCTTGAAGTCTTCGAGGTCGAAGCCGCCGGTCTTCTTGATCTTGGCGGCAAGCTTCTGCGCCTCTTCCATGTCGACACCGCGCTGGGCTTCTTCCACCAGCGCGAGGATGTCGCCCATGCCCAGAATGCGCTGGGCCATGCGGTCGGGGTAGAACGGCTCCAGCCCGTCGAGCTTTTCGGCCACACCCACGAACTTGATCGGCTTGCCCGTGATGTGACGCACCGACAGCGCCGCGCCGCCACGTGCATCACCGTCGAGCTTGGTCAGCACCACACCGGTCAGCGGCAGGGTGTCATTGAAGGCCTTGGCAGTGTTGACGGCATCCTGGCCGAGCATCGCGTCGACCACGAACAGCGTTTCGGCCGGCTTGAGCGTGGCGTGTAGCGCGGCGATTTCCTGCATCATCGCCTCGTCGATACCGAGGCGGCCGGCCGTATCGACGATCAGCACGTCGTGGTAGTGCTTCTTGGCCCAGTCCAGCGCGGCGGCGGCAATGTCCACCGGCTTCTGGTCGGGCTGCGAGGGGAAGAAGTCTGCGCCGACCTGTTCGGAGACGGTCTTCAACTGCGCGATGGCGGCGGGGCGATACACGTCGCACGACACCGTCAGCACTTTCTTCTTCTTGTTCTCTTTGAGCCACTTGGCCAGTTTGCCGACGGTGGTGGTCTTACCGGCACCTTGCAGGCCGGCCATCAGGATGATCGCGGGCGGCGTGACGTTGAGGTTCAGCTCTGCCGCACGCCCACCCATGATGGAGGTGCCGGCGCCTTCGAGCGCTTCCTGGCCGCCGATGATGGCGGTCAGCTCGCGCTGCACGATGCCGACCAGCGCCTGCCCTGGCGACAGGCTGGTGATGACTTCTTCGCCGAGCGCCTTTTCCTTGACGCGGGCAATGAACTCGCGCACGACCGGCAGCGCCACGTCGGCCTCGAGCAGTGCCAGGCGGACTTCGCGCAGCATCTCGGCGGTGTTGGCTTCGGTCAGGCGCGCTTCGCCGCGCATGGTCTTGACCACGCGCGCGAGCCGTTGGGTCAGGTTATCCAGCATGACAGTGTGAGGATCCGGAATTGGGGACGGGGTGAAGATGAGGCCGGCGCTCGCTTGGCGCGCACCGGCTAGGAATGTGCGTTCCGCGTGGCCGCCCGACGAGGCTTTCGACGGGGGCGGGCCCCAGCCAAAACCAGGGTGCGCTGCGGTAAACTGTGCAAATGGCAATTGTACTGTATGCGCTGACGGCGCTTCTCTATGGCGCCCTCGCTTCGGTTGCGTGGGCACGACGTGGCGGGCTTGGAGCCCGGGCCGCTGCCGGTGCCATTGCGGCTGGCGGACAATCGCCGGGTGCCGCTGTACTCGTGCCACCGCCCCCCGCCACCGATGCAGGCCCCGCCTGGTGGCGCTGGGCCTTGCTGGCGGCGCTGACCGCGCATGGCTTCTTGTTGCACGAGACCATCTTCCCAGCCAGTGCGATGGTGTTCGGTTTTGCCTACGCGCTGTCGGCCATGCTGTGGCTGGGCGTAGGCATCTTCTGGATCGAGAGCCTGTTCTTCTCGCTCGCGGGTCTGGGCGTCCTGGTGATTCCCGTGGCGCTGGTTGGTAGCCTGCTGCCGCTGGCGTTTCCCGGCACGCAGATTCTGGGCTATGCGGCCAGCCCGCTCTTCAAGCTGCACTTCGCCATCGCCAATGTCGCCTACGGGCTGTTCACGCTGGCGGCGTTTCACGCGATCCTGATGCTGGCCGCCGAGCGCCGCCTGCACACCATCAACCGCCCTGCAGAGGCCAACTGGTTCAGTCGCTGGCTGGATCTGCTGCCGCCGCTGCTGACGCTTGAGAAACTGTTGTTCCGCCTGATCGGCGCGGGCTTTGTGCTGCTGACGCTGACCATCGCTTCAGGCGCGCTGTTCTCCGAGCAGCTGTTCCACCGCGCCTTCCAGTTCGATCACAAGAACGTGTTCGCCGTGCTGTCGTGGATGATGTTCGGCGGCATTCTGGTTGGCCGCCGTTTCCGTGGCTGGCGCGGGCGCGTGGCGCTGCGCTGGGTGATGGCGGCGTTCTCGATCCTGCTGCTGGCCTATGTGGGTAGCCGCTTTGTGCTCGAAGTCATCCTGCACCGCGTATAGCGCGTTCTTGGCTCCTCCCGATTTTCTTTCGCTGTCGTTTTCACTTCCATGGCCCGTCCTGTCCTGCTGATCCTGATGCTGCTCGCCGGTTTGTGGTGGCTGAGCCGCCTGGGGACGCGTCCGTCGCGTTCGTCGGGGGCGCCTGGGCAAGCGTCATCGCAACAAGGCGGCGCCAAGCGTGCGTCTGAACGTGCCGCTTCCCAGCCGATCGAGCAGTGCGATGTGTGCGGCGTGCATGCTCCGCGCACCAATATGGTGGCACTGCCCGGTGGACGCTACCGCTGCCCGGAACACGCCGACCGGGGCGGCGCGTGATGCCCGAGGTGTCCCGCTCGCAACCTGAGATGCAGTCCAAGCCCGTCGCTCCGGACGCGGCGCCCAAGATTTCCACCCGGTCTGGCTTTCGCGCGCTGCTCTCACGCCTGAATGCCTGGCGCGCATTGCGCTCGGTCTGGCTGGAGCCGGATCCCCCTGAATTCCAGTGGCGCCTGCTGCGCTATTTCGCCTTCAGCCGTGCGGCGGTGGCGCTGGTGCTGCTGCTGTTTGTCATGGTGCCGCGTGAGCACAATGAAACGGCGGGGCTGCCCAACAGCGAGGCGTTGCTCAGCCTGGTGCTGCCGTATTTGGCCGTGGCCCTGTTGATTCTGGCTGCAGCCGGATGGTGGCGCTCGCGGTTCCAGTTCCGCGTACGGTTGGATGTGGTGCTGGATCTGCTGTTCCTGGGGCTGGCGTACGCTGTGCTGTCGCGTCTGTCGGCCAGTGTGGCGATGGTCTTCCTGATGCCGGTGCTGGCTGCCGGCGCGCTCACCAGTCTGTTGTTCGCGCTGTTCACGGCGGCGGTGGCGTCGATGGTGGTGCTGGCCGATCCGTTCCTGCAGATGCTGGGCGATGGGGTGATCGCGCCGGGGCTGGCTTCGGCGGGGCTGTACGGCCTCGTCTACATGATGGCCGCGTCGATGATGTATGGCCTGTCGCACCGGCAGATTGCGCAGGAGCGCCTGACCATGGCGCGCGAGCGCGAGTTGCGCCTGCAGCAGTTGGTCAACCGCTTGATGGTCTATGACATGCAGGACGGCGTCATGCTGGTGCGTGCCGACGGCCGCGTGGTGGCAGCCAACCCGGCGGCAGCCATGCTGCTGGGTGTGCCGCAGAACGCCTTAGTGAACAGCGGCGCGATGCTGTTCGATCTGAAGGACGTGCCGCACCTGCGCCCGCTGCTCGAAACGCTGCGTCAATGGTTGCGCCGCAAGAGCCGCCATCCCAGCGCCGGCGATACCGCGGGCGAAGACGACGCGCCGCGCATCCTTGATCTGCTGCCTGTTGCTCCGGGCGGCCGGCGGACGCTGCATGCCCGCTTGCGCCTGCGCTTCATTCTGCCGAGCTTGGCCAACCTGCGCAGTGTCTATATGGATAGCCTCGTCAGCTCCATTGGCCTGGGCCTGCCGGGTGAGATTGGCGAGATGCCGCGCTTGCGCAACCAGTCGGCCGAAGCGGCAACGCAAGGCTGGTCGGCCGACGACGAAGCCTTCCTGCGGCACGAGTTGCACGACACCGTGCTGGTCCACGTGGAAAGCTGGGAGCGTGTGGCGGAGCAAGCGCAGCAGGAAAAGCTCGCCTCGATGGGCCGGCTGGTGGCGAGCGTCGCGCATCAGATCCGCAATCCGCTGGCGGCGATCAGCCAGGCTGCCGAGCTGCTGGATGATCCGGGAGAGGGCGAGCATGCCCGCTCGGTAGGCGCCAACCCGGGCTCCGGCGTCGAAACGCGCCTGCTGCGCATCATCCGTGACAACGTGCGCCGGCTCGATCAGGTGGTCGCCGATGTGCTGATGCTGTCGCGCCGGCCGCGCGGTGAGCGCGTGCGCGTGCAACTCGCGCAGGTGCTGCCAGAAGTGGTGGAGCGCTGGCGTGCCGAAGCGCTGCGCCGCGCAGGTGCCGCAGGGGCATCAGGCGTCGGCACCGAGATCAACCCCAATCTCGTGCGTGTGGCGGTGGATCTGGACAAGCCTGTGATGTTTGACCCGGCGCAATTGCAGCAGGTGGTCGGCAACATGCTCGACAACGCGTTGCGCTACTGCCGCCGCGTGCCAGGCTCGATCCTGCTGGCCGCCTATGCGCTGGATGAGACGCACGCTGAACTCGTGATCTGGAATGACGGCCCCGAGGTGCCCACCGAGCAGCAACGCAGCCTGTTCGAGCCGTTTTTCACGAATGACGCGCAAGGCACTGGCCTGGGGCTCTACATGGCGCGCGAGTTGTGCAGCGCCAACGATGCGCAGATCCGATACGGCGCCATCGCACTGGAATCCTTGCTCGATCGCACCGGAGCGTTGACCATGGAGGCGCGTGAGACGCTGCCGCGCCGCGCCTTCGTGATCACCCTGATGTTTGATCAACCTGCTTTGGCCGTAGCGGAATGAACCGCCGGCCGCCTCTCTGCTGATCCATGTCCAAAGTCGCCATCGTTCGCGAACCCATTCTCGTCGTTGATGACGAAGCCGACCTGCGCGAGCTGTTGGAGATTTCCTTGCGCCGCATGGGGCACGACGTGGTGCTCGCCAGCGGTCTGGCCGAAGCGCGCGAGGCCTTGTCCCGCCAGCGCTTTGCGCTGGTGCTGACCGATATGCGCCTGGGTGACGGCCTGGGCATCGAACTCGTGCGCCAGCTGTCTGCCACGGCGGATCGCACACCGGTGGCCGTGATTACCGCGTATGGCAGCGCCGAGAACGCCGTAGAAGCGCTCAAGGCCGGCGCGTTTGATTACATCGCCAAGCCGCTCTCGCTCGATCAGTTGCGCAGCCTCGTGCTCAACGCGCTGGGCCGCCAGCAGCGTGATCCGGACCCTGGCAGTTCCGACCTGGCCGAGCGCACCAATGACCTGTTGCCTGGGCACTCCGCTGCCATGCAGGAGGTGCGCCGCTCGCTGATGCGGCTGGCGCGCAGCATGGCGCCCGTGGTCATCAGCGGGGAATCGGGCAGCGGCAAGGAGCGTGCTGCGCGCGCCATCCATGCACTCTCGGCACGTGCATCGCGGCCGTTCGTGGCGGTCAACTGCGGGGCGATTCCCGAGAACCTGATGGAGGCCGAGTTTTTCGGCTACGTGAAGGGCGCATTCACCGGGGCCGACAGCGACCGCCAGGGCTTCTTCCAGGCAGCCAACGGCGGCACGCTCATGTTGGATGAAGTGGCCGACCTGCCGCTGACCATGCAGGTGAAATTGCTGCGCGCGCTGCAGGAGCGCCGCGTGCGCAAGATCGGCGAGAGCCGCGAAGACCCCGTCGATGTGCGTGTGGTGTGTGCGAGCCACCAGAACCTGGCGCGGCTCGTTGCCGCCGGCCGCTTCCGCGAAGACTTGTTCTATCGCCTGAACGTGCTGGAACTGCGTATGCCCACGCTGCGCGAGCGCGCGGAAGACGTGCCCGTGCTGGCTGGCGTACTGCTCGAGCAGCTCGCCAATCGCTATGGTGATCCGCGCCCCAAGCGCCTGACGCGTCCGGCGCTGCAGCAGTTGTGCGCGTACCCGTTCCCGGGCAACGTGCGCGAGCTGGAGAACCTGCTCGAGCGCGCATACGCGTTTTCCGAGGGCGAGTCGATCGATGTCGATGACTTGGGTGCACTCGGTGCCGAGATCGAGCGCTCGCCGCTGTTCCACCGTACGCGCGAGGCGCAGGCCGCGGCGCAAGGTCTGCAGGGTGGTGGTCACACGATGACGCCGCCGCCCGTGACGGGCTGGCCTGATGCGGTCTATATGCCCGCGCCGGCGTCGAGCCCAATCGCAAGCCCGATGGGCATACCGCAGCCGATGGCGCGACCCGCCGAATCGGTACCGGCCGCCGCACCCGCTGAGCCTGCGCTGCCGAATGTGGCACTGCCGATCGACTTGCCGGCGTATCTGGAATCTGTCGAGCGCAGCGTGATCCTGGCTGCGCTGGACCAGACCGGCTTCAACCGCACGGCGGCGGCCAAGCTGCTCGGCCTGTCGTTCCGTCAATTGCGCTATCGCATGCAGCAGCTCGGCATTCGTGACCCGCGCGACATCGAAACGGCAGGCGGTCTGGGTGAAGCCGGGGGCAACGGCCTGAACGGCGATGCTTGAGCAGAACGCCCTGCACGTCGATGCCGCTGGCTGGGTGGAAGGCATCCGCCGCCATCCGTCACCCAACATCGACGAGCGGCCCGAAGGCATGCCGATCGACCTGATCGTGCTGCACAACATCAGCCTGCCGCCTGCGCAGTCCAGTACCGATTTCGGCACGGACGATGTGCTCGACTTCTTTACCAACACGCTCGACTGCGACGCGCACCCGTACTTCGATCAGTTGCGCGGTGTACGCGTGTCGGCGCATTTCTTTGTCCGTCGCACGGGCGAGTGTGTGCAGTTCGCACCGTGTGGCGCGCGTGCGTGGCATGCCGGCGCGTCGGACTTTTTCGGTCGTACGCGCTGCAACGATTTCTCGATCGGCATCGAGATCGAGGGTACGGACGATCTGCCCTTCACGCCCGAGCAGTACGCCAACACGGCGTCACTCGTGCGGGCAATCTGCGCGGCGTATCCGATTGCGGCGATCGCCGGGCATTCGGACATCGCGCCCGGCCGCAAGACCGATCCGGGGCCTTGCTTCGACTGGGCGCATCTGCGTGTGCTTGGCGGCTTCAACGTAGCGCTGTTTCCGTATCAACACGCGCTCTGAAATAGAAACGGGCGGCCCCCTTGCGAAGGCCGCCCGCGTTCTCCTCCCTGCAGATCTTTCTAGTTCTTAGTTCACCGCCTTAGGTGCCCATGGCCGGGTCGGACACGCTGTCCTTGCCGGTTTCCATACGGCCGGCAAAGCGCCGCGTGAAGCCGCCCTGCGGCACCGTCACCGTGAAGTCGTACCAGTTGCCCTGGCGCGCGATCGGCCAGTGCTGGTCGAGTTGCTTGCCCGCGGGAATGTCGAACGTCCACGGGCCATCGGTGCGATACGCGTTGGGCTTGACGGTGAAGGTGCAGCCGGTGGTGCCGGTGTTCATCATCGTCACGTAGACCTCGGCGTTGGCCAGGTCGTAGCACACGCGGATCTCCGGCGCGCTCGAACCCGCGGCCGACACAGCGCTCACATCGCCTGAGAACGCACGGTGGAAGCCGTTGGGGCCGAGCACCCACAGGTCGTACTTGCCTTTGTCGGCGGTGTAGACGTCCCAGGCATCGTCGAGCATCTTGCCGGCCTCAACCGCGTAGCGGCGCGGCACGCGGTCCAGGTGCAGGCGGTCGTATACGTGGAACACCGCGGCGGCCGTGCCGGTATTGCTGAAGATCAGGCGCAGGGCACGGTTGGTGGCGTCTTCACGGGCGCTGACGTGCAGCTCGTACGGCAGGGCGCGCGAGGGGCGCGTGCCCGTTGCCTGCACCGGCAGTTGCTGTGCGGCCACGGAGGGCACCGGCACCTGCGGCTTCAACCCTTGCGCGGTGCGGATCGAGTCGGCGGTGGCCTTGTCGCGGCTGGGCAGCGTGGGCAGCGTCTCGTTGTTCGGGTTGACGAAGTTGAAGGCGCTGGTCAGGTCGCCCAGCACGGCGCGGCGGTACGCGCTGATGTTCGGCTCCTTGACGTTGAAGCGCAGCTCCAGGAAGCGCAGCACCGAGGTGTGGTCGAACGCCTGCGAGTTGACCCAACCGCCGCGGCTCCATGGCGAGACGATGTACATCGGCACGCGCGGGCCGGGGCCGTACGGGTTCTTGTCGGTGTGGTATTCGCCGGCGGTGCTCACTGTCGATTTGCCGGCCAGCACGCCGTTGTCATAAGCCGGGGCAGCGGGCGGCGGCACGTGGTCGAAGAAGCCGTCGTTCTCATCAAAGTTAATGAAGAGCACGGTCTTGCTCCACACCGCCGGGTTGGCGGTGAGCGCATTGAGCACTTCCTGCGTGTACCACGCGCCCTGCACGGGGCTCGACGGTCCGGGGTGCTCGGAGTACGTGGCCGGGGCGACGATCCATGACACTTGCGGCAACTGGCCGGCGGCAATGTCGTCCTTGAGCGCTTGCAGGAAACCGCCGTCGGGCATGGTGTTGCCCACACCCTTGATCAGCGGGCTGATCGTCTCGTCAGCCGGCGTGTATGCCGGGAACGGGCTGCCGTCCTTGGCGTTGCCGCGTGCGGCGTTGGCGTCGCGATACGTCTTGAAGCCGGCGAGCGGATTGTCGGTGAAGTTGTCCGGCATGTTCTGGTAGACCTTCCACGACACGCCGGCCGTTTGCAGGCGCTCGGGGTAGGTCGTCCAGTTGTAGGTGACACCGGCATCCAGGTGATCGCCGCTGTTGTCGATGACGGGGCCGCCTGCCGCGCCCGTCGGGTCGTTCGTGCCCGTCCAGTGGAACAGGCGGTTGGTGTTGGTGCCGCCGTGGAAGCCGCAGTGGTACGCATCACACAGCGTGAAGGCGTTGGCCAGCGCGAACTGGAAATCCAGCTCGGCCTGCTTGTAGTAGCCCATCGACTGCGTCTGCTTGTAGGTCGGCCACTTGCTCATGCGGCCGAGGTCCCACGCCTGTTGCGCATCGGGATAGCTGTGCGGCGTGCCCGAGACGCGCTGCGCGTTGCCGGCGCTGCTGTCGAGGTAGTACGGCAGCACCGTGCGCGATGTGCCGCCGCTCGTGTAGGTCTGCTGCCAGACGTTCAGGCCACCCGCCAGCGGGATCGGGAAGCGATCACCAAAGCCGCGCACACCCTGCAGCGTGCCGAAGTAGTTGTCGAACGAGCGGTTCTCCTGCATCAGGATCACCACGTGCTCGATGTCGCGCATCGTGCCGGTGGCGTTGTTGGCCGGAATCGCCAGCGCGCGGCGGATCGACGGCGGGAAGGCGGCCAACGCGGCGGCGGAAATCGCGCCCGTGCTGGCCATCTTGAGGAAGTTGCGGCGGCTGCCGTTGTTTGTGTTGGAAGTCATGTCGGTCTCAAACGCAAGTCGATGAGGAGGCAGCGCGGCTTACGGAGCGCAGTGCAGGTTCGGCTTGTTGGCCGGCGGTTGGCCGGGCTGATCCGGCTGGGCCGTGCCGGGGTTACCGGTGCCAGGCGTGCCGTCGTTCGAATCACCGCCGCAGGCCGACAGCGACAAGGTGGCGGCGCACAGCAGCGCGGCGGCCAGCCAGTGCGGCCGCGCGAGAGGGTTGATGAAGGGCTTCATGAGCGGTCTCGTTCGGGTTGGGGGGTCAGGGGTTCAGTGACGACAGCGGCTGGTGCGAGCCGTTGATCGACTTCAGTTCGTCCAGCGTCAGGCGGCGCGTCCACATGGCCAGGTCGTCGTAGGCCATCACACCCTTGAGCGAGCCTGAGTTGTTGGGCACGTAGTTATGCGTGGCGTCGTCGTTCAGGCCCCAAACCTTGGTGGCCAGGCCATTGAGCTTGGTGACGTCGGTGTTGGCGATGGCGCGGTCCTCGGTCTTCTGCACACCCAGTACCGGGTCGAGGATGTAGGCGCTGAACAGCTTGGTCTGCGTGTCGACCGACAGGGCCAGGTACGCCCACTGGTTGGCGCTGAACTTCATGCCCTGGATGTCGTCGCGCTTGCCGCCGCTGCCCAGGTTGAAGCGCACTTCGCAGCCGCCGAACAGGCCGAAGGCGATGCCCGCGTTGGCGCCCGAGGTGTAGTTCTTGTTGGACAGGATCGGCTCACCTGTGCCGTTGCCCTGCGTGCAGTCCGACTTGAACCAGAAGCCAATGGTGAATTGCGGGCTCTGGGCGATATCGGCGCCGTTCTGCGTGAGCTTGTAGGCGTCGATGCGGGAATCGACCGACAGTGCCTTGCCGCCAAACGGATCGGTCACGGCCGAGCCGCCGTCGGTGCCGGCCACCCACGGGCCCAGCGTCGAGCCGGCCTTGCGGTCGGTCGGTGGCAGCGGGTCGAAGCTGTAGTACATCGCCAGACCGTTGGTCAGCGTCGTGGCCAGCGGTGTCGGCGCCACGTAGTTGATCTGCGCCAGCATCGACACCGGCACGTTATTGCGCACCAGCGTGTAGTTGATGCGATAGAGGCCGCTTGCGGTGGCGATGCTGCTGTCGGTGTACTGCGTGGCCGTAGCGGGTAGCGTGGCGACCTGCTTACCATCGCGCAGCACGGTGATCGAGTCGCTGGCGGTGGTCGGGTTTTGCCAGTTCAGCACCAGCGAGGCGCTGTAGGCACCCACCATGCTCTGGAGGTTGCGCACGCCCACCGTGTTGCCTGTGAGCGCAGCGCCGTCGAGCTTGTGCGCCATCGCTGGCACGGCGGCGTTCAGCTGTGCGAGCACGGTCGGCACGATGTCGGCTTCGCTCGGCAGGGCGGCCAGCGCGGCTTCGGTCGTGGGCGCAGCCGTACCGTTCTTGCCCAGGGCCGGATTGACGGTCTTGTTCAGCGCGATGAAGGCGGTGCGGTTTTCCAGCGTGGGCGCCGAGGTGGTGGCGCCGGTGGCATCCAGCCCGTGGCTGGTCGTGACGACCACGAGCCAGTCTTCGTTCGGGTTGGCAGCGCGGCGCTGGGCGATGGCGGCCTGCAGCGTGCCGATGGCCTGGTCGACGCTGCCAAGAGCGGCGGCATACGCATCGCTTTGCAGGCCCGAGGCGAGAGCGGCGGCCGCGGGCGCGGTGTACTGCGCAAAGACGACGTCATAGCCGGACTGCACGAGCTTCACGCTGTTCTGTGTGACGCATGTGTCCACCTGGGCGCAGTCGACCAGCGTGTCGAGGTTGCCGGCCTGTTGGTCGGCCTTGAGCAGCGCGGGCAGCACGGCCGAGCTGACGGCTGCGCCCAGGCGCTGCGTGGTGCCGGCGGCCTTGGCGGCGCTGCGCGCGTAGCTGAAGACGGTCGGGGCGGCCAGCGTGACGACGGTGTCGTCGGTTACGCCGTGTCGGTTCTGCCAGGCGCCCGACAGCACGGTGGCCCAGCTCGGCGTATCCAACGGCGGTTGCGCGGTGGTTGTGCCCAGCGTGCCGCCGGTCGAGGCGGGCATCACGGACAGCGTGCCCAGGTTCGGCAGGCTGCGCTGCAGCAGCGCGCTCTGCACCTGCGCATAGGTCGCGCCATCCACGCCCACCACCAGCACTTTCTTGCTGGCGCTGGTGGACGGCACATTCGTGCCGCCAGGGTTGGCGACGGGCGCGCTGTCGCTGCCCCCGCCACAGGCCGCCAGCGTGGCGGCCACGGTTGCGCCCAGCGCGGCCGTGAGCAGGCGGCGGGCAGGTTGGTTCGAAGCCATGTCGGTTTTCCTCGGTCTGTGTGCGCGGCGCGCGGGCGCGGGCCGCTCTGATTGCGCTCCCCCGCAATGCGACCGAAGAGTAGGGACGGGGCCTGTCGCTCAGGTGACAGGCGCGGCAAGAATACTGATGCCGCTATTCGGATTTCTTGAGTGCACGAGGAATCATCGGAAGCCGATGCGGTGCATCTGCGCACCAGTGCAGTGCGCGCCACACATACCCCTACCGCAGATGAGGTGAGGTCTATTGATCTTGCGAAGGTGATAGAAAGAATTATTCTGGAAATGTGTCCATTGCGACGCCACACGCGAGTCCCGACGGCCCTTTGTACAGACTGGGATGGCGGGCTTGCGGCGCTGCATTCCGATTGCAAAAAAGCCCCCGAAACCCCATCTGTCAAGACTAGGCAAATTCGATTGGCCCACTATACTTAGCGCCAATCCCGGGGTGACACACTAGATGTAGTGGTGAATTTCCGGGATTCTCATTTCGGCGCCCGCGCGGGGGCGAGCGTACGGCGGGTCAAGCCGGCGCTTGGGGGCCGAGGAAAGGCAAGGGCCTTTTCCGTCTCTTTTTCTCTGCGCGGCGCAAGGGTTTGCCAAGGGTTCATCACCCCAGGCGAGCCGCCAATCGAACGGTTCAACAGGAGTCCTTATGCAAACGGCCCAATCCGAAATTCACTCCGGCACCGCCAATCCTTCCCAATTTGCGCAAAGTGCTGGCGGCACGGCCGTGGCCCCCGGCACCGGCTACGCTGACTACAAGATCATCCGCCGTAACGGTGCGGTGGTTGGTTTCGAGCCCTCCAAGATTGCTGTGGCGATGACCAAGGCCTTCCTCGCCGTGAATGGCGGGCAGGGCGCTGCTTCCGCGCGTGTGCGCGAGCTGGTCGACCAACAGACGCAGAACGTGGTGCGCGCCCTGCTGCGCAGCCGCCCGAACGGTGGCACGTTCCACATCGAAGACGTGCAGGACCAGGTGGAACTGGCCCTGATGCGCTCGGGCGAACACGACGTGGCCCGCGCCTACGTGCTGTACCGCGAGCGCCGCGCCCAGGAGCGCGCACAGGCCGGCGAAACGCAGCAGCAACCGGCCTTCATCGGCCTGAACGTGACCGACGGCGGCATCACCCGCCCGCTGGACATGGTGGCGCTGCGCAACGTGATCGTCTCGGCCTGCGAAGGTCTGGGCGACGCAGTGGACCCGGAGCCGATCCTCAAGGAAACGGTCAAGAACCTGTATGAAGGCGTGCCGATGAGCCAGGTGTACGACTCGGCCATCCTGGCCTCGCGTACCCTGATCGAAAAGGACCCGGCGTACAGCCAGGTCACCGCGCGCATCCTGATGCATACGATCCGCCGCGAGATCCTCGGCGAAGAAGTCACGCAAGCGGAAATGAGCGCGCGTTATGTCGACTACTTCCCGCAGTTCATCAAGCGCGGCATCAACGCCGAGCTGCTCGACGACAAGCTGGCCCAGTTCGACCTGGTGAGGCTGGGCGCGGCGCTGGACGCCTCGCGCGACTTCCAGTTCAACTACCTCGGCCTGCAGACGCTGTACGACCGCTACTTCCTGCACATCAACGAAACCCGCATCGAGATGCCGCAGGCATTCTTCATGCGCGTGGCGATGGGCCTGGCCCTGAACGAAATCGACCGCGAAGCCCGCGCCATCGAGTTCTATCAACTGCTGTCGTCGTTCGACTTCATGTCGTCGACGCCGACGCTGTTCAACTCGGGCACGCGCCGTTCGCAGTTGTCGTCGTGCTACCTGACCACCGTGTCGGATGATCTGGACGGCATTTACGAAGCGCTGAAGGAAAACGCGCTGCTCTCCAAGTTCGCCGGCGGCCTGGGCAACGACTGGACCAACGTGCGCGCACTCGGCTCGCACATCAAGGGTACGAACGGTAAGAGCCAAGGCGTGGTGCCGTTCCTGAAGGTGGTCAACGACACGGCTGTCGCAGTCAACCAAGGCGGCAAGCGCAAGGGCGCCGTCTGCGCGTACCTGGAAACGTGGCACCTGGATATCGAAGAATTCCTGGAGCTGCGCAAGAACACCGGCGACGACCGCCGCCGCACGCACGACATGAACACGGCCAACTGGATTCCGGACCTGTTCATGAAGCGTGTGATGGAAGGCGGCGAGTGGACGCTGTTCTCGCCGTCCACCTGCCCGGACCTGCATGACAAGGTCGGCAAGGCATTCGAGCAGGCCTATCTGGGCTACGAAGACAAGGTCGCGCGCGGCGAGATCAAGCTCTTCAAGAAGATGCCGGCGCTGCAACTGTGGCGCAAGATGCTGGGCATGCTGTTCGAAACCGGTCACCCGTGGATCACGTTCAAGGATCCGTGCAACATCCGCAGCCCGCAGCAGCACGTGGGCGTGGTGCACAGCTCCAACCTGTGCACGGAAATCACGCTGAACACCAACGACAGCGAAATCGCCGTCTGCAACCTGGGTTCGGTGAACCTGGTGGCGCACCTGGTCAAGCAGGCCGACGGTAGCGTGGTGCTGGATCACGAGAAGCTGAAGAAGACCGTGCGCACCGCCATGCGCATGCTCGACAACGTGATCGACATCAACTACTACGCGGTCAAGAAGGCACGTGACTCCAACCTGCGCCACCGTCCGGTTGGCATGGGCATCATGGGCTTCCAGGACGCGCTGCATGTGCTGCGCATTCCGTACGCCAGCGAAGGTGCCGTGCAGTTTGCCGACACCTCGATGGAAGCGGTCTGCTACTACGCCTACTGGGCATCGACCGAACTGGCCGAAGAGCGTGGCCGCTACAGCAGCTACAAGGGCTCGCTGTGGGATCGTGGCATCCTGCCGCAAGACTCGCTCAAGCTGCTGGCCGAAGAGCGCGGTGGCTATCTGGAAACGGATATGTCGTCGACGATGGACTGGGACAGCCTGCGCGGCCGCATCAAGCAATACGGTATGCGCAACTCGAACTGCGTGGCGATCGCCCCGACGGCCACCATCTCGAACATCATCGGCGTGTCGGCCTGTATCGAGCCGACGTACCAGAACCTGTACGTCAAGTCGAACCTGTCGGGCGAGTTCACGGTGGTCAACGACTACCTGGTGCGCGACCTGAAGGCACGCGGCCTGTGGGACGAAGTGATGGTCGCCGACCTGAAGTATTTCGACGGCTCGCTGGCCCGCATCGACCGCATCCCGCAAGACCTGCGCGACCTGTACGCAACGGCCTTCGAGGTGGAGCCGACGTGGCTGGTGGAAGCGGCCTCGCGTCGCCAGAAGTGGATCGACCAGGCGCAGTCGCTGAACATCTACATGGCCGGTGCGTCGGGCAAGAAGCTGGACGATACCTACAAGCTGGCATGGCTGCGTGGCCTGAAGACCACGTACTACCTGCGCACGATCGGCGCCACGCACGTCGAGAAGTCGACCGTGTCGCGCGGCACGCTGAACGCCGTGTCGTCGGGTAGCGATGTGGGTGGCGTGTCGGCGGCGGGTGCATCGCAGGCTGCGCCGACCAGCGCGCTGGATGCCGCTGCTGCCACCGCGCAGGCCATGCCGGAAGCCGAAGGCGCCGTGTGCACGATGCGCCCGGGCGACCCCGGTTTCGAAGAGTGCGAAGCCTGCCAATAAAGCACTGAGCGGGCTGTTACCAAAGCGCCCCAGGGGCCGCATGGCATCAATGATGCGGCTCATTCACTGACATCGGCGACCGGGCCGGTGGTGCGCGTGTATCGAAACATGCGCTCCACTGGTCGGTCCAACAGAAATACAACGGAGAAACTCCATGCTGAGCTGGGACGACGACGTCAAACCTGCCGCACAACCGCAAGCTGCACCGCAACCGGTGTATCAACCGCAGCCGCAACTGCAATCCGTGACGCCGGATCAGGGTGGCATGCTGCCCCCGTCGGCCACACAGGCTGTCGGTACCGGCATCCTGGGCAACAACCCGAACGCTGCTGCCGCACAAAGCAACCGCCGCGTGAACGCTGCCGACAAGCGCGTCATCAACGGCGCGACCGACGTCAACCAACTGGTGCCGTTCAAGTACAAGTGGGCCTGGGAAAAGTATCTGGCCGGCTGCGCGAACCACTGGATGCCGCAAGAAATCAACATGTCGCGCGACATCGCCCTGTGGAAAGACCCGAACGGTCTGACCGAAGACGAGCGCCGCATCATCAAGCGCAACCTGGGCTTCTTTGTGACGGCCGACTCGCTGGCCGCCAACAACATCGTGCTGGGCACGTACCGCCAGATCACCGCGCCGGAATGCCGCCAGTACCTGCTGCGTCAGGCGTTTGAAGAGGCGATCCACACGCACGCCTACCAGTACATCGTTGAGTCGCTGGGCCTGAATGAGGCCGAGATCTTCAACGCATACCACGAGGTGCAGTCGATCCGTGACAAGGACGAGTTCCTGATCCCGTTCATCGACACGCTGACCGATCCGTCCTTCAAGACCGGCACGCCGGAGAACGACCAGAAGCTGCTCAAGAGCCTGATCGTGTTCGCCTGCATCATGGAAGGCCTGTTCTTCTACGTGGGCTTTACGCAAATTTTGGCGATGGGCCGTCAGAACAAGATGACCGGCGCTGCCGAGCAGTACCAGTACATCCTGCGCGACGAATCCCTGCACTGCAATTTCGGCATCGACCTGATCAACCAGATCAAGCTGGAGAACCCGCACCTGTGGACGGCCGAGTTCAAGGCCGAGATCACGGAGCTGTTCAAGAAGGCCGTCGACCTGGAATACCGCTACGCGGAAGACACCATGCCGCGCGGCGTGCTGGGCCTGAACGCCCCGATGTTCAAGGGCTACCTGCGCTTCATCTGCAATCGTCGTTGCCAGCAGATCGGCCTCGACGCGCTGTTCCCGAACGAGGAAAACCCGTTCCCGTGGATGAGCGAGATGATCGACTTGAAGAAGGAACGCAACTTCTTCGAGACGCGCGTGATCGAGTACCAGACCGGCGGTGCGCTGTCGTGGGAATAATCGATTCCCGCTCCCAAGTTTGAAGAAAAGGCCCATTCGGGCCTTTTTTATTTGTCACGGCCTGTTGAGAATCTGTTGAACCTGATGGGCTGTGACCAACGATCATCCTATCGTGCTGTATCGATGGACTGAATATAAGGACGCTCCTATGAAGAAGACCCTCCTCGTCGCCCTCATGCCGTTTGCCGTGCTGGGCACGTCTGCGGCGTTTGCCGACACGACGAACTGCGCCACCAAGATCCGCGCGATTGAGACGCAGATTGAGATGGCCAAGCAGTATGGCAATACGTTCCGGATTGCCGGCCTGCAAGACGCACTGGCGAACACCAAAGCCAACTGCACCAATGCAGGTCAGGCCGAGTACGCAGAACGCAAGGTGCGCGAAGCCGAACGGGACGTTCAGAAGGCGCAATTGGAATTGCGCGAAGCCGAAGACAAGCTGCGGGATTCGCGTAGCAAGGGCGAGGTCAAGCGCATCGCCAAGGCGCAGAAACGACTGGCCGAGAAGCAGGACAAACTGCGTGAGAAGCAGGAAGACCTGCGCAGTGCGCAAGCAGATCTGACCGCGCTGAAGGGCTGAGTTTCCCGAAAGGTGTCATGACAGGATGGACAGGGGCTTCGGCCCCTGTTTTTGTTGCAGCACCGGAATTGCCTGCATTCGGCCCGCCCCCGATAATCCAAAGCGTACGACCGTTGTCTTCCCACCATCCTGGGCCCCACATGACCGTCGAATCCTTCTTCTCCCAAACCTACGATGAAGCGCGCGCCAAGTTCCTGGCGGCTGCCCAGGCCCGGGGGATGGGCGTCGCACGGCATCTCCACCCGGATGCGCTCGGGCCGTCCGGGGAGCCGCTTTCGATCGACACGGCGCTGTTCTCGCCGACACAGGCCGATGCGCTGCTGGTCGTCACTTCCGGCGTGCACGGTGTGGAGGGGTTCTGCGGCTCCGGCTGTCAGATCGGTTTGCTGCACGACGATGAACTCTTCGCACGGCTGGCGGCGTCCAGGCTGGCGCTGCTGTTGGTGCACGCAGTCAACCCGTATGGGTTCGCCCATCTGCGCCGTGTGAATGAAGACAACGTCGATCTCAACCGCAACAGCGTCGACTTTGCCGAGGCGGTGTCGGCCAATCCGGCCTATCTCGAGGTCGATCCGCTACTGCTGCCGCCAACGTGGCCGCCCAGCCAGGCGGATCAGGCAGCATTGCAGCACTACATGGTCACGCGCGGCGAGAAAGCCCTGCAGGACGCCGCAACCAGCGGGCAATACCGCGTGCCGGACGGCATGTTCTACGGCGGAACCGCCCCCTGCTGGAGCACTGTGCAGATGCGCGGGCTGGTGTCGCGGCATGTGGCCGCCGCTTCTGGCCACATCGCCCGCTTCATGTGGATCGACCTGCATACCGGGCTCGGCCACTACGGCCACGGCGAGAAGATTTTCAACAGCCCCGACCCGGCTGAGCTTGAGCGCGCCATCCGCACGTGGGGTGCGGATGTCCGGCCGATTGCCGCGCCGGGGTCGGTGTCATCCGTGGTCAAGGGCGATCTGGTGGGCGTGGCGTACGAACTGCCGCCCGGCATCGAGAAAACCTGCGTCACGCTGGAGTTCGGCACACTCGCCCCGCTGGCGGTGCTACAGGCGCTGCGGGCAGACCACTGGCTGCATCGACATCCGGAACGTGGCGCTGCGCAGGCGGCCGGTATCCGCCGCGCGCTGCGCGATGCGTTCTATTGCGATGTGCCTGAGTGGAAGGGCATGGTCTACGCGCAGACGCGCATGGCTGTGCTGCAAGCCGTGGCGCGGGTTTCCGGCTAGAACACTCTCACTTGCTGTGCGCTGGCTTGGGGGCGCGCACCGTCAGTGCGCACCCTGCAGACGCGGCGATGATGGCCAGAATGGCTGTCCACTGCCGTCCGGTCAGTTGCTCGTGCAAAACGATGGCCCCGGCCAGTGCACCGATGGCTGGCTCCAGGCTCAGCAGCACAGAGAACGTCTTGCCCGGCAGGTGCTTGAGTGCCACCATCTCCAGCGAATACGGAATCGCGCTCGACAGCAGCCCGATGCCCAGCCCCGCCAGAATGAGCGACGGTGTCAGCAGTGCGGACCCCGCCTGCGCCACGCCAAACGGAATCGCGAACAACGCCCCCACGGTCATGCCCAGTGACGTGGCCTGGCCCGCGGGCAAGCCACCAAGGTTCTTGCCGGTCAGGATATAGAGCGCCCAGCACACACCGGCTGCCAGCGCGTACGCCGCCCCCAGGTGATCGACCTGGCCGACCGCCTTGTCACCAACCGACAGCATCAGCAGGCCTACCACCGCCAGCCCGATCCATACGAAATCGAGCGCCCGGCGCGACAGCACCACCGCCAGCACCAGCGGCCCGGTGAACTCGATGGCGATCGCAATGCCAATCGGCAGCCGTTGCAGCGACAGATAGAACAGCAGGTTCATGCTCGCCAGCGTGACGCCGTACATGGCGACGCGACCGGCGTCTGCGCGGGTCAGGTGCAGGCGCCACGGCCGCCAGAACGCCAGCAGGATCGCCGCGCCGATGGTGATGCGGTACGTGACGGTGCCGGCCGCCCCCAGCACCGGGAACAGCGTCTTGGCAAACGAGTTGCCCAGGCACACGGAGGCCATCGAACCCATCAGGGCAAGAATGGGCATCCAGGGGGACGATGTGGTGGAAGCGGAAGAGGCGGGGGCAGCGGAAGACATGGGCGGTGCAGCAGACGCAACGCTACAGCATAGCCGCACGCTGTCGAGAAAACATTGCGTTCTCGGCAGCGTGGGTGCGGGTTTTTCTCGAAACGCGGGCGGAGCCCTTACAGGGCTGCTGCGCTGGGGCGGATCACGTCGATCAGCAGCACGCGCTGCCCTTCGCGTTCGCCGTCCGGGCGTGGTGTGACACCGCGCTGCGGGCGCGGGGCGGCCAGTGGCGCCGGGTCTTCGGCACTCATGCCGAACACGGCCAGCTTGGAGGCTGCAATCCGCTGCAGTGTGCTGCGCACGCCGGGCACGTCCAAGTCCTCGGGGTCGAAGCCGGTGGTAGCTGTCCAGTCGTCTCGGACAATATCCTGAAGGCCGTTGGCCATCTCAAACTGCAGCGATGCGCCGAACCCCTTCTGCAGCGAATGCGTGCCGAGCAGGTATTCAGCCGTCAGGAAGCCGCGCAGCCGCGTCCAGAATGCCAGCGCAGAGATATTGCCGCTCTTGAGCGCGTGGCTTGGGGCGACTTCCCAACTATGGTCGAGCAGCCTGTTGATCAGGCGTCCCCAGGTTGGCACTTCGGTGCCGGCGGAGCAGTCCTCGCCCGCACCTTCTGGGCGGGCAAGCTGGCGCAACAGGCCGGTGAACGAGCCCGTCATCGGACGCGTGCCGCCCGCTTGTAGGCCCGAAGGCCAGCGCCATTGCAGCGGTGATAGCGGCCGGGCGCCGGGCCACTGCGAGTGGGCTTGCAGGCCGGTGCATGGTGTCAGGTAGCGCCATTGACGCTGATCGCGGCCGATGCGGCGTAGCGGCTCCAACTCGGACGACAGATCAAATTTGCCGAGAAAGGCGGCATTGCGCGACTTGATCGGCGAGCGGGCGTAGACGTTGAAGTCGGGCCAGCCTTCGTACAGGTTGATCTGCGGCAGCGTGTGGTGCTTGTCCAGCGCATCGTCGGGTTGATCGATGCGGCGAGCAGTGAGGAACAGCGCGCGGCAATCGAGCGTGGGCACGGCACCGCGCAGGCGGAACAGCACCAGCAGGTCGCCAAACTCGGCGGGGCGTGCTTCAGCGCGGGCCGGGTAGGCGTGCGGTTGCTCTTCTGGCCAGAATGTGGTCAGGCGCAGGGCAGCACCCGGAAATGCGCTGCGCAGTCCTTGCCGGAGCAGGCGCAGGCCATCTGCACTACGCAGGATGCGCAGAATGGAAAGATCATCGCGCAGCGCGGCGTCAGGATGCGGGCCGCGGCCGCCGTTTTCCGCCGCCAGGGCAAACCGCCACAAGGCGGTATCGCTAGCCAGATCCTGCGCAGCGATATCGCGCGCGGTGTTGGGGCGGGCGCCAGACATCGGCTCGCGGGCGCCGCCGGGCGTATCTCCAGGGTTGTCTCCTGTTACGGCCTGGGCGCTGGTAGTCGACCCGGCAATCGCGCCAGTAAGGCCCCTGAATGGCGGCCGGTTGCGCTCGGGCATGGCTATTCCAACGTGTTGTTTGTATTGATTCCTCTGCCGCCCAGCATAACACCATGCGGCAACACCGGGCACGAACCGCCGCCCCTCCGCTCGTTGGGGATTTGGGCGGGGTTCGGCTCGCGCTTTCGGCCCCAGTTTCGGGCGCCGGATCAGACCGTGCGGAACGACGCCACGGCGTCGCGCAGCACCTGCGCCTGTTCTTCCAGCGACAATGCTGCCGCCGCTGCCTGTTCGACCAGTGCGGCGTTTTGCTGCGTCACCTCATCCATCTGGTTGACGGCCTGGTTGACCTGCTCGATGCCCGAGCTTTGCTCGTCCGACGCCGAGCTGATTTCGCCCATGATGTCGGTCACGCGCTTGACCGCCACGACCACTTCATCGATCACGCTGCCAGCTTCCGCCACCAGCGTGGTGCCGTTTTCAACGCGGCCCACAGAATCGCTGATCAGCTCCTTGATCTCCTTGGCCGCAGTGGCACTGCGCTGCGCCAGGCTGCGGACCTCACCGGCCACGACTGCAAAGCCGCGTCCTTGCTCGCCGGCGCGTGCCGCTTCCACGGCGGCATTGAGCGCGAGGATGTTGGTCTGGAACGCAATCCCTTCGATCACGCCGATGATGTCGGCAATCTTCTTGCTGCTGTCGTTGATGCCAGCCATGGTGTCCACCACCCGGCCAACCACTTCGCCGCCCTTGATGGCGATGTCCGATGCGTTGCCCGCGAGCTGGCTGGCCTGGCGCGCATTGTCGGCATTTTGCTTCACGATGCTGGTGAGTTCTTCCATGCTGGACGCCGTTTCTTCCAGCGAGCTGGCCTGCTCTTCCGTGCGCTGCGACAGATCCGCATTGCCGGCGGCGATCTGCTTGGTGGCGCTGGCAATCGAATCCGCCGACGTTTTGATATGCCCGATGGTGCCCGTCAGTTGCTGCTGCATCTGCGCCATGGCGACCAGCATGCTGTCGCGGTCGTCCGGGCGGGTTTGCACGCGCACGGCCAGGTCACCGGCAGCAATGCGGCGGGCCACCTCGGCGGCGTAGCTGGGTTCACCGCCCAGCCCACGCTGTACGTTGCGAATGATGAGCGACATGGCCGCCGACACCATGCCACCCACCAGCAGGATGACGATCAGATTGGCGATGAGCGAGTGATGGTAGGCCGCGTCCACCTCCTGCAGGAACACCGCGCTCGACAGGTTCCAGTCCCACGGCGCAAAGCGCTTCACATAGCCGATCTTCGGCAGGGCGGTCTCACTGCCGGGCAGGCGGCCCTGGTATTCGGCAAAGCCAAAGCCCTTGTCTTTGGCCGCGTTGACGATGGTCGGGTAGACGGGTTTGCCGGTCGGGTCCTTGAAGCCGGCGGTGCTTTTGCCGACCATGTCGGCCAGGGTCGGATGCATCAGCAGGATGAACTGCGAATCGACGACGAACAGGTAGCCGGTGGTGCCGTAGCGCATCGAGGCGAGCGTGGCCAGCGCGGTCTTCTTGGCGTCTTCCTCGCTCATGGCACCGGATTGCGCCTTGGCGTGATACAGCTTGGCAACACCCTCGGCCGCATCGACCAGATTCTGCAGCCCGACTTTGCGCTCATCGAGCATCGTCGAGCGGGTTTCCATGGCACTCCATACGCCGACGCCAATCAAGCCCAGCCACATCAGGGCCAGCGCCAGGCGCAGTTTTGCTTTGAGTGTCCACTGTCGCATGTCGCGTTTTCTCCACTTTGTTGTGCCCCTAGCGGGCAGTTCCCTCCGGGTGTAACGGCGGCCTGCGGCTGGTTCTTTAGTGAAGGCTTAATTAAGGCAGGGTGCGGCGCTGTGCATGCGCAAAAAAGAAGGCGCCGGCTAGCACCGGCGCCCGAAGAGACGGCGCCCACAGAGGGCACCGCCGCGCGTTGGGAGGCTTCTTTATTAGCGGGGGTTTACTGCTCGCGAATCCATGTTTGCGAGCGGCCGAGCAGGCTGATACCGATGAAGCCGCGCACAGTGAGCTTCTTGCCCGTCTCATCCAGCGACATCTTGGCGCTGTAGACCTTGCCGTTTTCCGGGTCGAGGATGTTGCCGCCATCCCAGTTGTTGTTTCCGTTCGCCTTCAGATCCTTCAGGATGATCAGACCCTGGATCGGTTGGTCCTTACGGTCGTCCGTGCACTTGGTGCAGGTTTTGCTCTCGTCGCCCGGCACCAGGATCTTGGTGACCTTGCCTGTGAACACGCCACCGTTGTCGACGATGGTCACTTCGCCTTTCTGTTTGCCCGTGTTGTCGTCGATGGTCTTCCAGGTGCCTGCGGGGGTGGCTTGCGCGAAGGCGCCGCCAGCGGCCAGTGTGAGTGCCAGTGCGCCGGCCAGACGTGCAAGAGAGTGAGGGGTGCGTTGCATCGTGGTGTCTCCTTATCAGGGTAAAAAAATCGGTGAGGGTGATCGGTCGCGCAGATCGTCTTGTTCAATGGGCGCTCAGCGCACCGGTCAGGGGGGACAGCGGATTGCTGCCCGAGCCGCCGGCGACGTTCGTGACGCCACCTAGCGCATTTGTGATCGGGGCGAGCGGGTTGGCGCCGCCCGACAGTGCACTGGTGATCGGCGCCAGCGGGTTGCTACCGCCGGCTGTGCCACCGATGCCACCGCCCAGCGCATTCGTGATGGGCGCGAGCGGGTTGGTCGAACCGCTGCCTCCACCGTTGACCAGGCCACCGGCGCTGGCTACCGTGCTGCCCACTGCGCCGACGAGGCCACCCACGTCACGCGTGAGTGCATTGCCGCCTGCTGCGCCGACTTGCGCTCCACCGCTCTGCAGGGCACCGCCCACGGTGTTCAGCGCACCGGCCAGCGGCGCGCCGAGCATGGTCGCCGCACCTACCTGCTGACCGGCCCCCGCAACCTGCGAAGACAGCGGCACGATCGCATTGCTCAACTGCTGCGTGACCTGCTGCACCGGTCCGCTGGACGTGCCAATGGTCACCAGCCCACCGGCGCCTTGTGCCACCTGGCCGAGTGCCGACACGCCGCTGCCCACCGGCGAGGTGATCGGATTCAGCGGCGCCAGCGGGCTGCCCGCGGCACCCAGATCGCTCACGGTTTGCCCCGCATTCACCAGCGTGACGCCTGTCGAGTGCACCACGGCGCCCGAACTCTGCACCGTCGTGCCGACCGGGTCGGGCGTCGAGCCGATCTTGCCCAGCCCGTTGCTGATGCCACCGCCCAGCGTTTGGACTGTGTTGCCGGCGGAGGTGATCGTTGCACCCAGATCCTTCTGCGTAGCCGTGCCGCCCACGATGGGCAACGATGCCGTGCCGATCGTCGTGCCGAGGTCGCTCACCGTCTTGCCGGTCTGCGTAACGACGTTGCCGCCGTTGCTGGCAACGTTGCCGACAGGCACTGCGCCCGGGCTGTTGTTGGCGGTTGACGACGGGGTCGTGTCGCCGTTCGGATTGCCGCCCGAGGCGCAACCGGCCAGCGCAAGCACGGCCAGTGCGGCCGCCGCCAGCAGCGTGCGGGATGACGCAGAAGCCGACGACGAAACGGAAGAAGTTTGGAGCGGGGTTTGAATCTTCATGGTGAGTCTCCTTGTCAGCGCGGCCCGTACCGCGTAATCACCACCGGGTGTCAGAAGAACGCGCATCTGGCGTCCAGTGGGCAGCATCCGCCTGCGTTTGCCGTCGAATGCAAAGAACGTTTTCTCAATCACTGAGGCCATCAGTGATGCGCGCCGGGTGATATGCCCGACAGCAGTCCGCCGACCAGTCCGCCGACCGTCGAGCCGATGCTGCCCAGCCCACCCACCGGCGAACTCGTGGTGGCACCGCCGCCGAGCGTGCCGGCACCTGGAATCGCCATCGTCAACGACCCGACTGCGGTCGTCACCGGTGCCAGCGCGCTGCCGAGCCCGCCAGGCAGCGCACCGACGAGTGCGCCACCCGGTGCAGTCGTACCGCCGCCGGCAGAAGGCGCAATCGGCGTGACCACCGCAGACAGCCCGCCGGTGATCGTGCCGAGCGCACTCATCGTGTTGCCTAGCGTCGACACCAGCGCATCGCCTTTGCCAGCTGTGGTGATCGTCTTGCCCTCGCTGCCGAGTGCGCTGCCCAATGTCGTCAGCACGCCGCCGACCGGTGTACCCAGACCTGTTGCCGCGCCCAGTGTCTGCGTAGCGGAAGTCAGCGTGGTCGTGAGCGGCACGATGGCTGCCACGGTGGTCGTCGTCACTTGCTCGACCGGACCGGTCAGCGTTGCGATCGGCGTGCTGCTGGTGCTGCCCGATGCGGTGCTGCCGTTGCCGTTCGACCACGTTGGCGAACTCGACGCCGTGATCGTCGGCTTCGATTGCGGATCGCTGCCGCCGCCCAGCGACGTTCCCATGTCACCGCTACCCGAATTCGCGCACCCAGCCAGCAACACCAGCGACGCAGCCGCCACTGAGCAAGGCATCCGGCGCAACGTACGACGCTGGGTCTGCGGGAAAACCCCACACTCCGGTGGGTTCGAACTGAACAAGAACGCTGGATCGCGCATCTTGTGCCTCCACTGCTTAGAACGCTTCTGTTGGACCCCTTCTGTCTTGCGCTCTTTCTTCCTCGGGTATGTCACCAACCGAGTGTCTGACACGTGCGGTTGGCAACGATCTCCCTGTCTCATCACGGGCCACGCGCAGGTCCGCGCCACGCCGCGCGATCGATGCCGTGCTGACGTGGTGATCGGATCGTGAAGTGAAACCGAATGGCATGACAATCAGCGCCAACCTGACGCGCCGATATGCGATTGCAGCATTCCAACGTGGTCGATCCTCGTAAAGCGCTGGCTGAAGCCGGTCTCGGAGTATCGACGCTGCAGCAAAGATGGCGCCCGGATTGCCGTAGAACAAACCTTCTATCGTCGCAAAACCGCCTCGTTTCAAACGCGGTTGCGCGCGGTTTTCATCAGCTGCTGAGCAGGGTTTCCCCGCGATGGGGGACATGCCGGCGCGTGCGCGTGTCGCCGTGATCGCGCGTTTGTGCACACGACACGTGTGGATGTGTTCGCTTGCGTGTTCATCGACCTGCGCGATGACATTGGTGCGTCATCTCGCATCGACATCGATGCGAACGTGCCGACGCGATCCACCTTGACGCGCATCGCGCCGTCGACGATCACGCGTTCGATGTACGGCACGCGAATTGCGGCACGTGCATGCGTCGTGTCGAACGTTTTGGTCATCGCGATTGCGTCGAGCCCGCACATCGCGCGTTGCACGCAAGCGAGGAGCGCGTCATCGATGTCGATGAACACGTTCAATGTGTCGATGCGCATGCGTGCTGCGCGTCGACTGCGTGTGATCGCGCGAAAAATTCGTGCGCGTTGTCGTATCCGCGCATCGTTTTTTTCGACACGCATCGCGTTGCTCGCGCAGCTGACACGCACGACATCGCAGCGTTCACGCGTCATGCGCGCGCATGCTTGCGAGCGACACGCGCACAACATTGCGTGTTGCTGTAAACCGGCATGAACATTGGGTTCGCGGGAAGCGAGTGTCTGCGTGAAGCAACGCGTTGACGTGATGTCACGACGCAAGAAAATGCGCAATCGAGAGGTCGACATGCGTGCTTGCGCGATCCAAATCGCGACGACGCACAGACGCGGCGCAATCCTTCACCAAAACTCGCCGCGCTTTTTGCATAAATCTCTTAACATCACCGCGCAAACGAATTATGATTCGCCTTGACAAGACGTTGACTTCGATGCAAGGGCGGTTCGCGCGATCAACGACGATGAACTTCCAAGCAAGCGGCAAGTGAAAGGTAGTCGAGGAGCGTAACCACTTTGATGCACGCCACGCCGACAGGGCTGTTTGAACTCGGTGCCGTCTCTGCGATCCCTTCGTTGGGATGGGCGTACTACCCCCAAAAGAAAACGCGCGCTCTCCAGATTTCCGCTGTCTGCAAAGTCACGCTGCAAGCGGCTTTGCACTCTACACAGCGACTCGCGCAAGATCAGGTTTCAACCGGTGTGGCCACGATGCCCCGGTTCTCTCAATTGATGAAGACTCGCCGGATGCAGTTGGTCCGGCCGGCTGCGGCTGCGCGTGTGTGCTCAGCCGAGATGTGCAACTTGCTGCGTGCGTCCACCGCGCGGGTTGCGGGTCTTCCTACCGAATTCATTAGCGTGCGGCTGCAGTCTGGTGGCGCGCCGATGAATCGCTCGCTCGGTTGGTCTGGCGATGCCAATGCATCGTGGGATCGGGCCGGTCGGGTTGCTCAATCTCGATAGTTCGATACCCAATCTCGAAGGAGTTTCCCATGGCAACTGCTGCTAAGAAGAAACCGGCCGCCAAGGCCCCGGCCAAGAAGGCCGCTGCGAAGAAGGCTCCGGCCGCTAAGAAGGTCGCTGCAAAGAAGGCTGCTCCGGCCGCCAAGAAGGCACCGGCAAAGAAGGTTGCTGCCAAGAAGGTTGCAGCTAAGAAGGTCGTTGCCAAGAAGGCACCGGCAGCCAAGAAGGCCGCAGTGAAGAAGGTTGCTGCCAAGAAGGCACCGGCAGCCAAGAAGGCTGCAGTGAAGAAGGTTGCCGCCAAGAAGGCACCGGCTGCCAAGAAGGCCGCAGTGAAGAAGGTTGCCGCCAAGAAGGCACCGGCAGCCAAGAAGGCCGCAGTGAAGAAGGTTGCTGCCAAGAAGGCACCGGCTGCCAAGAAGGTTGCTGCTAAGCCTGCTGCGAAGAAGGCTCCTGCTGCGAAGAAGGCGCCGGCCGCTAAGAAGGCTGCTGCCAAGCCTGCTGCGAAGAAGGCTCCGGCGAAGAAGGCTGTCGCCAAGCCCGCTGCTGCTCCGGCCGTTGCACCTGCTGCTGCACCCGCTGCCAAGACCGCGCTGAACCCGGCTGCTGCATGGCCGTTCCCGACTGGCAACCGTCCGTAAGTCATTCTTGCGACGGTGATCCTCCGGGACCACAGCGGCGCGCAGGTCGCGCCCACCTGATCGGATACTTTGTATCCGGTCCGCAAGACCTGGTGTCTTGCACCGCCCGCCGATCGGCCTACGCCCCGGCGGGCTTTTTCTTGTCCGGGTGATGGCCTGCGCGTTTCTCCAGGACGAAAAAAAACCGCACCGGCGCGACACCGATGCGGTCTTGCTGATGCGTCAGGCTGGCTGCCCGGCGATGGGTCAGTGCGTCACGCGGGTCACGCCGCCCGACGACAGCAGGCGTACACGCTCGCCGGGGCGGAAAGCCTCGTCGGCGTCTTGCGTGATGGCGCGGTACTCGCCGTTGTCCAGCTTGACTGTGATTTCCAAGCCGGGGCGCTTGTTCATCTGACCTTCGATCGCGCTGCCTGCAACGCCACCCAGAATCGCACCCAGCACACCTGCTGCCACCGAACCGTTGCCGCGGCCAATGGCGGCTGCAGAACCGATGCCGCCGATGGCGCCGCCGGCAATCGTGCCCACGCCGGTCTGCTCGCGGTCGATCACGACATTGCGGACCGAATCCACCGTGCCAAAGCGCACGGTCTGCTCGCGCTGCGCCTGTCCCGAGGTATAGGCGCTGTTGGAGTTGGTGCCCATGGCGCAGCCTTGCAGGCCAAGGGCGGCGACCAGCAGGGCCGCAGCGCCGATGCGATAGATGGGTTTCATGTTCATTCCTTATTGATACCGGTACCCGAAAGCAGATTCGAAGCGCCGGGCAATCTCGTCGACGGGCAGGCCGTGATTCTGCGGGCCTTGGCAAGCGATCTTGAGGGAGCCCATCAGGCTGGCGAGTCGGCCGGTGGTTTCCCAATCCATGCCGTTCTCGATGCCATAGAGCAGGCCGCCGCGGAACGCGTCGCCGCAACCGGTCGGGTCGACCACACGTTCGGCCGGCACGACCGGAATAGTGTACTGCTTGCCGCCGGCGTGAATTTCCGCCCCTTCTTCCCCGCGCGTGACGATGAACGCCTCGACGCGTTGCGCAAGCTCCGTCGCACTGTAGCCCGTGCGTGACAGCATGACCTGCGCTTCGTAGTCATTGACCACGACGTAGCTGGCGAGTTCAACGAAGCGGCGCAGGTCGGCGCCGTCAAACAGCGGCATCGCCTGGCCCAGGTCGAAGATGAACGGCACGCCGGCTTCGGCAAATTGTGTGGCGTGATGCAGCATGCCGTCGCGGCTGTCGGGGCCCACCAGGCCGAGCTTGGCCGGCAGCGCATCCTTGACCGAGTTCACACTCGACTGGCTCATCGCGCCCGGGTGGAACGCGGTGATCTGGTTGTTGTCGCGGTCGGTCGTGATCATGGCCTGCGCGGTGAACGTGTCCGGGATTTCCGTGACATGCGCGGTCGAGATGCCGAGCTTCTTCAGGTAATCCAGATACGGCCCCGCATCCTGACCGACCGTGCCCATGATGATGGGCTCGCCGCCGAGCAGCTTGAGCGTGTAGGCGATGTTGCCTGCGCAGCCGCCGAACTCCCGGCGCATGGTCGGCACCAGAAAGGAGACGTTAAGAATGTGGATTTTGTCCGGCAGGATGTGTTCGCGGAAGTGCCCGTCGAACGTCATGATGGTGTCGTAGGCAACCGAGCCACAGATCACGCTGGCCATATTGGAAGGCTCCAGATGTGAACGCGGCCGTCCAAGCGGACGGCCGTGTGATGAATGCGAGACCGGAGGCCGGTCTCACGGCAATGCGGGTGAGCTTACTTCAGCGCGGCCAGGGCGGCGTCGTAGTTCGGCTCTTCCTTGATTTCCGGCACGAGTTGCGAGTACAGGACGTTGTCGTTGGCATCGAGCACGACCACGGCGCGGGCGGTCACACCTGCCAGCGGGCCCGACGTGATGTCGACACCGTAGGCTTGCTTGAAGCCCTTGTCACGGAAGGTCGACAGCGGCTTGACGTTGGCGATGCCTTCGGTGGTGCAGAAGCGGCCGGCAGCAAACGGCAGGTCGGCGGAGATCGACAGCACGACGGTGTTGTCCAGCTTGGCGGCGGCTTCGTTGAACTTACGCGTGGAGGTGGCACACACCGGGGTGTCCAGGCTGGGCACGATGTTCAGGACCTTGCGCTTGCCGGCAAAGTCAGCCAGCGACACGTCTTTCAGGTCTGCGCCAACCAGCGTGAAAGCCGGGGCCTTCGCGCCGACGGTCGGGAATTGGCCGCCGACTTCGATCGGGTTACCGCCAAGGGTCACGTTTGCCATGGTGTTGCTCCTTCCTTTGATGCGTGTTGGGGGTGAGTCTAGGGAAAATTCAGGGGTAAAAAATCAGCACCCGGTAGTTGGCCGTCGGGCGCTGGGACTGGAATCGTACCCGAATCGGCAGCTCGGCGCGGGCGGGCAGACCTGACGTACCGTATGCACTGTCGGTCGGGTTCAGGTAGTCGCTGGGCAGCAGCGCGCGGCGTGAGAGCAGTTGGTCCTGTAGATCGGTCGTCACCAGCTCGATGGCCGGCAAGGCGACTGGGTTGCCGGCGCGGTTGCGAAGCGTGGCGGTCAGCACGTACTGGTCGGATGCATCACCTTCCTGACGCTGCAGTTGCGACGACTCGATCTGCAGCGCGTCGAGGTCGCGCGGCGGGGCGATCTTGCAATGCAGCGGTTGGCATAGCGCCTCCCACAATGGTCGTGTGGACGGCGCGCGGCGGGCGATTTCCGAACGACCAAGGAAGAGCGCCTGTGCCACGGCCAACACGATCAGGAATCCGATCGCAATGCGCGCCAACGCACGGCGCCCTGTCGACTTGCGTACCTGCTCACGCGCCTGTGCGGCACGCAAGAAATCGAGTGTGGCGGCCGAGACACCATGGTTCGGCCCACGCGCTTTGCGCGGACGTGGTGCGCCGGTGAGCGTCCGCTGTGGTGTCGGACCGTCGTGCTCATCATGCGCGCGGCGCGCGTGATGGTTCCGGCGCGGCACCGGCGCGAATATCGTGTGCGGATCGGTCTCGTGGCGCATCCAGACCGAATCGTGCTTGTCCGCGTCGGCGGGCGTTGTCGGTGCGGGCGCTTCGGGCTTCGTTACCGCAGGCGTGGGTACGGGCGGGACGACCGTCTCGGGCGGCAAATCTGCCGACCGTTGCTTGGGCAGGGCTGCCGCGAATGCATCTTCGTCGTCCTCAAACTCCCGGATCGGCGGCAGGCCGTGAAACGGATCAGCCGGTGCCACTGGCGGCGTGTTGGGCGATGCCGGTGTAACGGGCGCGGCGGTAGGTACGTCTGCGACGGGCTCAGCCGCGGGTGCAGGTTCGGCAGCAGATTTGGCCGGTGACTCGTCAGTCAGCGGGCGCGTATCAGGGGCGGTTGGATGCGCGTCTGGAATTGGCGTTGCGCCTTCGACTTCGCCCAGATGTACTTCGGCGACGCCTTCATCGGCAACGTCCTCCTCCCAGATCAAAGTCATGCCGAAGCCGTGGTCGTCTTCGGCCGTGGGCGTTGCCGGAGAAGCTTCGGCTGGTGCCTCAGTCGGCGGAGCGGAGGGTTCTGCGGGGACGGGTGCGGGCGTGGTTCCGACGGCCGGTGCACGTGGGTCAGCTTGCTGCGGTGCCGGTGTGGCCGGTGTTGCTGCCGGCGGCGTGGGCGTCGCGCCCAGTTCGATCAGATGCGCGCGCCCGTCAAAGACGTGATTGCAGCGCCCGCAACGGACGAGTCCGCCCCGTAGCCGAAGCTGATCGGCGACGACGCGGAACGCGGTTTGGCAATTGGGACAGCGGGCGGCGAGACGTGGCGCGGATGCCATGCAGAACAAGGAGAAAAAAGCCGACCGCGCGAGTATTGCAGACAGTGACGCCAGCGTCGACCTTTGCGGGTGACGCCAGCACGCATTGCCGTGAAATTACGCGGGTTTCACACCGTGCAGGCAGACCCAGCCGTCACGCGCACGCCACACCGTAAGCGGAATGGCCGAGGCGTACGCCGCAGCCACTTCTTCCGCCTGGCGCTCCAGTACGCCCGACAGGATCAGCCGGCCACCCGGGCGCACGCGTGCGCACAGCATGGCCGCCATCAGCTTGAGTGGGTTCGACAGGATATTGGCGACCACCAGGTCGAACGTGCCTTCCGGCGCATCGTCGGGCAGGGCGAACGTGGCTTCGACGTGGTTGCGCTCGGCGTTGTAGCGCGAGGCTTCCACGGCGTTCGGGTCGATGTCGACGCCGACGGTTTCACCGGCACCGAGCTTCTTGGCGACGATGGCCAGAATGCCCGAGCCGCAGCCGTAGTCGAGCGTGCGCTCTTCCGGCTGCACGTGCTGCTCCAGCCATTCCATGCACAGGCGCGTGGTCGGGTGGCTGCCGGTGCCGAAGGCCAGACCCGGGTCCAGTTCCAGCACCACGGCGTCGGGCTCCGGTGCGTCGTGCCACGAGGGCACGACCCAGATGTGCTCGCCGATGTGGATGGGCTCGAACTGCGATTGCGTCACGCGCACCCAGTCCTGCTCTTCCACTTCGCGCACGGTGTACGCCGGCAGCGGCGACAGCTTGATCTCGTTGGCGGCGGCTGCCACCAGCAGTGCCGGATCGGCGTCGTCCGCCAGCAGCGCGACCACGCGCGAACGGTTCCACGCCAAGCGCGTCGGCTCGTGGCCGGGCTCGCCGAAGAGTGGCTGTTCTTCGGGCGTGTCGGCATCGGCGTCTTCCACCGACACCGACAGCGCGCCCAGGTCGAACAACGCCTCGGACAACGCCTCAGCGTCGTCACGGGCAACTTCGAGCACGCATTCGCGGTACGTCATGTTATTTGCCGCCACCCTTGGCCACTTCCTGCTGCGCCAGACGGTGCTCCAGGTAGTGGATGTCGGTGCCGCCTTCGACGAAGTTGGCGTCGAGCATCAGGTCGCGGTGCAGCGGCACGTTGGTCGAGATGCCTTCCACCACCATTTCCGACAGGGCGATGCGCATGCGGGCAATCGCTTGCTCACGCGTGGCGCCGTACGTGATGACCTTGCCGATCATCGAGTCATAGTTGGGCGGCACGAAGTAGCCGTTGTAGGCGTGTGAATCCACGCGAACACCAGGGCCACCCGGCACATGCCACGACGTGATGCGGCCCGGCGACGGCGTGAACTTGAACGGATCTTCCGCGTTGATGCGGCACTCGATGGCGTGGCCCTTGAGCGTGATGTCCTTTTGGCGGAAGCGCAGCTTTTCGCCGGCCGCCACGCGGATCTGCTCCTGCACGATGTCGATGCCGGTGATCATTTCCGTGACCGGGTGTTCGACCTGCACGCGCGTGTTCATTTCGATGAAGTAGAACTCGCCGTTCTCGTACAGGAACTCGAACGTGCCGGCGCCACGGTAGCCGATCTTCTTGCAGGCATCCGCACAGCGGTCACCAATGCGTTCGATCAGGCGGCGCGCGATGTGCGGTGCCGGCGCTTCTTCGATCACCTTCTGGTGGCGGCGCTGCATCGAGCAATCGCGCTCGCCCAGCCAGACGGCGTTGCGGTGCTGGTCGGCCAGAACCTGGATTTCCACGTGACGCGGATGCTCCAGGAACTTCTCCATATAGACTTCCGGGTTGCCAAAGGCACGGCCGGCTTCTTCGCGCGTCATGTTGACGGCGTTGATGAGCGCAGCCTCGGTGTGCACCACGCGCATGCCGCGGCCGCCACCGCCGCCCGCGGCCTTGATGATGACCGGATAGCCGACCTTGCGGGCCGTTGCCAGGATTTCCTTCGGGTCTTCGGGCAGGGCGCCTTCCGAGCCCGGCACGCAAGGCACGCCGGACTTGATCATGGCTTGCTTGGCCGACACCTTGTCGCCCATCAGGCGAATCGACTCGGGCGTCGGGCCGATGAAGGTGAAGCCGGATTGCTCCACGCGCTCGGCAAAGTCGGCGTTTTCCGACAGGAAGCCGTAACCGGGGTGGATCGCCTGGGCGTCGGTCACTTCTGCGGCCGAAATGATGGCCGGCATGTTCAGGTACGACAGCGGCGATGGCGCCGGGCCGATACACACGGCTTCGTCGGCCAGCTTGACGTATTTGGCTTCCTTGTCCGCCTCGGAATAGACCACCACGGTCTTGATGCCGAGCTCGCGGCAGGCGCGCTGGATGCGAAGAGCGATCTCGCCGCGATTCGCAATCAGGATCTTGTCGAACATCGTGTTCTCGCTACAAAAAGGGGAGGCGAGGGCGCTATGGCTGGGTCGCCATTAGTCGGCCCGCGCGCCCGATTGTGCCAATTAGGCGCTCGGATGCGGCAGGGGAGCCTGCCGCACGATGAGGATCTGATGCCGGAAGATCAGCCGATGACGAACAGCGGCTGGCCGTATTCCACCGCCTGGCCGTTCTCGATCAGGACTTCCTTGATGACGCCGGCCTTGTCCGCTTCGATCTCGTTGAGCAGTTTCATGGCCTCGATGATGCACAGCGTCTGACCTTCCTTGACGGTGTCGCCCACCTTGACGAACTCAGCGGCGCCCGGCGACGGCGAGCGGTAGAACGTACCGACCATCGGCGAGGTCACGATGTGGCCGGCCGGCAAGGCCGGGGCAGCAGCTTCAGCGCTGACGGCAGCGGCGGCCGGGGCAGCGGCGCCGGCGACGGCCGGGGCGGCTTGCATCTGCATCGGTGCATATTGCATCGGGGCCATCACTTGCTGCGGGGCCGACTTGACGATGCGGACCTTGCCTTCACCTTCGGTCACTTCGAGTTCCGAAATGCCCGATTCGGCCACCAGGTCGATCAGCGTTTTCAGCTTGCGCAAATCCATGAGCGTTCTCCTGCAGCGTCGGCGGTCTGGGGCGTGGGATGCGCGCGAATGGCTCTTCAGCGGCACATCGGTAAAAGCGCTCCAGGCGCTGGCGTCGTTGCGTTGGTTAAGTGATTGAGGTGAAAGGGAGGAAGACGGCTGGTCAGCCGCCGTGTTGATCGCTGCTTTGGTCGATACAGTAGTCCAGCGCGGCCAGATAACCGCGCCAGCCCAGCCCACAGATCACGCCCACCGCTTGGTCCGCCAGATACGAATGGTGGCGGAACGGCTCGCGGCGGTGCACGTTGGACAGGTGGACTTCAATGTACGGAATCACCACCCCGGCCAGCGCATCGCGCAGGGCCACGCTGGTATGCGTATAGGCCGCCGGGTTGATGATGATGAATTCGACGCCTTCGCTCTTGGCCGCGTGAATGCGGTCGACCAGTGCGCCTTCGTGGTTCGACTGGAAGTGCGCCAGCGTGACACCGCGCGCCTTGGCACGTTCGGTCAGGGCGGCGTTGATGTCGGCCAGCGTGGTTGCGCCATAGACTTCCGGTTCGCGCGTCCCCAGCAGATTGAGGTTCGGGCCGTGCAGCACGAGCACGTTACGAAGCGCTTTAGCGGTCGGTTTTTCAGCCACGATTTGACTGGTTGAGCGAAGTTGGGCGCAATTTACAGCAACTTAGAATGCTTTGTCTAGTTTTTGCTGAAAAGAGTTCGAGGAACTGGTGTTTTCACCGATCTTGCCAACTGCACCGTCAATTTTGTGTAGAAAGAAGGGTAGTTGCGCGCACATGACCGTCATATGACGATTTTGCATATTCACGTGCGCTGCAGCGCCTGACGCAGTTCGTCAGCGTGCACGCGGCCCATCTTTCTGAAAGTGATTTCGCCTTGTGCGTTAAGGATCACAGTAAACGGCAGGCCGCCCATCTCGTTGCCAAATTGCCGACCCAGCTCTGTGCCACCGAAACCGGCCACCGCAATTGGATACGTGACGGGTACCTTACCCAGGAAGGCCTGGATATTGGCCGCCGTATCGATACCGATGCCGACAAACTTTGCCTTGGTCTTCTGCTCCTGGGCGAGTGCGGACAACTCCGGCATCTCTTCCACGCAGGGGCCACACCATGGTGCCCAGAAATTGATCACCACCTGCTGCCCCCGGAATGCCGACAGATCGATCGGCGTGCCATTGGCGTCCGGCAGCTTGCTGCTGTAGAACGCGGCGACGACATTGTCGGCCGGCGTCTTGGGTTCGGTGGCCTTGTGTCCGGTGTAGATGCCCAGGGCTGCGGCAATCGCGCCGGCAATCAACAGGGCAATCAGGGTGGTACGGCGGGACATGGTTCGGGCGGTCTCTCTATATACAGACAGAGGCGAAGCGTGCCGGATTGTACTCCTCTTGGCGGATCACCCCTTCGATAGGAGGGCGCGCACGGCTGCGGCATCTCCGCGCGCAGCTTTGCCGCTGGCGTCGGTGCGTCGGGCGCCGCGCACATCATTCATGTCATAGAGGGCGATGTGCACGCCGACCGGCGTACCGGTTTCGGCGCGCAGTTCCTGGGCCAGTTCGCGGGCCTCGCGGCTGGCCGGCCATTGGCCACGCCACAGGAAGCTGAGCGTTTCCACCTCGTCGCGGCCAGCGAAGTGAGCGCTCTCTGTTGTGTCGAAGTCCACGCCGGCATTGAGCAGGAAGATCGCCACGTCTTTCGGGCTGTCGCAGAAGACCTGCAGGTGGATGTCGGAGTGCTCGCTGGCGGTGCCGTTGAAAACCGCGCCGGCCAGGTACGGGTTGTGCACCTGCAGCCCCTCCATCAGCACCAGCGCGATGCGGCGCAGCAGCGCCAGTACGCGTGGCTGGGAATCGGCCTGGAACAGCGCCTGGTATTCGCGGACTTCGGTTTCGACCTGTTCGTTGTCGGGCAGCCAAACGCCTGCGGCGCGCGATTCCGTGCCGAGCACCTGGCGCGCGGCCTTGCGCTTGGCTGTGGCGTAATCGGCACCGTCCTCCGCAATCATGCGGGCGGCGACGGCGGCAATTTCTTCCCGAACGCGGGTCGGGTCGAGGAGGGGGCGTTTGGATGACATGATTTCTATTTTACTGAAGCGCGCGCGTCTGCCCGTAGGCATGCCCGGTACAATGCCGCGCAACGTAGTTGAGATGGCTCCCATGCATATCCACATCCTTGGAATCTGCGGCACCTTCATGGGCGGCATTGCCCTGATCGCCCGCCAGGCCGGTCACCGTGTTACCGGCTGCGACGCCAATGTCTATCCGCCGATGAGCACCCAGCTCGAAGCCCAGGGCATCGAGCTGATCGAGGGTTTCGACCCCGAACAATTGTCGATCGGCGCGGATCTGTACGTGATCGGTAACGTGATCTCGCGCGGCAATCCGCTGATGGAAGCCATCCTGGATCGCAACCTGCCGTACGTTTCCGGCC
Organism: Ralstonia flaminis; assembly: GCF_958415495.1. Classification (NCBI taxonomy): domain Bacteria; kingdom Pseudomonadati; phylum Pseudomonadota; class Betaproteobacteria; order Burkholderiales; family Burkholderiaceae; genus Ralstonia; species Ralstonia flaminis. The sequence continues at coordinate 122,746 of NZ_CATZLL010000009.1, read as the reverse complement.
CGCAATGGCTGGGTGACAACGTGCTGCGCCAGAAGTGGGTGCTCGCCGTGGCCGGCACCCACGGCAAGACGACCACCACCTCGATGCTCGCCTGGATTCTGCAGGACGCCGGTTACAACCCCGGTTTTCTGGTGGGGGGCGTGCCACGCAATTTCGGGTTGTCGGCGCGGCTGACCGAATCCGACTTCTTCGTCATCGAGGCCGACGAGTACGACACGGCCTTCTTCGACAAGCGCAGCAAGTTTGTTCACTATCGCCCCCGCACGGCCATTCTGAACAATCTGGAGTTTGATCACGCTGATATCTTCCCTGATCTTGCGGCGATCGAAGCGCAATTCCATCATCTCGTTCGTACTGTACCCGGTCAGGGGCGCTTACTCGTCAATGGCCGTGAAGACAGCATGAAGCGCGTGCTTGCACGTGGATGCTGGTCAGAAGTCGAATATTTCGGCGTAGAAGAGGGTGATGGCTGGAAAATCGCCAATTTGGGCGACGACGACAGCTTCGACGTACTCTTCAACGGCCAGACGCAGGGCCGGGTGCATTGGGCCCTACAGGGCGACCACAATCGCATGAACGCGCTGGCTGCCATTGCCGCTGCGCGCCACGTGGGTGTGCCGACGCCCCAAGCCATTGAAAGCCTGGCCCGTTTCGAAAATGTGAAACGCCGCATGGAAGTGCGCGGCACCGTTGATGGCGTGACTGTCTACGACGATTTCGCCCACCACCCCACCGCTATCCGCACGACCATCGATGGCCTGCGCCGTCGTGTCGGCAGTGCGCGCATCCTGGCGGTGCTGGAGCCGCGCTCGAACACCATGAAACTAGGTGTGATGAAGCAGGCGCTTCCCGATAGCCTGATCGGCGCCGATCAGGTGTTCGCTTACGGTGCCGGTAGCGGCAAAGATGCCATTGGCTGGGACCTGGCCGGCGCGCTGGCGCCGCTGGGCAAGCGTGCGACGGCGTTTTCCGACCTGGCCACGCTGGTTGAAGCCGTGACCGCTACCGCGCGTCCGGGTGACCACGTATTGGTGATGAGCAACGGTGGCTTCGGCGGCGTGCACCAGAAGCTGCTGGACGCGCTGGCTGAGCGTGCCGGTGCTGCCAACTGATTCATGTATGTCGGCTTCCATCGTCTATTTGCACGGATTCCGCTCGTCGCCGCGCTCGTTCAAGGCGCAGTTGCTGGGCAATCGGATGGCCTCGGTCGGGCTGGCCGATCAGTATGTCTGCCCGATGCTGCCCGTCTCGCCGCGCGAGGCGATGGCTGAAATTGAGGCGTTGATCGCTGACTTGAGTACGCGTGATGGAGCAAAGCCGGTGCTGATCGGCTCATCGTTGGGTGGCTATTACGCCACCTGGCTGGCTGAGCGCCACGGCTTGCGTGCCGCGATGCTGAATCCTGCCACGCGTCCAGAGCGGGACCTGGCCAAGTACGTGGGTGAACAGCCGCTCTGGCATGGCGGCGGCACGATTCGCGTCGAGCCGCATCATCTGGATGAGTTGCGCGCGCTGGCCGTGCCTGCCATTACGCAGCCTGACCGCTACTACCTTCTGGCATCGACCGGCGACGAGGTGCTCGATTATCGTGAGATGCTCGCCCACTTCCCCGGCGCCGCCACCCGCGTGATCGACGGCAGCGACCATGGCATCAGCGATTTCGCGCAGTACATGGACGAAGTGCTCGTCTTCTGCGGCGTTCCTGCCGACTTGCTGGCGGCGCACCCGTTTGACGGCAGCGCGTCCGCATGACTGAATCCCCGTCGTACCCGCGCAGCCTGTGGCGCAGCGCGTTGCCGCCCGCCGTCGTGTACGACCGCCATTGGGCGCTCTGGGCGGTTGGTGCAAATTCGCTGACGGCGCGCCTGCGTGCCGCATCCTCCACGTTTCGGGTTCAATTGCTTGGCCAGAAACGGGCAATGCCGTTGCGTGACGAATGGCGCTGCCTTGGCATGACGGGCCCCGCAGAGACACTCGCGCGAGAGGTTTTGCTGATCTGCGACGACATTCCCGTCGTGTATGCACACACCATCGTCCACCCGCGCAGCGTGGCGCTGGACTGGCCATTTCTGAAAGCGCTGGGCACGCAGCCGCTTGGGCATTCGCTATTTGCGGACCCGCGCGTGGCCCGGGGTGCTTTTGAGTTTGCGCTGCTCGATGCGCGCCACCCGCTGGTGCGCCGGGCGCACCATACGTTGGGTGATGCACCGATCACTGGCGTTGAACGCCTGCCGGCACGGCGCTCCGTGTTTCGGCGCGGGGCGAGCGCGATGCTGGTGACAGAGGTGTTCTTGCCGGCACTGGCCGGGTTCAAGCCGCCAAGGTAGGCGCGAAGTCGGCGTATTTTCGACGGTTCGGAGGCCGTCCCAGTGCGGTATCATCGCCCCCAACTTTTTGTCGCCGTGCACCGGGTTTTCTGACATCCGGACGCGCGGCGAATCCATCTCATTCAAAGCGGTGCTCCCGCCGCAATCCAGACATATCCATGCAGTTGCTGTTTGAAGAAGGCGGCGAGATCCGCGCAGGCACCGTTTTGTCCCAACAGGGCGAGGCCTACCAGGTCGAGTTGCCGAGCGCTAAGCGCACCAAGGTCAAGTCGCGCGATGTGTTGCTGCAGTTTGCCCAGCCTTCGGCCGGTGAACTGTCGAAGGCCGCGCACGCACTGTCGACGGACATCGATCTGGATTTCCTCTGGGAATGCGCACCAGCTGATGAGTTCGGCTTTACCGACCTGGCCGGCGAGTACTTCGGCGCCGGGGCGGATGCCACGCAGCAAGCCGCGCTGGCGATTGCCCTGCATGGCTCGCCCATCTATTTCCGCCGCAAGGGCCGCGGCCGATATCAACGTGCACCGGAAGATCAGCTGAAGGCTGCGCTGGCCGCCGTCGAGCGCAAGAAGCAGCAGGCTGCTCTGCAGGCTGAGTACGAAGCCGAACTGAAGGCGATGCGCCTGCCCGAGTCCTTCCGTGGCAAGACGCTGCAACTGCTGTTCAAGCCGGACAAGAACAGCCTCGAATTCAAGGCGCTGGACGCCGCGTGCACGGCGCTGGGTCTTTCGCCGATGCGGCTGATGGTGGCAGTGGGCGGCATCGCCAACGCGCGTGCGCTGCACGAGGCGCGTTTCCTCTCGGAGTGCTTCCCGAAAGGCACCGGTTTCCCGGATGTGACGGTGCCGGAACCCGTGCTCGAATTGCCGGCCGCCGATGTACGCGCGTTCTCGATCGATGACGTGACCACCACGGAAATCGACGACGCCATCTCCGTCACGCCCATTGACGATGCCACGGTGCGCATCGGCATCCACATCGCAGCGCCGGGTTTCGGTATCCAGCGTGGCGATGCGCTGGACGCGATTGCGCGCCAGCGGCTGTCGACCGTGTACTTCCCGGGCGACAAGATCACGATGCTGCCGGAGTCGGTGGTGGATCGCTACACGCTGCAGGAAGGGCGCGCGTGCCCGGCGCTGTCGCTGTACGCAACGGTTGACCGTGCCACGTGGACGGTTACCGCCAGCGAAACGCGCTGCGAATCCGTGACCGTCGCCGCCAACTTGCGCCACAACCTGCTTGACGATGTGATCACTGCCGAAGCGCTGGCTGATGGCTCGGGTGACTACCCGTTCAAGGCCGAGCTGGCCGTGCTGTGGCCGTTCGCATGTGCGCTGTATGACGGCCGTCAGCAGGCGCGTATTGCCAGCGGCCTCAAGCCCGAAGGCGCGCAGAAGGGCGACTACTCGTTCTACATCGACCCGATTCCCGAGGCCGAAGGTGGCGGCGAGCGCGTCCGCATCGAGCAACGCAAGCGCGGCTCGCCGCTGGACAAGATCGTCGCCGAGATGATGATCCTGGCCAACAGCACCTGGGGTCGCATGCTGGCCGATGCTGGCGTGCCCGGCATCTACCGCACGCAGAAGGCGTGGGGCATGCACCGCACGCGCATGCAGACGTATCCGGCGCCGCACGAAGGCTTGGGCGTGGCGCAGTACGCGTGGAGCACGTCGCCGCTGCGCCGTTATGTAGATCTGGTCAACCAATGGCAGATCGCGGCGGTGGCACAGCATGGCGTGACGGCCAAGCTGATCGCACCGTTCAAGCCGAAAGACGCTGACCTGCTGGCCGCCGTGGCCGACTTTGAAGGCACCTACGCCGCCTATGCCGACCACCAGTCGACCATGGAGCGCTACTGGTGCCTGCGCTGGCTCAAGCAGGAAAACCGCACGCGCATGCAGGCCGTCGTGCTCAAGGAAGGCGCCGTACGCTTTGCCGACATTCCTTTGGTCACCAAGGTGCCGGAACTAGCACAGACGGCGCGTGGCACGCATGTCGTGCTCGACATTCTCGACACCGACGAGATCAGCCTGGAAGTGTCGTGCCGCGTAGTGGAAGTCCTTGCCCCGGCTGCCGATGCAGAGGCCGAAGCCGCGGCAATCGAAGACGAACTGGCCGAAGCGGAAGCCGCGGCTGCCGAGGTGGACGCGCCGGCCGAACCACAACCGGCCACTGATGGGGAAGAGGCCCGTGCGGAAGCTGATCCTGCTGTGGCGTCGCCGCCGCAGGACGGTGAGAGCGGTGGAACGCCTGCCGCTGCCTAACTACAATCGCAGTCTGACTTTCCTCTCGCGCGTTACCTTAGGAATCACCCCTCATGGCCGCCCTCGCAAACCGTCCGGACTGGTCCGGCAGCAGCACGCTCACCAAGGCATTGGTCGTGTCGCTTGCCGTGCATGTCCTGCTGCTGTTCGTGCGCGTGGTGGCGCCCGAGGCCTTCGACATCAAGCGCGACGATCCGGGGCTGGACGTGGTGCTGGTCAACGCCAAGTCGTCCACCGCGCCGGCCAAGGCAACGGCGGTGGCGCAGGTCAACCTAAACGGCGGCGGCGAGTTCGATCAGCAGCGCGCCACCACGCCGCTGCCTGCCGATACCAACGAGCAGACCGGCGATGCCATCAAGCTCACGCAGCGCCGTGTTGAATTCCTTGAGCAGGAGCAGCGCCGCCTGCTGACGCAGTCGAAAGACCGCGCGCCGATGGTGAACGATCGCCAGGTCAAGCCCGGTGAGCGCCCAGTGCCGTCGCCCACCAACGGCACGGATGACAGCACCACGCAGGACGAAATCGCCCGCCTGCAGGCCGAGATCGATCGCAACCTCGAAAACTACGCCAAGCGCCCGCGCCGTAACGTGCTGACTGCTGCCAGCGCGCGCCAGGTGGATTACGCCCGCTACTACGATGCCGTGCGCCGCAAGATCGAAGTGCGCGGCACGGCCAATTTCCCCAGCCAGAACGGTCGCCCGCTGTATGGTGAACTGATCCTCGTAATCAGCATCAACCGCGACGGCCAGCTCGGCTACAACCAGGACGGCTACAAGATCGAAGGCATCGAGATCGCCAAGAGCTCGGGCAACCCGGCGCTGGATCGTCAGGCCGTGGCCATCGTGCGGTCGTCCGCGCCGTTTGGCGGCTTCCCGGCGGAGATGCGTAAGCGCGTCGACATCCAGGATGTGGTCGCCACCTTCAAGTTCACCCGCGCTGGCCTGGAAACTCACCTGCAGACCCGCTGAGGTCGTCGTTTATGCCGTCGTCGTTTCAAGAGGCCATCCTCGCCGCCGCGAGTGCGCCACCCACAGATCGCTATGGCGTGATCGGCAATCCGATCTCGCACAGCAAGTCGCCCACCATCCACGCCGCGTTTGCGCAGCAGACCGGCGAGCTCGTCCGCTACGACCGTATCTACGCCGAGCTGATCGCGTTTGAAGAAACCGTGCTGACCTTCATTCGCGAAGGTGGGAAGGGGCTCAACGTGACCGTGCCGTTCAAGCTCGATGCGTATTCGATGTCGACGTCGTTGTCGCTGCGGGCAGAGTCGGCAGGGGCAGTCAACACGCTCAAGTTCGACGGCGACGAGATCTTTGGCGACAACACCGACGGCGTTGGCCTGATGCGCGATATCACGCACAACATCGGCAACGACCTTGCGGGCGAGCGCGTGCTGCTGCTGGGGGCCGGCGGTGCGGCGCGCGGCGTGCTGCTGCCGCTGCTGGAGCACAAGCCGTCGCGCGTGTTCATCGCCAATCGCACAGCCGATCGCGCCAACATGCTGGTCGATCGCTTTGAAATCTCGGCCAAGCTGCACGACGCGGAGCTGGTGGGCGGTGGCTATGACGAGCTTGCTGTCGATGACGTGTTCGACGTCATCATCAACGCCACGGCCAGCAGCCTGCAGGGAGGGGTGCCGCCGATTCCAGGCACCGTGTTCGGCCCGAACGCGCTGGCCTACGACATGATGTACGCCGCACAGCCGACGCTGTTCATGCAGTTTGCCAAGCGCTACGACGCCCGCACCTGGGACGGCCTGGGCATGCTGGTCGAGCAGGCGGCGGAATCGTTCTTCGTCTGGCGCGGCGTGCGCCCGGATACCGCGCCGGTGTTGCTCGGCATGCGTGAAGCGCTGCAGGGTGAGGCCGTCGTGGCTGCCCGCGCGCGTCGTTGAACGCCCGCCCAGGATACGCACGATGATGCGCTGGCTCGGCTACGTGATCGGTTGCTTCGTGGCAGGCGTGGTCGCACTCAATCTGTACTTCTTTGCTGCCATCGCGAGCTGGCAGACGTTCGATCCGTCTTCCACCGCGTTCATGCGCGCCGAGCGCATGCGCCTGTGCGGCGTCAACGTCGTTACCTGCAAGGTTGACCACCGCTGGGTCGACTACGACCAGATCTCGCGCAACCTCAAGCGCGCGGTCATCGCCAGCGAAGATGCCGACTTCGTCTCGCACAGCGGCTGGGAAGTCGACGCCATGCTCGACGCATGGGAGAAGAACAAACGGCGCGGCCACGTGGTCGCGGGCGGTTCGACCATCACGCAGCAGCTTGCGAAGAACCTCTTTCTCTCTGGCGAACGCCACTACCTGCGCAAGGGCGAAGAACTGGCCATCACCTGGATGCTGGAGTTCTGGCTCGACAAGGAGCGCATCCTGGAGATCTACCTGAACTCGGTGGAGTGGGGCGAAGGTGTGTTCGGCGCAGAAGCCGCCGCACAGCATTACTTCAAGCGTCCGGCTTCACAACTGACGGTGGGTCAGGCGGCGCGTCTGGCGGCGGCATTGCCCGCGCCCAAGTGCTTCGACAAGAAGAGTTACTGCGCCAATGTGCACGTGAACTTCACACGCAAGGCCACCATCATCGCCAACCGCATGGGCTCGGCCACGCTGCCCGATTGAAGCGCGTGGGTGGCTTACTTGAGCCAGCCCTTGCGCCGGAAGTACACCAACGGAATCGCCGCCGACACGATCATCATCACGATCGCGTACGGATACCCTTCGGCCCAGTCCAACTCCGGCATCACCTTGAAGTTCATGCCATAGATCGAGGCGATCAGCGTGGGCGGCATCAGCGCCACCGACACCACCGAGAACAGCTTGATGATCTTGTTCTGGTTGATGTTGATGAAACCGACCGTGGCGTCCATCAAAAAGTTGACCTTGTCCGACAGGAACGCCGTGTGGTTCTCGATGGAGTCGATGTCGCGCAGCACCTGGCGCGCTTCGTCCTGCTGGTCGGTGGACAGCAACTGGCTGCGCAGCAGAAACGACACCGCGCGGCGCGTATCCATCACGTTGCGGCGGATGCGGCCGTTCAGGTCTTCCACGCGTGCGATGATCTCCAGCACATCGGCGGCGGCGGCGTCAGTCACCTCGTCGGCCAGCACACGTTTGCTGGCGTCTTCCAGGCGTTCATACACCTCTTCGATGGAGTCCGCCGAGTATTCAGCGTCGGTGGCGTACAGATCCATCAGCACGTCTTTTGCGTTGCGTACCGAACCCGGGCGCAGCCGTGCACGCATGCGCACCAGGCGGAAGGCGGGCAAGTCTTCGTCGTGGATGGAGAACAGCACATCCTTGGTCAGCACGAAGGCCACGCGCACGTTGCGCGAGGTGGTCTCTTCGTCGAGCAGGAAATCGGTGCGGATGTGGATGTGGCCGTCTTCGCCCTCGAAGTAGCGGGCGGACGCTTCCAGGTCCCCTAATTGCTCCAGTTCGGGCAGGACCACGCCATAGGCTTCTTTGATCCAGGCAAGCTCTTCGTCGTCTGGGTCGATCACGTCGATCCAGATCGGCTTGTGCTGCAGCAATTCGCTGCGTTCTTCGACCTGTTCTTGCGCGAGACGGCCTTTTTGCACGACGAACAGGTTGATCATGGAGGTTCCTTGAAGCGGGTGTTGAACGGGCGGTGCGAAAAATCGCGCCGAGTGTAGCGTAAAGAAGCGACCGGTTCAGCCACAAACAGTGGCTTGGCGCGCACGCGTCGGATCAATGCCACGCCCGGAAGATCGGGCCGCCGGATCGCCCGACGGGTAAAATGCGGTGAAGTCATGCGGCAGTCCGGCCGCGCCATCACATTCTCGACATCATGCGATTTACCGAACAACTGGCTGCCGCCTGGCAGCGCAACAACTCCCTGCTGTGCGTCGGGCTCGACCCCGATCCGGCGCGCCTGCCGGCGTCGCTTACCGGCACGGGTGGGGCGATCTTCTCGTTCTGTCGCGCCATTGTCGATGCCACAGCGGACCTGGTTTGCGCGTTCAAGCCACAGATTGCTTACTTCGCTTCACAGCGCGCTGAAGACCAGCTCGAGCAGCTCATCAACTACATCCACGAGGCGTATCCGGGCATCCCGGTCATCCTCGACGCCAAGCGCGGTGATATCGGCTCCACCGCCGAGCACTACGCCAAGGAAGCCTTCGAGCGCTACCAGGCGGATGCCATCACCGTCAGCCCGTACATGGGCTTCGATTCGATGCAACCGTACCTCGCGCATGCCGACAAGGGCGTGATCGTGCTGTGCCGCACCTCCAATGCGGGCGGCAGCGACGTGCAGTTCCTGGAAACCGGCAGCCGTCCCGTCTATCAGGTCGTGGCTGAGCGCGCCCGCAATGTGTGGAACACCAGCGGCCAGATGGGCCTGGTAGTAGGCGCAACCTTTCCGCAGGAGATCGCCAAGGTGCGCGAGATCGTCGGAGACATGCCGTTGCTGATTCCGGGCATTGGCGCACAGGGTGGCGACATCGAAGCCACCGTGCGTGCCGGCCGCACTGCAGATGGCACCGGCATGATGATCAACTCGTCGCGCGCCATTTTGTACGCCAGCAGCGACAGCGACTTTGCCGATGCTGCCCGCCGTGTGGCGCTTGCCACGCGCGACCAGATCAATCAATACCGCGCCTGATCGACACCGTCGGTCCGGCTGTCCGGTGTTTAGGTGAGGACACCATGGCCACGCATCTCCAACGCCCGATTCCGGCTGCCAGTCTGCGCCGCGAGGAAGAAGGTAAGGATCCGGACCGCAAGTTCGAGAAGGAACGTGACGGTGGGCACGAGCATGTTCGCGACCGCCGTCGCGAACATGACCATGAGCATCAGCCGGAGCACGAGCACGAAGAGCGTCACCGGCCGGATCACCCGAACGAAGCTCGGGTCTAGGGACTAGGACTCTGCGGAATCCAAAAAGTCGAGCAGGCCCCGCAGTGCGTGCTCGGCGGCCTGCAGGCGCACCTGCTTGCGGTCGCCCTTGAAGTGGCGCGTTTCCACGCGCGTCTGCAGGCGGTTGCTCCAGCCAAAACACACCATGCCGACGGGCTTGTCGGGCGTGCCGCCGGTCGGGCCCGCCACACCGGTAATCGCAACCGCCACCTGCGCACGGCTGTTGAGCACCGCACCTTCAGCCATCGCATGCGCTACCGGTTCGCTCACCGCACCGTGTTCGCGGATCAGCGCGGCCGGCACCCCCAGCATCTGTGATTTTGCCTCGTTGGAGTATGTGACGAAGCCGCGCTCGAACCACGCGGACGAACCCGACACATCGGTAATGGCGGCGGACACCAGCCCGCCCGTGCACGATTCGGCGGTCGCCATCGTCAGGCTGCGCTTGTGCAGCGTGTCGCCGACCAAGTCGGCCAGTTGGGCCAGGGCGCGGGATTCAGCCATTGCAATACCTTCGGAGCTTCAAGACGTCAAACGTCAGAACGAGCGCCACAGCGCAAACACCAGCAGCGTATAGAACGCGGCCAGGATGTCGTCGACCATCACGCCGTAGCCGCCGCGCACGCCAAAGCCTTTGAGCGTGCGGTCGTAGTAGCGGATGGGCGCGGGCTTGACCATGTCAAAGAAGCGGAACAGCAGGAACGCCCCAAACTGCCCGCCCAGCGTGGTCGGCGTCACGAACGCCAGCACCAGCCAGAAGGCGACCATCTCATCCCACACCATGGCCCCGTGGTCAGCCACGCCCAGGTCGCGCGCCGTGCGGGCGCAGGCCCAGATGCCGATCACGAAACCGACAGCCGCAATCAGCAGCCAGGCCGGTCCGGCAATCCAGCGTGCCAGAACAACGTAGATCAGCCACGCGTAGAGCGTCCCCATCGTGCCCGGCAGGATGGGCGACAGGCCCGAGCCGAAGCCCAGCGCCAGGATGCGTGCCGGATGAGCGAGCATGAAGCGTGCGGTCGGGCGGCGGACTTGAGCGGTTTGCCCTGCTTCGAGCGTCATGGTCTCGGGCTGGCCCGGCGGGTTGGCGGGTGGAAAGGGGGCTGAAGACATCATGATGCGGATGAGAAATGATCGAAACTGCCGTGCGTGAAGGTGACAGGCGCACCCTGTGCATCAACAAGTCGTAGGCCGGGCTCGGCATCGATGCGGCCGGCGCGTGTGACGGCAACTCCGGCCCGTTGGCCTGCTGCAAGCACAGCGTCGCGCGCCTCGGCAGGAGCGGTAAAGCAGAGTTCATAGTCGTCACCGCCGGCCAGCGTGCATTGCAACTGGCGTGCGGCCGGTTGCGCTGCGAGCGTGGCGGAGCGCGGTACGCGATCGACCTCGATGGTTGCGCCAACGCGCGATTGCGCCAGGATATGGCCCAGATCGCCAAGCAACCCGTCGGACACATCGAGCGCCGCACGCGCGATGCCACGCAGTGCCAACCCGAGTGCGACGCGCGGTGTCGGCATGTCCATACGCGGCTGCACCTGGGCGAGTGTCTCGGGCGTGAGCGGCCATTCGGCGCGCAGCGCACCCAGTGCGAGTCGTGCGTCGCCGACCGTGCCGGAAACCCACAGGTCGTCGCCAGCGCGGGCAGCATCGCGGCGTAACGCCGCAGCGGCGGGTACGTCGCCGAACACGGTCAAACTGAGCGTGAGTGGCCCGCGTGTGGTGTCACCGCCAATCAGCTCGCAGTGAAAGGTGTCTGCCAGCGCCAGCAGGCCTTCGGAAAACGGTTTGAGCCAGGCTGGATTGGCTTCCGGCAAGGCCAGGGCCAGCGTAAATGCGCGCGGCTCTGCCCCCATGGCGGCCAGATCCGACAGGTTGACAGCCAGCGCCTTGTGTCCAAGTGCTCTGGGCTCCGCATCGGGAAAGAAATGTCGACCGGCGACCAACATGTCGGTGGAAATCGCCAACTCATGGCCGGGGCGGGCGCCGAGCAGGGCGCAGTCATCGCCGACCCCCAGGATTGCCTGCCGGGCCGGTCGCGTGAAATAACGGCGGATCAGCCCGAATTCGGATAGTTCGGCGGCGTTATCAGCGGAGTTGGCGGAGGCGGTGGGCTTGGACACGGCAGCGGCAATGATAGAAAGAGGGCAAGCCCGATGGTGCCGTGATAGGGCGGTGGAATATTGTAGCGAATGCGCACGGCACTCCCACCCAAAATCCCGTTGTGAGATCGGTTTTCACTATATAAAATGACGGGCCCAAGGAGGCGGACCGTAGTACCGTGACCCTCATGTGGTTTCCCGGTGGCCCGCTAGATGCGACGGCCGGCGCGTGCGCCGGTCACCCATGACGAGAGACACCCCATGACCACGGTGGATACCCAGCCTCAACAGCCCGCCCGCACGGATGAAGAACTCAAGGCGCAACAACGCGCCGCCCTGCGTAAAGCCGCGCTGGAGTATCACGAGTTTCCGACCCCGGGCAAGATTTCCGTCACGCCGACCAAGCCGCTGTCGAACCAGCGCGATCTGGCCCTGGCGTACTCCCCTGGTGTGGCCGCGGCGTGCGAAGAGATCGTCGAAGACGTCGCCAATTCGTTCCGCTACACCGCCCGCGGCAACCTCGTCGGTGTGGTGACCAACGGCACCGCCGTGCTTGGCCTGGGCGACATCGGCCCGGAAGCCTCCAAGCCGGTGATGGAAGGCAAAGCCGGTCTGTTCAAGAAATTCGCCGGTATCGATGTGTTTGACATCGAGATCAACGAAAAAGACCCGCAAAAGCTGGTCGATATCATCGCCTCGCTGGAGCCGACCTTCGGCGGCATCAACCTGGAAGACATCAAGGCACCGGAGTGCTTCTTCGTCGAGCGCGAACTGCGCAAGCGCATGAAGATCCCCGTCTTCCATGACGATCAGCATGGCACCGCCATCGTTGTGGGCGCGGGCATCACCAATGCGCTCAAGGTGGTCGGCAAGGACATCAAGAAGGTCAAGCTGGTGGCGTCGGGCGCGGGCGCTGCGGCGCTGGCCTGCCTGGATCTGCTGGTCGACCTGGGCCTGCCGCGCGAAAACATCTGGGTGACGGACTTGGCCGGCGTTGTGTACGAAGGCCGTACCGAACTGATGGACCCGGACAAGGCGCACTTCGCACAGAAAACCGACCTGCGCACGCTGGCCGAAGTGATCGACGGCGCCGATATTTTCCTGGGCCTGTCCGCCGCGGGCGTGCTCAAGCAGGACATGGTCAAGAAGATGGCCGACAAGCCGATCATCTTCGCGCTGGCCAACCCGAACCCGGAAATCCTGCCGGAACTGGCCAAGGAAGTGCGTCCGGACGTCATCATGGGCACCGGCCGCACGGACTACCCGAACCAGGTCAACAACGTCCTGTGCTTCCCGTTCATCTTCCGTGGTGCGCTGGATGTGGGTGCAACCACCATCACGCGTGAGATGGAAGTCGCCGCCGTGCACGCCGTAGCAGAACTCGCCCGCCAGGAGCAGAGCGACATCGTCGCCTCGGCCTACGGCATCCAGGATCTCTCGTTCGGCCCCGAATACCTGATTCCGAAGCCTTTTGATCCGCGCCTGATCGTCAAGATCGCGCCGGCTGTGGCCAAGGCCGCCATGGATTCCGGCGTGGCCAAGCGTCCGATCGAAGACATGGATGCCTACCGCCAGCACCTGCAGCAGTTTGTCTACCACTCGGGCACGTTGATGAAGCCGATCTTCTCGGCAGCCCGCAAGGTGCCGATGGAGAACAAGCGCATCGTCTTTGCCGAGGGTGAAGAAGAGCGCGTGCTGCGTGCCGTGCAGATCGTTGTGGATGAGAAGCTCGCCAGCCCGATCCTGGTCGGCCGCCCGGGCGTGATCGCCCACCGCATCGAGCGCTTTGGCCTGCGCCTGCGCGAAGGTGTGGACTTCACCGTGGTCAATCCCGAGCACGACGAGCGCTTCCGCGATTACTGGGAAACGTACTACAAGCTGATGGCGCGCAAGGGCGTGACGCCGCAGTACGCCAAGCTGGAACTGCGCCGCCGCTCTACGCTGATCGGCGCCGTCATGATCCACAAGGGCGAAGCCGACGGCATGATCTGCGGCACGGTCAGCAACACGGCCGCCCACCTGCGGTACATCGATCAGGTCATCGGCGGTACCAACTGCGTGTACGCCGCCATGAACGGCCTCGTACTGCCGGGCCGCCAGATCTTCCTGACGGATACGCACGTCAACGTCGACCCGACCGCCGAGCAGCTCGCCGAGATCACCATCATGGCCGCTGAAGAGCTGTGCCGTTTCGGCATCAAGCCGAAGGTCGCGCTGATGTCGCACTCGAACTTCGGTTCATCGGAAGCCCCTTCCGCCGTCAAGATGCGTGAAACGCTCGCCATCCTGCGTGAACGTGCCCCGAACCTGGAAGTCGACGGCGAAATGCATGGCGATGCCGCACTCGATGAGAAGCTGCGTGAATCGCTGGTGCCGGATTCGACGCTCAAGGGCGAGGCCAACTTGCTGGTCATGCCCAACATTGATGCCGCCAACATCGCCTACAACCTGCTGAAGACGGCCGCCGGTAACAACATCGCCATCGGCCCGATCCTGCTGGGTGCCAAGAAGCCGGTTCACATCCTGACGCCGTCGGCTACGGTGCGACGCATTCTCAATATGACGGCGCTGACCGTTGTGGATGCCGCCGCAGAAGCGCAGCGTTAATTCCGCACTGCACGAAAAAGGGGAGCGCATGCTATTGCGCTCCCCTTTTTTTGATCGGTAAGTTTGCGTGCGCTTACATTCGTTCAATGTTAGTTGTGGCTTCAAAAACCCCTTCAAACATCGACCGCCGGTTGATTGTTGTCATCGATGAGCGTACCCTTACGGCCTGAAGGGGTGCTTCTGAGCACATGAGGCCTGCGCCGGGCCAGACGGGGTTGAGAAAGTGATTTCTTGGCCATGCGCTTGACCGGGTTTGCCTCATTCTGGTGCGTGCAATTGGATGGTTTTGCAGGCGGAAGGATTCCCCAAGTCTCCGGCGGTCGCCCGACTTGTCATTTCCCCCGCAAGCCTCTCAAGCATTGAGCCGCTTCGCTTTCAGCTGCAAACCGGCCGTCCGGATCATGGTCTGGCGGCCACCTGCGCTTGTGACCTGTGCCAAGCTCAAGCTGTTCGCTTGGCACGATTCTCCCGTTAGGGCTTGCTGATGACCAAGCGACTTGGAGCGTGGATTGGCCGCTCCGTATTTCAGGCAGTAGTGCGTGGCGCGCTGGCGGTGACGCTCGCGTTGTCCGTGGCTGGCCTGCCGGTCAATGCAATCGCCAGGGGTACGACCGGGTTGGCAGTCGCTGCGGGAACCATTCGCGCAACGGATTTGCCCAACGAGGCACAGCGCACATTTGCACTGATCGAGCAGGGCGGTCCATTCCCATATGCAAAAGATGGCAGCACGTTCGGCAACTATGAACGACGTTTGCCTGCGCAGCGGCGTGGCTACTACCGCGAGTACACAGTCAAGACGCGCGGCGCGCGCAATCGTGGCGCCAAACGCATCATTTGCGGTGGCGATCAGCAAGCGGTCAACGACTGCTACTACACGGAAGATCACTACAACAGTTTTCAACGGATACAGCGATGACGACCAACATGTTTGGGCTGGACGACTCGCTCACCGCACGCGATGAGCGCGTGGCCCGTGAAGCGTGGCACAAGGCGCAAAATCTGTACGACGGCGTGGTCGGGATGCAATCCCTGGGTGCGCGTGTTGGGGGCGCGGCGGCAAAACCGCAGCAGAACATCATGACGCAGGACATCACCAAGACGGACGACGACGGAGGTCGCGAAGACGCCATGAACCTGTTCAAGACGGTGCGTCCGAATATCGTGCAGTCGATCCGCGCGTTCCGCGTGGCGGATTTAGCAGAATCGGCGGCCAGCCTGGGCCAGCACTTCCTGTATGCCAATTGCGCGGCGGCAACCACCAAGAGCGAAGTGCTCGACGTGATCGCGCGTGAGTTCCTGTTCCCGAAGCATTTCGGCAAGAACTTCGATGCGCTGGCCGATTGCCTGACCGACATGATCTACAAGGCCGGTCCGCAACCGGGCTTCGTGATCGTGCTGGAAGGCCTGCCGTGCCAGCCCAAGTTCGACAAGGAAGCGCGCGAGGTGCTGCTGGACGTGTTTCGCGACGCAGCCGAGTTCTGGGGCGAGCGCAAGGTGCAATTCCGCGTGTTCTACTCGTTCGCGTGAACTTGAGCTGATTCAGCGCTGATTGATCGGCGTTGCAACAAAAAGCCCGCAGATGCGGGCTTTTTGCTTTGTTGCGGCGATGTTCTCAGGCCGCTGGCAGCGTGCCTTGCGGGGTCAGATGGTTCACGGCTTCCGGCAGGCCTTCAGCCAGCTGATTGGCGAGGTCGCCTTCATTGATGCCGAAGGTGGCGGCCAGCTTTGACACTTCCTCCAGTGCGCCCGTGCCGCTCAGTGCTTGCGTGATCTGCTCGCCGGAGACGGGCAGGTTCTGGCCGTTGCCGATCCACGATTTGACCTGTTCGCCCAGGCCGGCTTGCTCCAGGATCTGCTGCAGCGGGCCGAGGCCGGCTGGTGCTGCTGCGTCGACTGCGGCGGCGTGATCCGTATTGC
This sequence comes from Ralstonia flaminis, assembly GCF_958415495.1. NCBI lineage: Bacteria > Pseudomonadati > Pseudomonadota > Betaproteobacteria > Burkholderiales > Burkholderiaceae > Ralstonia > Ralstonia flaminis. Next base: position 106,649 of record NZ_CATZLL010000009.1, on the reverse strand, counting down.
CGCCACCAAGCAAGCCGCCGAGCAGGCCGCCAAGGCCACCGGCGCCACCTGCTCCACCCAGCAAGCTGCCGAGCGCACCTGCGCCGCCAGCCGCACCCAGCAGGCTGCCCAAGCCGCCCAGTGAGCCGAGCAGCCCGCCGCCTTGATCCGCCTGCGGCGCCGCATCGCCGGCACCTTGTGCGTTGCTGCCACGCTTCATTGCCAGGTAGGCCAATACGCCCACGGCCAGCAGCACCTTCTTGTTACCCAGCAAGGACGATTGGCCGCCGCTGGCGTCACCGCCGCCGAGGATCGAATCGAGTAGACCCATGATGAAGCTCCTTTGATTGATGGCGGGAAAGGGGATTGGGCCCGCCGGGTGGGATCAAACGGTCAATCTTTAGTCGTCAACATTCAGAACTCGCCGAGCACGGCGTGCAGCGCGGACATTGCAACCAGCGCCGCCGACTCCGTTCTCAGAATACGTCGCCCGAGTGTCAGCGGTAAGAAACCCGCACTTTCGGCCAGCGCTTCCTCGTCGGGCGAGAGTCCGCCTTCCGGGCCGATCAGCAATTCGACGCCAGCGTTCTCGATGTGCTCGCGCGATTGCACGGCCCATTGCGTGAGCGATTGTGTGCCGCGCGGCGACAGCAAAACGCGCGGTGTCTCGGTCGACTTGGCCGTCGCCAGCCACTCGCGCAGCGTGGCGACGGGCGCGACGGCTGGCACCCGCGCGCGGCCGCATTGTTCGCAGGCGGCCTGCACGAGGGCTTGCCAGTGCTGCACGCGCTTGGTGGCACGCTCGCCGGAGAGGCGCACCACACCGCGCTCGGTCTGCAATGGGGCGATGGCGTGCACGCCCAGTTCGACCGCTTTCTCGATCAGCCAGTCCATCTTGTCGCCGCCGGCAATGCCCTGCGCGAGCGTGACGGCGTAGCGCGCTTCGGTATCGGGCCGCGTGGCATCGGCCAGGCTGGCAGTCGCATCGCGTTTGTTGATGGCATCGAGCCGCGCGCGGAATTCGTGGCCGGAACCATCGAACAGGCAGATCTCGTCACCGATGGCCAGACGCAGCACGTGGATGTGGCGCGTGACGGCGTCAGACAGGGTGACGGTGGTGTGCGGGGCGAGCGGGGTGTCGACGTAAAAGCGGGGAAGCCCCATTTGAAGCAATCCTTGTGGTGAGTCAGGTCAGGCGAAGCCGTCAGCCTTCGTTGGCGGGGCGGCAGGCCAGACCCCAGCGGTAGCCATCGGGGTCGCGCACGGCGGCATAGCGTTCGCCCCAGAAGGCGTCGTGCGGTGCCATGACGGATGTGGCGCCCTGGTCCAGCGCACGCTGGAAGACGGCGTCGACGTCTTCGCAGTACAGGTGGAAACTCTGCGGGCATTCGAAGCCGGCGGCAGCCGGGGCTTTGGCGGTGGAGCCGAATGCACCTTCAGGGGCAAACATCAGCGTGAGTTGGCCCTGATAGGTCATCTCCACGTGGATGGGGCGGCCATGATCGTGCACTTCATCCTGCACGTCGAACCCAAAGGCATTGCGATAGAAAGCGATAGCGGCCGACGCATCATGCACGGTCAGGTACGGGACGAGCCACGGTGTATTGGCGGGACGGGGAAAACTCATGGCGTGCTCTCTTCGGAGGAATCGCAGTCCGGGCGACTAGTGTAGAGCGCCTGTAACGCCACAATCAAAAGAAATCAAAACACCTCGCCCGGCATCTGCTGGTTGCGCGCGCGGCCGCCGCTGCGTGCGACTTCATCCGCAAGCCATTGCCGGAAGAGCGCGAAGCCCGGGTGCTCCACCGCTTCGTGCGGATGGATCAGGTAGTACGACAGGCGTAATGATGCCTCCGTCGCCAGCGGCCGCACGAGGCGTCCGGCCGCGATGTCGTATTCGACGAGGATGCCCTGGCCGAGCGCCACGCCTTGGCCGTCAATGGCGGCCTGCAGTGCCATCAGTGCCTCAGAAAAGGCCGGCCCGCGTGTGGCATCGATCTGGCGCACACCCACTTCATCGAGCCATTGCTGCCACGTCGGGTGATGCGCGAGATGGCGCCCGCCGCGCTCATGCAACAGCGTGTGCGCGGCCAGGTCTTGCGGCATGCGGATCGCCTGTTGTAGCGCGGCGTTGCACACGGGGAAGAAGTCGGTGGAGGTGAACCACTCAACACGCAGGTTGGGCGCGTTGACCTGGCGGTCGTCGATGCACAGGTCGAACTGGCCGTGATCCTGCACGTCGGCGGTGGAGACTTCGACGCGCACATGCGGATGCTGGTTGAAGAAGCGGTACAGGCGCGGCACCAGCCATTTGGCGCCGAAGGTTGGCGGCACGGCCACGCGCAGCGGGGCGTCGGCGGTGTCCATCAGCAGGTCGGTAGCTTGTTCCAGCGCACGCAGGGCATCGCGCACGCGGGGGAGGTAGTTGTCGCCGGCGTCCGTCAGTGCGAGCTGGTTGTTGCGGCGGACGAACAGCTTTTTGCCGAGATGATCTTCGAGCTGTTTGACCTGATGGCTGACCGCGGCGTTGGTCACGCAGAGCTCGTCGGCAGCCCGGCTGAAGCTCAGGTGGCGCCCTGCAACTTCAAAGACGCGCAATGCATTGAGGGGAGGGAGGCGCCGTGGCATGCGTTCTCGTTAAGAAAAATTTAACGTATCGCGAAGAATTTGTAGTTTGCCACGTTAAGGCCCGGGCGACTACAAATGCGCCTGGGGACGGCAGCCAACTTCGCCTCCGCGATCTCAAACCCGCGAAGCGCCGGACCCCACCTAAAAAAACACACAGGAGACGTCATGAATCGAACCACCGCTGTTCGCGGGATGCTGGCGCGCGGGCTTGGGCTCATGCTCACGCTGGCTTGCTGGACCGCACCCACCTTCGCGCAAACCAACGTCACGCTGTACGGCCGTGTTGCCGCCGGCATCGACTATCAGAACAACGTTGCGCCCACGGCGACATCGCCCGGCGGCAGCCTCTGGCGTGGTGCCGACAACCAGTGGGGGACCAGCATGTTCGGTCTGATGGGCAAGGAAGATCTGGGAGGCGGTCTGCAGGCCGTGTTCCGCCTGGAGTCGGGCTTCCACTCCACGGATGGCACCACCAACGGCAACGCGCTGTTCAACCGCCGGTCGTACGTCGGCCTGTCGAGCCCGACCTGGGGCACGCTGACCGTCGGCAAGAACCTCTTCATCAGCAACGATGTCTGGTTCCTGGATCCGACTGGCCAGCAGTTCATCGGCTCGGCCACGCTGGTGCGCGGGCGCAACTGGCAGGGCGCCAACAACATCGTCGAGTATCAGAGTCCCACGTGGGGCGGCTTCCAGATCGGCCTGCAGACGGGGCTGGGCGAGCAGCCGGGGTCGTTCAAGAACAGCCGCCGGGATGGTGTGTCCGCCGTTTATTCAGCCGGGCCGGTGGAAGTGCGCGCGATCTATGACGTCATTCGCGATGCGGACGGCAAGTTCAGCGATATCTTCAACTTCTCGAAAGAGGCGACGCTGGGCGGCATCTACACCATCGGCAAGGCGAAGCTGTTTGCCGTGTACGAAAACCTCTCTGCGCCGGATGCCCCGGTCGGTGCGCCCACCAAGGCCAACCATTACTGGCTGGGTGTGAACTACGAGCTCACGCCAGCGCTGACGCTGATCGGCGCGGCGTACCGCATCAACGTGAACCACGGCGGCGGCAACGCCAACCTGTTCATGCTGGGCGCGAACTACAACCTGTCCAAGCGCACCATGCTGTACGCCAGCGTCGGCACGGTGCAGAACAGCGCCAACGCCAACTTCTCGGTGGAGGCGACCAACAACAATCCGGCGCCGGGTAAGAACCAGTTGGGTGCCTATACCGGCATCGTGCACTCGTTTTAAGCCACGGCCCTTCTCTCCCAAGCAATGCCACGCATGAACATCCTCACCATCGATACCGGTACCACCAACACGCGCGTCACGGTTTGGCGTGATGACGTTGCACTCTGCCAGGCCGCGCGCCAGGTCGGGGTGCGCGACACCGCCATCACCGGCAACAAGACGACGCTGCAGCGCGGCGTGCAGGACACCGTGGACGCCGCGCTGCAGAAAGCGGGCCTCGCCATCAGTCAGGTCGACCTCGTGCTGGCGTCCGGCATGATCACCTCCAACGTTGGCTTGCACGAAGTGCCGCACCTGGTGGCGCCGGCCGGCCTGCGTGATCTGGCGGCCGGCATGGTGCAGGCGAACATCCCCGAGGTGTGTGCTCAGCCGATCTGGTTTGTGCCGGGGGTGCGTAATCCGGTGGACAACCTTGGCCTGCACAACATCGAGTCGATGGACATGATGCGCGGCGAAGAGGTTGAGACGATGGGCCTGGTTTCGCGACTGGGCATCACCGAACCAGCGGTGATCGTGCTGCCGGGCTCGCATTCGAAGTTCGTGCATCTGGACGCCGACCAGCGCATCACCGGCTGCGTGACGACGCTGGCAGGGGAGTTGCTGCACGTGATTACGCACAACACCATCCTGGCCGATGCGCTGGATTCGGACTTCGCCAGCGAGGTCGATCCGGAGATGTTGCTGGCCGGCGCGCGCAGCGCCAGCAGCATCGGCCTGGGGCGTGCCTGCTTCATGGTGCGCACGCTGGGTCAGTTCACGATCTACGAGCGCAATGCGCGGGCCAACTTCCTGCTGGGCGCGGTGCTGGGCGCGGATCTGCTCACGCTCAAGAACAGCAGCGCGATCCGCATGAACCCGGGCACGCAGTTCGTCATCACTGGCAAGCCGCTGCTGCGCGAAGCGCTGGCCGTGCTGGTGTCTGACGACGATTTCTTCTCGGGCAAGGTGACAGTCACTAGCAGTGAACAGCAGGAACACCTGGCCGGCAGCGGCGCGATTGCGATCGCACGCGAGCGGGGTCTGGTGAAGACGTTGAAGGTGGCGCAAGCCTAGCGCTGGCGCGGCCAAGCCGATTTATCCACAACGGTTATCCACAGTAGTTGTCCACAGTGGTTATCCACAGCAAAACAGGGGCCGCCAAGACGGCACCGAAAGGAGACAAGATGAACCAACAACGACGCATTACCTTCAAGGCCATTGCGGCTGCCACGCTGTTTGCCATGGCTGGCGGCATCTCTGCTTTTGCTCACGCAGCGGAGGAAGTGAAGATTGGCTTTCTGGTCAAGCAGCCGGAAGAGCCCTGGTTCCAGGACGAATGGAAATTCGCTGACCAGGCCGCCAAGGAGAAGGGCTTCAAGCTGGTGAAGATTGGCGTGCCCAGCGGTGGCGAGGTGCTGACCGCCATCGACAACCTGGGTGCGCAGCACGCGCAGGGTTTCGTGATCTGCGTGCCGGATGTGAAGCTCGGGCCGGCGGTGGTGGCCAAGGCCAAACAGAACAACCTGAAGCTGATGACGGTGGATGACCGTCTGGTGGACGGTGCCGGCAAGCCCATCGAATCGGTCCCGCACATGGGCATCTCCGCCACGAAGATCGGCGAGCAGGTGGGCGACGCCATTGCGCAGGAGATGAAGAAGCGCGGCTGGAACCCGTCGGAAGTTGGCGCCATCCGCATTGCTTACGACCAACTGCCGACCGCCAAGGAGCGCACCGACGGCGCGGTGGCTGCGCTCACCAAGGCGGGGTTCCCGGCTGCCAACGTGCTGACCAGCCCGCAGGCCAAGACGGACACCGAAGCCGCCTTCAACGCCGCCAACATCACGCTCACCAAGAACCCGAAGTTCAAGCACTGGATTGCGTTCGGCCTGAATGACGAGGCGGTGCTCGGCGCCGTGCGTGCGGCCGAAGGCCATGGTGTGAAGCCGGCCGACATCATCGGTGTGGGCATCGGCGGCAGCCAGTCGGCGATGAACGAATTCGCCAAGCCCGAGAAGACCGGCTTCTTCGGCACCGTGCTCATCAGCCCGAAGCGTCACGGCTATGAGACCTCGCTGAACATGTACGACTGGATCAAGAACAACAAGGCGCCAGACCCGCTCATCCTGACCAGCGGCCGCCTGATGACGCGCGACAACGAGAAGGCCGTCCGCCAAGAGATGGGCCTGTGATCTTGCCGATGACGCGCATCGAGATGAGGAAGGAGACCGGCCATGTCGGCGTTTCTTGAGTTTCGTGGCATCAGCAAGGTGTTTCCGGGCGTGCGGGCGCTGTCCGATGTGTCATTCGGCATCGAATGCGGCCGCGTGCATGGCTTGCTGGGCGAGAACGGCGCGGGCAAGTCGACGCTGTTGAAGATCCTCGGCGGCGACTACCAGCCCGATGGCGGGCAGATCGTCGTCGAGGGCAAGCCGACTGCATTCCCGACCACGCGGGCCGCGCTCGATGCCGGTATTGCCGTCATCCACCAGGAACTGCAGACGGTGCCCGAGCTGACGGTGATGGACAACCTGCTGCTCGGCCACCTGCCGGCCAGCGGCGGGTTCATTCGTCAGCGCGAGGCGATGGCGTGGACGCGCGAGCAACTCGGCCGCATCGGCGTTGATCTGGACCCGCGCGCCAAGCTGAAGCACCTGTCGATTGGCCAGCGCCAGATGGTGGAGATCTGCAAGGCGATCCTGCGTGATGCGCGCGTGATTGCGTTGGATGAACCGACGAGTTCGCTGTCGATCCGCGAAACCGACATCCTCTTCCGGCTGGTGAAGGACTTGCGCGCGCAGGGCCGGGCGTTGATCTACATCTCACACCGGCTGGATGAAATCTTCGAGCTGTGCGACGGCTGCACGATCTTCCGCGACGGCCGCAAGGTGGCGGATTTCCCGTCGATGGCGCACGTGACGCGCGATGAGCTGGTCGCGCAGATGGTTGGCCGCCAGATCGACGACATCTTTGATTACCGCCCGCGCACGCTGGGTCAGGTACGCCTGCAGGTGGAGGGGCTGATGGGCCCGAAGCTGGCGGAACCGGCCAGCCTGTCCGTGCGACGTGGTGAGATCGTCGGGCTGTTCGGACTGGTGGGCGCGGGGCGCTCGGAGTTGGCGCGGTTGATTTACGGTGCCGACCGCAAGACAGCAGGAACGATCGCGCTGGACGGCGCACCGATCCGCATCCGCGATGTGGCCGACGCCATCCGCCAGGGCATCGTGCTGTGCCCGGAAGACCGCAAGGAAGAGGGCATCATCGGCTGCCGCTCGGTGTCGGAGAACATCAACATCAGTTGCCGGCGCCACCAGCGGCGCTTTGGCCTGTTCGTCAACGACAAACAGGAAGCGAAGACAGCAGACCACTACATCGCCCGCCTGCGCATCAAGACGCCCAACCGCGAGCAGCCGATTCGCCTGCTGTCCGGTGGCAACCAGCAGAAGGCCATCCTGGCGCGCTGGCTGGCGGAAGACGACATGCGCGTCCTGATCATCGACGAGCCCACGCGTGGCATCGACGTGGGTGCCAAGAATGAGATTTACCAGGTGCTGTACGAGCTGGCCGAACGCGGCGTGGCTGTGCTGATGATCTCCAGCGAACTTCCGGAAATCCTTGGCGTGGCCGACCGCGTGCTGGTGATGAGCGAAGGCCGCATCGCCGGAGAACTGCCGCGCGAGCAGGCCAACGAACAGGCCGTGCTCAAGCTCGCCCTGCGTCCTGAATCTGCGCCGCTACCGACGGCACCGCTGGCTGCCTGAGAACCCCGGAGTCCAAGATGTCCCAGTCTCAACCTTTGCAACATGCTGATGCCTTGGCTGCATCGGCTCGTACCGCCATGAACAAAACGCGCCTGCTCCGCCTGCTGGACGACTTCAGCCTCCCGCTGATCTTCGCCATCCTCTTTGCCGCGCTCTCGTTCTCGGTCGAGTACTTCTTTTCGTGGCAGAACATGGTGGGCCTTGCGCTCTCCGTCTCGCAGATCGGCATGGTGGCCTGCACCATGATGTTCTGCCTGGCCTCGCGCGACTTTGATCTGTCGATCGGTTCCACCGTGGCGTTTGCCGGTGTGCTCTGCGCCATGATCATCAACGCCACCGGCAGCATTGCGCTGGGTATCGGCGTGAGCCTGGTGGCGGGCGCGGTGATCGGCGGCGTGAACGGCTTCGTGATCGCCAAGCTGAAGATCAATGCGTTGATCACCACGCTGGCCACGATGGAGATCGTGCGCGGCCTCGCCTTCATCGCCTCGCATGGGCAGGCGGTGGGGGTGTCGGAGATGGCGTTCTTCGATCTGGGCAACACCATCATCCTGGGTGTGCCGACGCCGGTGTGGGTGGCCGCGCTGTGCTTTGTCGTCTTTGGCGTGCTGCTCAACAAGACGGTGTACGGGCGCAATACGCTGGCCATCGGCGGTAACCCGGAAGCGGCACGGCTGGCGGGTGTGAACGTCAACATGACGCGCATCGTCATCTTCCTGATCCAGGGTGTGATTGCGGCACTGGCGGGCGTGATTCTGGCCGCGCGCATCACCAGCGGCCAGCCGAATGCGGCGCAGGGCTTCGAGCTGAACGTGATCTCGGCGTGTGTGCTGGGTGGTGTCTCGCTGATGGGCGGGCGTGCCAGTATCAGCGGCGTGCTGGTTGGCGTGCTCATCATGGGCACCGTGCAGAACGCGATGAATCTGCTGAACATCGATGCGTTCTACCAATACCTCGTGCGCGGCGGCATCCTGCTTGCGGCGGTGCTGGTGGACCAGTTGAAGCATCGCGGCGGGGCTGAACGATGAAAGCCACGACGCTCTCCGATCTGCGCTGCACGCTGGGCGAAGGCATCGTCTGGGACGACGCCCTGCGTGTGCTCTGGTGGACCGACATCCAGGAGTCCTTGCTGTGGCAGCACGATCCGGCGACGGGGCAGGAGCGCCAATGGCCGCTGCCGCAGCGCATGGGCTCGTTTGTGCTGACGGACGAGCCGGGCGTGCTGATCCTCGGGCTCGCCAAGAACGTCGCACGCTTTGACACACGAACCGGCACGCTGACGTTGCTTGCTCCGGTGGAGCCTGATGTGGCGGGCACCCGGGTCAACGACGGCCGGGCGGATCGCTCCGGCAATTACGTTTTCGGCACCATGCACGAAGGCGGCCCGGAGCCCGCCGGCAGCTTCTACCGTTTTACGCCGCTGGGCGTGCTGCAACGCTTGGCCTTGCCCAACGTCACGGTCGCCAACAGTATCGCCTTCAGCCCCGAGGGCACGACGATGTATTGGTGCGATACGCACAGCCGCCGTATCCACGCCTGCGACTACGACGGCCAGAGCGGCGCGACTGGGCACGTCCGTGTCTTTGCCGACTTGCGTGACGCGGATGACGGCGTGGGTCACAAGGGCTCACCCGATGGCTCCACCGTCGATGCCGAAGGCTGCCTGTGGAATGCGGAATGGGGCGGCAATCGCCTCACACGCTATGCGCCGGATGGGCGCGTGCTGGTGCATCTTGCGGTGCCGGCATCGCAGCCGTCGTGTTTGGCATTCGGCGGCGCCGGCTTGGACACGCTGTATGTCACCAGCGCCCGCGAGGGTTTGTCTGCACGCCGTTTGGCTGAAGACGTGAATGCCGGCGCGGTATTTCAACTGACCGTGCCCAACGTGCGTGGACTACCGGAGGCCCGTTTCGGCCATGCCCATGTTGCAGCTTGAGAACGGCGTACTGCGCGCCGACGTGCTGCCCGAGTCGGGCGGAGGGCTGCTGCGCTTTGACCTGCTGCGTGGTAACGAGGTCGTGCCGGTCTTCCGGCCTGCTCAGCTTGACGAGGCATTGCGTGAGCCCAAGGCGCTGGCGTGCTACCCGCTGGTGCCGTGGTCCAACCGCATCGGCGGCGGGCGTTTCATGTTTGCGGGCCGGACCATCGAGGTGCCCCTCACGCGCGACGACGAAACCTATCCTTTGCACGGCCACGGCTGGCTGATGCCGTGGCACAAGGTGGCCGAGGGGGAGGCGTTTGTCGAGCTGGCGGCCATGGTCGACCACGGCACGCCGTTCCGCTACCTCGCGCTGCAGCGCTACACGTTGGCAGGCAACACACTGCAGATTGCGCTGACGGTGCGCAACGAGGGGGCGCCGCTGCCGTTCGGGTTGGGCGTGCACCCGTTCTTCCCGCGTACGCCAGACGTGCGCCTGCACGCGAGTGCAACCGGCATGTGGCAATCCGCGCCGGACGATCTGCCCACCGTCTTGCAGGCACCGCCTGCGCATGCGGATTTCCGCAAGCCCCGGCAACTGGAGCCCGGTCACACCATCAACCAAAGCTTCGAGGGCTGGGACGGCGCTGCCGACATCATCTGGCCTAGCCGCCGCCTGTCGGTGCGGGTAACGGCCACCACCTCGCGCTATGTGCTGTACACCCCGGCCCAGTACGACTTCTTTTGCTTTGAACCCGTCGATCACACCATCAACGCACACAACCTGCCGGGGCTGCCGCAAGACCACGGCCTGACCATTCTCGGTACGGGCCAGAGCTTGCAGCGCGGCTACCAATTCACCGTCACTACGATCTGACGCATGACTGCTTCTCCCACGTCTTTCCCGCCGCGCCTCGCCGGCAAGGTCGCCCTGGTGACGGGCGCCACGCAGGGCATCGGCGGTGCGATCGCCAAACTGTTCGCGCAGCACGGTGCCCGCGTGATCGTCAACGCGCTGGTGCGTGACGAACGCGCCGAAGCCTTTGCTTCTTCCATCGACAACGACGACAACATCCTGCTTGTGCAAGCCGATGTGCGGCACCGCGATCAGATTGATGCGATGGTCGCGGCGGGCGTCGAGCGCTTTGGCGGCATCGACGTGCTGGTCAACAACGCGGGCATCAACGTGTTTTCCGATCCGCTCAAGCTGAGCGAAGACGACTGGGCGCGCTGCCTGTCGGTCGATCTGGAGGGCGCATGGCATTGCGCGCGCGCCGTGCTGCCGCACATGCTGGCGCGCGGGGCGGGCAGCATCGTCAACATCGCCTCGGTGCACGGGCACAAGATCATTCCGGGCGCGTTTCCGTATCCGGTGGCCAAGCACGGGCTGATCGGGCTCACGCGTGCGCTGGGCATCGAATATGCGGCGCGCGGTATCCGGGTGAATTCGATCTCGCCGGGGCTGATCCTCACGCCGATTGCCGAGGCCGGCTTTGCCGCCGCCCCCGATCCTGAAGCCGAACGCCGCCGCCAGGCTGAACTGCTGCCCTGCAAGCGCATCGGCGAGCCCGAAGAGGTGGCCTACACCGCGCTGTTCCTTGCCTCTGACGAGGCGCGCTTTATTAACGCGACCGACATCCTGATCGATGGCGGCCGCTCGCAGCTCTATCACGAATGACCTGGACAACCCACCTTCCGCTGATCGCCATCCTGCGCGGCATCCGACCCGACGAGGTGCTTGCGCATACGCAGGCGCTGGTCGATGCGGGTTTTGATGCGATCGAGATTCCGCTCAACTCGCCCGATTGGGCGCAGAGCGTGCAACTGGCGGCGCGCGCCTTCGGTGACCACGCGCTGATCGGTGCCGGCACCGTGCTCAAGCCGGCCGACGTTGCGTTGATGGCGGCGGCCGGCGGCAAGCTGGTCGTCACCCCCAACACGAATGCGGATGTCATCCGCGCGGCCGCTGCACGCCAACTCGCCACGTGCATCGGCTGCATGACGGCCACCGAAGCCTTTGCCGCACTCGATGCAGGTGCCGAGGCGTTGAAGATCTTCCCCGCTGGCGCGCTGGGCCCTGGCTACGTGCGCGCACTCAAGGCCGTGCTGCCGCCCGAGGTGCCGGTGTTCGCCGTCGGCGGCATCACGCCGGAGAACCTCGCCGACTACCTTGCCGCCGGGTGCATCGGCGCCGGGCTCGGCAGCGATCTCTATCGCCCCGGCCAGTCCGTCGAGCGCACCGCTGAGCGCGCCCACGCCTTCGTCGCCGCTTACCGCTCCGTCCAATCCGACCGCACCGCCTAATCGCACCATCGATCCATGAAAATCACTCGCCTGACCACGTATCGTCTGCCTCCGCGCTGGATGTTCCTGAAAGTCGAAACCGACGAGGGCGTCACGGGCTGGGGCGAGCCCGTCATTGAAGGCCGTGCGCGCACGGTGGAAGCGGCGGTGCATGAACTGTCCGACTACCTCATCGGCCAAGACCCGAGCCGCATCAACGACCTCTGGCAGACCATGTACCGCGCTGGCTTCTACCGCGGCGGGCCGATCCTGATGAGCGCCATCGCCGGCATCGACCAGGCGCTGTGGGACATCAAGGGCAAGGTACTGGGCGTGCCGGTGTACGAACTGCTCGGCGGCCTCGTGCGCGACAAGATGCGTACCTATAGCTGGGTCGGCGGTGATCGCCCGGCCGATGTCATTGCCGGCATGAAGGCACTACAGGCCGGTGGTTTCGACCACTTCAAGCTCAACGGCTGCGAGGAGATGGGCATCATCGACACCGCCCGCGCGGTGGATGCGGCGGTGGCGAAGGTGGCGGAAATCCGCTCCGCCTTCGGCAACACGGTTGAGTTCGGGCTGGACTTCCACGGCCGTGTTTCTGCGCCGATGGCCAAGGTGCTCATCAAGGAATTGGAGCCGTACCGCCCGCTCTTCATCGAAGAACCCGTGCTGGCGGAGCAGGCCGAGAGCTACGCTCGCCTGGCCGCCCACACCCATCTGCCGATCGCTGCTGGCGAGCGCATGTTCTCGCGCTTCGACTTCAAGCGCGTGCTGGAAGCGGGCGGGGTGTCCATCCTGCAGCCCGATCTGTCGCACGCCGGCGGCATTACCGAATGCCTGAAGATCGCCGGAATGGCCGAGGCCTACGATGTGGCGCTAGCGCCGCACTGCCCACTTGGGCCCATCGCACTGGCCGCCTGCCTGCATATCGATTTCGTGAGCTGGAACGCCACGTTGCAGGAGCAGAGCATGGGCATCCACTACAACAAGGGCGCCGAATTGCTCGATTACGTGCGCAACAAGGCCGATTTTGCGCTGGAAGGCGGCTATATCCGCCCGCCGCGCCTGCCCGGATTGGGCGTGGATATTGACGAAGCGCTGGTCATCAAGCGCAGCAAGGAGGCGCTCGACTGGCGCAACCCAGTGTGGCGCCACGCCGACGGTTCCATCGCGGAGTGGTAAGCCGGGCGCGGGAGGAAGGGCAGGGGCGGCTGCAGCCGGTTGCAACCATCGAAAACCGACCCAGCGGGGACATCCCCGTCTGGTAAAATCGCGGTTTTCCCGCCTTCTGCCCGCAGGTTCGCATGACCGCTCCCGCACTCCACTCGAATACCAACCAGCCCACCCAATTGATGGCCAACGCCATCCGCGTGCTTGCCATGGACGCCGTTCAGCAAGCCAATTCGGGCCACCCCGGCGCGCCGATGGGCATGGCGGACATCGCCGTGGCACTGTGGAGCCGCCACCTGCGCCACAACCCGCTGAACCCGCGCTGGCCCGATCGCGACCGCTTCGTGCTGTCGAATGGTCACGGCTCGATGCTGATCTATGCGCTGCTGCATCTGACCGGCTACGACCTGCCGATGTCGGAACTGAAGAACTTCCGCCAACTGCACAGCAAGACCGCCGGCCACCCGGAATACGGCATCACGCCGGGTGTGGAGACCACCACCGGCCCGCTGGGCCAGGGCCTCACCAACGCCGTCGGCATGGCGCTGGCCGAACGCCTGCTGGGCCAGGAGTTCAACCGCCCGGGCTTCGACATCGTCAACCATCACACCTACGTCTTCCTGGGCGACGGCTGCCTGATGGAAGGCATCAGCCATGAGGCCTGCTCGCTGGCCGGCACGCTGGGCCTGAACAAGCTGATCGCGCTGTGGGACGACAACGGCATCTCGATCGACGGCGACGTCGTCCACTGGTTCAACGACGACACCCCGAAGCGCTTCGAAGCCTACGGCTGGAACGTGATCCGCGCCGTGGATGGCCATAACGTGGCCGCTGTCGACGCCGCCATCGCCGAAGCCAAGAAGTCGAACAAGCCGACGCTGATCTGCTGCCGCACCGTGATCGGCAAGGGCGCCCCCAACAAGGAAGGTGGTCACGACGTGCACGGCGCCCCGCTGGGCGGCGTGGAAATCGCCGCCGCGCGCGAAGCGCTGGCCTGGCCGCACGCCCCGTTTGAAGTGCCGCAAGCCGTGTACGACGCATGGGATGCCAAGGGTCAGGGCCAAGCCCTGGAGAAGGCCTGGAACGCGCTGTTCGATGCCTACTCCGAGCGCCACCCGGCCGAAGCCGAGCAATTCGAGCGCCGCATGCGCGGTGAACTGCCGGCCAACTTCGAGAAGGCCGTCGCCGAGTTCGTCGAGAAGTGCGAACTGAAGGCTGAAACCATCGCCACCCGCAAGGCCAGCCAGAACACGCTGGAAGCCTACGGCCCGGTGCTGGGCGAACTGCTGGGCGGCTCGGCCGACCTGACCGGCTCGAACCTGACCAACTGGAGCGGTAGCAAGGCCGTGCGTGTGGATGCCTGGGGCAACCACATCAACTACGGCGTGCGCGAGTTCGGCATGAGCGCCATCATGAACGGCATCGCGCTGCATGGCGGCTACATTCCGTACGGCGCCACGTTCCTGACGTTCGCCGACTACAGCCGCAACGCCCTGCGCATGGCCGCGCTGATGAAGATCCGCTCGATCTTCGTCTTCACGCACGACTCCATCGGCCTGGGCGAAGACGGCCCGACGCACCAGTCGATCGAACACGTCGCCAGCCTGCGCCTGATCCCGAACATGGATGTGTGGCGCACCGCCGATACCACCGAAACCGCTGTCGCTTGGGCAGCCGCCATCGAGCGCCAGAACGGCCCGAGCTGCCTGATCTTCAGCCGCCAGAACCTGCCGTTCCAAGCCCGCAATCCGGCCACGCGCGAAGCCATCGCCCGCGGCGGCTACGTGCTGCGCGATGCGGCCAATGGCAAGCCGGACGTGGTCATCATCGCCACCGGTTCGGAAGTCGGCCTGGCGGTTGGCGCTGCTGACCAACTGGCTGCCGAAGGTATCCATGCGCGTGTGGTGTCGATTCCCTCCACCACCGTGTTCGACAAGCAAGACGCCGCCTACAAGGCCAGCGTACTGCCGGCCGGCGTGCCGCGTATCGCGGTCGAGGCGGGCGTGACCGATTTCTGGTGGAAGTACCAGGTGCAAGCGGTGGTCGGCATCGACACGTTCGGTGAGTCGGCCCCGGCGGGCGTGCTGTTCAAGCACTTCGGCTTCACCGTCGAGAACGTCGTGAACACCGCCAAGAGCGTCATTGCTTAACTGAATTTGCGCACGCGGCACCCACGAGGTGCCGCGCTGGTTTTTATCGCATCGTCGATTTCATTTTTGCTATCAGGAGACTGACCATGACCATCAAGATCGGCATCAACGGCTTCGGCCGCATCGGACGCATGGTGTTCCGCGCCGCCATCGCCAACTTCAAGGACGTTGAAGTCGTTGCCATCAACGACCTGCTCGAGCCCGACTACCTGGCGTACATGCTGAAGTACGACTCGGTGCACGGCCGCTTTGACGGTGAAGTGTCGGTCGACGGCAACACGCTCGTCGTCAACGGCAAGAAGATCCGCCTGACCGCCGTGAAGGATCCGGCCGAGCTGAAGTGGGGCGAAGTCGGTGCTGACGTGGTGATCGAAGCAACCGGCATCTTCCTGACCAAGGAAGGCGCACAGAAGCACATCGACGCGGGCGCCAAGAAGGTGATCATGTCGGCCCCGTCGAAGGACGACACCCCGATGTTCGTGTTCGGCGTGAACCACGCGTCGTACAAGGGCGAAGCGATCATCTCGAACGCCTCGTGCACGACCAACTGCCTGGCACCGGTTGCCAAGGTGCTGAACGACAAGTGGGGCATCAAGCGCGGCCTGATGACCACCGTGCACGCTGCCACCGCCACGCAGAAGACCGTGGACGGCCCGTCCAACAAGGACTGGCGCGGCGGCCGCGGCATCCTGGAAAACATCATCCCGTCGAGCACTGGCGCTGCCAAGGCCGTGGGCGTGGTGATCCCGCAGCTCAACAAGAAGCTGACCGGTATGTCGTTCCGCGTGCCGACCTCCGACGTGTCGGTGGTCGACCTGACCGTCGAGCTGGAAAGCGCTGCCACGTACGCTGAAATCTGCGCCGAAATGAAGGCACAGAGCCAAGGCGCGCTGAAGGGCGTGCTGGGCTACACGGAAGACAAGGTCGTTGCGACCGACTTCCGCGGTGACGCTCGCACCTCGATCTTCGACGCTGAAGCCGGTATCGCGCTGGACGGCACCTTCATCAAGGTCGTGAGCTGGTACGACAACGAGTGGGGCTACTCGAACAAGTGCCTGGAAATGGCGCGCGTGGTGGCCAAGTAATCGGCACTTTGTGGCACGGGAACCGTGCCACTCACGTATTCATGATGCAAGCCAGTTAATTTGACTGGTGCTTCATGCAAAGGCGGCATGATGGGCTTTCAAGCCTGTCATGCCGCCTTTGTTATAGTGCGAAACGAAAACGTTTGCGTAGAAGCAAATTTAGGGTGCAGGCCACTGGAATTCGCTTTGAAAATTGGGACGTGTTCCGTACACTGAACAAATACTACATTGTGATGTGGCGGCTATTTGCGCCCCATCTGGCCGTTGCTCCCGCAACGTTTGCCATTTCAGCTTTCCAACGTGTCTGAGCCAAGGCGTCCCATGGTCAACGTCGATACCAAGCTGTTGGTGATTTTTGTCGAGCTGCTCAGCAAGCGGAACGCCACGTATGTCGCCGAGAAGATGCACATGACCGCCCCGGCGGTGTCGCATTCGCTGGGCCGCCTGCGCGAGATCTTCGACGATCCTCTCTTTATTCGCGTCCCGCATGGCCTGACGCCAACACCCAAGGCGCTCGAGCTCGGTCCCAAGGTGCGCGAGATGCTCGACTTGTGGGCAGCCATCAACGAAGGCGATATCGCCACGTTCGATCCGGCGGAGGCCACGGGGGCGTTCAACGTCAGCTTTGCCGGTACGCTGGGCGATGCGTTGTTCGACCGCTTCCTGCTGCGCATCAAGCGCCTGGCACCGGGCCTGCAGGTGCGCCTGACCGAATCGTCCTCATGGGAGGCCGACGTGGCCGCCATGCGCGCCAACGAGCTGGACCTGGCGTTCTCGCCGTTCCCCACACGCCACCCGGAGATCATGGAAGAGGTCGTGACCTCTTTCAACATGTGGGTCTGCGCACGCAAGGACCACCCGATCCTCGCTGAGCGCTGCACGCTCGAGCAGTACCTCGAGTGCGAGCACATCTTCATCGCGCAGGGCAGCCCGGGCAACCGCGTGGCACCGTCGCTCATTCCGCTGGACTACGCGCTGCAGCAGCGCGGCCTGAAGCGCAACTCCACCATGACCGTGCACGGCTGGCGCACCCAGGCCGAGGTCGCGAGCCAGACCGACATGATCTTCACGGTCAACTCGCTGATGAAGGATCTGGTGTGCGATGCGTACAACCTGAACGCCTTCCCGTTGCCGTCCGAGCTTGAAACCGTGCTGGGCCTGAACATGCTGTGGCACCGCAGCCGCAACACGCATCCGATGCTGGTGTGGGCGCGTCACCTGTTCAAACAAGTGGTGGCCGAGTACACCGGTCAGGCATTGGGCGCACCCGCGCACTCACCGCTGCAAGCGGATGAGTCAGGCAAGAGCGGTAAGGGCGATGCCGAAAAGGAGGGCGAGACGCGGCTGTCCGTCTGACGTCCGCTGTGTTCCCGCCCCAATGAAAAACGGCCGCTGACAACGCGGCCGTTCTCTATTGTGGGCGGCGCTTCAACGCTTCGGGCGATGCGGGCAGGGCTCTTTCGTGCAATTGCCGTAAAGCGACAGCGCGTGCTCCTGCAGCGCAAAGCCGCGCGCCCGGGCGATGCTTTGCTGACGTTGTTCGATCTCGGCGTCAAAGAATTCTTCCACGCGGCCGCAATCGAGGCACACGAGGTGATCGTGATGCTTGCCCTCGTTGAGTTCGTAGATGGCCTTGCCGGACTCGAAGTTGTTACGTGACAGCAGCCCGGCTTGTTCGAACTGGGTCAGCACACGGTAGACCGTGGCCAAGCCAATATCCATATGCTCGGCGAGCAGGATGCGGTACACGTCTTCAGCGCTCATGTGGCGCTCTTCGCTGGTCTGAAAGATCTCGAGGATCTTCAACCGCGGCACCGTGGCTTTCAGACCGATATTCTTGAGGTCTGCAGGACTCGGCATGCGCCAGGCTCCCTAGAGTACAATGTTCGGATATTTCAATCATAAGGGTTTTGGCGGCAAAAGTCCTATTGGACGGGCTGAACAGGCATATGGAATGTGCCCGGGCCGTCGCCATCCCCCACGTACCGGGCCCGCCCCGGGACCGTTTCAAGGCCGATCGCTCATGACCTTTTCCGTTGCGCGCAGTCCTGTCCGTTTTGCCACCATCGCTGCCCGTCGCGGCGGCCTCGTACTGGGTGCCATGCTTGCCGCATCGGCATTGCTGACCGGATGCGGGACCTACGACAGCACCACGCGCAAGATCGCCAATGCCATCACGCCGTATCGCATCGACATCGTGCAGGGCAACTTTGTGTCGCGCGAACAAGCCGCGCAGCTCAAGGAGGGCATGACGCGTGACCAGGTGCGCTTCGTGCTCGGTACGCCGCTGCTGACGGACATGTTCCACGCCAACCGCTGGGACTACGTCTTCTCGTTCAAGCGCGGCAACACGAACGTTGTGCAGGAACGCAAGCTGACGCTGTGGTTTGACGGCGATCGTCTGGCCAAATGGGTAGGCGCCGATGATCTGCCGTCCGAGACCGAGCTGATTGCCGAGATCGACGGCATCAAACGCCCGAAGAAGGATGCCGCTGAGGCCGCCGCCGCTGCGGGTGCCGCACCGGCAGCACGCGCGCCGTCGATCCCGTCGGCTGAAGTGAGCGATCGCGTGCAGTCGACCACCGGCGCCAAAAACACCGTGGACATGACGCTACCGGAGCGCCGCACCGGTGGTGGCGGCACCGATGCCGCCGTTCCGCCGCCGGCCACCCAGTCGCAGTGACGCCCCGAAGGGCGGATTAGCCGAACCGGCAACCCATCTTCAAGCGAGCGGCGGACTGGTTCCGCCGCTTGTCCGTTGTACAGACCGCTTTCCATTTTGCTTCGACCGACATGAAAATCGCGATTGCAGGCGCCTCGGGCCGCATGGGCCAGATGCTGATCGACACCGTATTGCGTACCCCGGGTGCAACGCTGGCTGCGGCACTCGACCGTCCCGGCAGCGAAGCCGTGGGCCAGGACGCCGGCGCCAAGCTGGGCAAGACCACGGGTGTGATCGTGACCGATGACGTGCGCGCAGGGTTGTCGCAAGCCGACGTGCTGATCGATTTCACGCGCCCTGACGCGACGCTCAATCACTTGAACATCGCACGTGAGTTGGGCACTGGGGTGGTGATCGGCACAACCGGCTTCACGGCTGAGCAGAAAGCCAGCTTCAAGACCTACGGCGAGTCGATCGGCGTGGTCTGGGCGCCCAACATGAGCGTAGGCGTGAATGCGACCTTCAAGCTGATCGAGTTGGCCGCCAAGATCCTGGCGCAAGGCTACGACGTCGAGATCATCGAAGCGCACCACAAGCACAAGATCGACGCGCCGTCGGGCACTGCGCTCAAACTGGGCGAGATCGTTGCCGAGGCGCAGGGCACCAAGCTAGCCGACCGTGCGGTCTATGCACGCGAAGGCGAGACCGGCCCGCGTGAGCTCGGCACCATCGGTTTTGCCACCGTGCGCGGCGGCGACATCGTGGGCGACCACACCGTGCTGTTTGCCGGCGAGGGCGAGCGCATCGAGATCACGCATCGCTCCAACACGCGCCAGTCGTACGCAGAGGGCGCCGTGCGTGCGGCGGTGTTCCTGG
Source organism: Ralstonia flaminis (assembly GCF_958415495.1). NCBI lineage: Bacteria > Pseudomonadati > Pseudomonadota > Betaproteobacteria > Burkholderiales > Burkholderiaceae > Ralstonia > Ralstonia flaminis. The sequence goes on along the minus strand of NZ_CATZLL010000009.1, from coordinate 86,916 downwards.
CCGGCAAGAAGGGCCTGTACGACATGAACGACGTGCTCGGCCTGTAAGTTCGGTGCTAAAAAAGGGCTGCCGGCGGGCCTGTCCGGCGCCTTTTTGCCGCGTTGTCATCGCCCGGATAAGGTGGGAGGCGACGGTATAATCGGGCCCTTCTCGCGAATTTTCGTCATTCAATCCGGCCGCGCACGTTGATGCTGCGGCTGCAATCGTCCGGGACGCCGGGCGACCCATCACCATGCAAGACAAATACTCCCCGTCCGACGTCGAACAGCAAGCGCAGCAACACTGGCAGTTGCAAGACGCCTACCGCGTGACCGAACACGCGCGCGCCGCCGACGGCTCGGACAAGCCCAAGTTCTACGCCTGCTCGATGCTGCCGTATCCGTCGGGCAAGCTGCACATGGGCCACGTGCGCAACTACACGATCAATGACGTGATGACGCGGCAGCTGCGCATGAAGGGGTACAACGTGCTGATGCCGATGGGCTGGGACGCCTTCGGCATGCCGGCGGAAAACGCGGCGCTCAACAACGGCGTGGCACCCGCCGCCTGGACGTACGACAACATCGCTTACATGAAGAAGCAGATGCAGTCGATGGGCCTGGCGATCGACTGGTTGCGGGAGGTTGCCACCTGCAACCCCGACTACTACCGCTGGAACCAGTGGCTGTTCCTGAAGATGCTCGAGAAAGGCATCGCCTACCGCAAGACCGGCACCGTGAACTGGGACCCGGTCGACCAGACCGTGCTCGCCAACGAACAGGTGATCGACGGGCGCGGCTGGCGCTCGGGCGCGGTGGTGGAAAAGCGCGAGATCCCGATGTACTACCTGCGCATCACCGAGTATGCGGAGGAACTGCTGTCCGACTTGAACCCGCTGGGCTGGCCCGAGCGCGTCAAGCTGATGCAGCAGAACTGGATCGGCAAGAGCGAGGGCGTGCGCTTTGCGTTCCCGCACAGCATTCCCGGTGACGATGGCAAGGTGATCAACGACGGCAAGCTGTACGTCTTCACCACGCGCGCCGACACCATCATGGGCGTGACCTTCTGCGCTGTAGCTGCCGAGCACCCGATTGCCACGCACGCCGCGCAGACCAACCCGGCGCTCGCCGCGTTCATCGAAGAATGCAAGCATGGCAGCGTGATGGAAGCCGACATGGCGACCATGGAAAAGAAGGGCATGCCGACCGGCTTGACCGTCACGCATCCGCTCACGGGCGAATCCGTGCCGGTATGGGTCGGCAACTACGTATTGATGAGCTACGGCGACGGCGCCGTGATGGGTGTGCCGTCGCACGACGAGCGCGACTTCGCCTTCGCCAACAAGTACGACCTGCCGATCAAGCAAGTGGTTGACGTGAAGGGCCAGCCCTACGACACGACGACCTGGGCCGAGTGGTACGGCGACAAGGAACACGGCGTGCTGGTCAACAGCGGCAAATACGACGGTCTGAACTACAAGCAAGCCGTCGATGCCGTGGCCGCCGACCTGGCCGCCAAGAACCTCGGCGAAAAGAAAACCACCTGGCGCCTGCGCGACTGGGGCATCTCGCGCCAGCGCTACTGGGGCACGCCGATCCCGCTGATCCATTGCGAGAGCTGCGGCGTCGTGCCGGTGCCCGAGCAAGACCTGCCGGTGCGCCTGCCCGAAGACCTCGTGCCGGACGGCACCGGCAACCCGCTGGCCAAAGACCCGCGCTTCCTGGAATGCACGTGCCCGTCGTGCGGCAAGCCCGCGCGCCGCGAAACCGACACGATGGATACCTTCATCGATTCGTGCTGGTACTACATGCGCTATACGTGCCCGGACGGCGCCACCATGGTCGACGCCCGCAACGATTACTGGATGCCGATGGACCAGTACATCGGCGGTATCGAGCACGCGATCCTGCACCTGCTGTACGCACGCTTCTGGACCAAGGTCATGCGTGATCTGGGCCTGGTCAAGTTCGACGAGCCGTTCACCAACTTGCTCACGCAGGGCATGGTGCTCAACGAGACGTACTACCGTGAAGACGCCTCGGGCAAGAAGCAGTGGATCAACCCGGCGGACGTGGACGTGCAGACCGACGAACGCGGTCGCCCGGTAGGCGCCACGCTCAAGGCTGACGGCCAGCCGGTGGTGATCGGCGGCGTGGAGAAGATGTCGAAGTCGAAGAACAACGGCATCGACCCGCAGGCTCTGATCGACCAGTACGGCGCTGATACCGCACGCCTGTTCACCATGTTTGCCGCGCCGCCCGAGCAGCAGCTCGAATGGAACGACGCTGGCGTGGAAGGCGCCTCGCGCTTCCTGCGTCGTCTGTGGAACTTCGGTGTCGCGCACGGCGATGCGATTCGCTCCGGCCACGGCAATGGTGTGGTCGCTGGTGCGACAGATGCCGACCGCGCGCTGCGCCGCGAGCTGTACACCGTGCTCAAGCAAGCCAACTACGACTACGAGCGCCTGCAGTACAACACTGTCGTCTCGGCGACGATGAAAATGCTCAACGCGCTGGAAGGCGCCAAGGACGCCGGTGCCGATGCCCGCCGCGAGGGCCTGGGCATCCTGCTGCGCGTGCTGTACCCGGTGGTGCCGCACATTACCCACGTGCTGTGGGCGGAACTGGGCTACGCCAGCGTCTATGGCGATCTGCTCGACGCGCCGTGGCCGCAGGTCGATGAAGGCGCGCTGGTGCAGAGCGAGATCGAACTGGTGCTGCAGGTCAACGGCAAGGTGCGCGGCAGCATCGTCGTGCCGGCCGATGCCGACCGTGCAGCCATCGAGGCCATCGCCGCCAAGGATGAAGCGGTCCAGAAGTTTGCTGAAGGCAAACCGCCCAAGAAGATCATCGTGGTGCCCGGCCGTCTGGTGAACGTGGTGGCCTGATTGGCCGCCTCCCTCAAGGAACGCATGGTTATGTCGTTGTCCCGCAGTTTGCCCCGCCGTCGATTTGGCCGCGCTGTCATCGCCCTGGCTATTGCGCTGCCGGCGCTGTCCGCCTGCGGTTTCCACATCCGCGGGAATACCGACTTCGCCTTCAAGCGGCTGTACATCAACCTGCCACAGAACTCGCAGATGCGCGCGCAGTTGCGCCGGCTGATCGACAACGGCTCCGACACCGTCATCGTGTCGGACAAGAAGGACGCCGACGCGTTGCTCGACGTGCTGGCCGAAGACCGCGTGAAGACCATTTCGTCGCTCACGCCGCAGGGCGTGGTGCGTGAGTACCGCATCACGTATCGCTTCCGCTTCCAGTTGCGTGATGCGCACGACAACATGCTGATTCCGCCGTCGGAGATCACGCAGTTCCGCGATCTGTCGTACAACGAGACGCAGGTGCTGGCCAAGGACTACGAAGAAGCCGCGCTCTATCGCGACATGCAGGGCGACACGATCAACCAGCTCGTGCGGCGACTGGCTGCCGTGAAGCTGCCGTCGTAAGCGGCGGACACTCCGGTCATGCAACTGCGGCTCGATGCGCTCGAAGGGCACCTCAAACAGGCCAGTACCAAGGGTTTGGCGCCGCTGTATGTGGTGCACGGTGACGAGCACCTGCTCGTGCTGGAAGCCATCGATGCGTTGCGTCAAGCCGCGCGTGCCCAAGGCTTTACTGAGCGTGACGTGATGAGCGTCGAGCGCGGCTTTTCGTGGTCGCGCGTGACCGAGGCGCAGCAGTCGATGTCGCTCTTCGGCGACCGCAAGATTGTCGAGCTGCGTATTCCCTCCGGCAAGCCGGGCAAGGACGGCGGGGAGGCGCTGCGTGCACTGGCTGCGGGCACGCCCTCCGGCCCTGCGACCGACACCATCACCCTGATTACGCTGCCGCGCCTGGACTTTGCGACGGCCAAGTCGGCATGGTTTGCTGCGCTGGAAGGCGCGGGGGTATCGATCAAGGTCGATTCCGTGGACCGCACCAAGCTGCCTGGCTGGATTGGCGAGCGCCTTGCCCGCCAGCAGCAACGCGTGGAACCCGGCGAGCCCGGCCGACGTGCCCTGCAGTTCATTGCGGACCGCGTGGAAGGCAACCTGCTGGCAGCGCACCAGGAAATCCAGAAGCTCAGCCTGCTGCATCCGCCGGGTGTGCTGACGTTCGACGATGTGCACGATGCGGTGCTCAACGTGGCGCGTTATGACGTGTTCAAGCTGTCCGAAGCCATGCTGGCCGGCGATGTGCCGCGCCTCGTGCGCATGCTCGAAGGCTTGCGCGGCGAGGGCGAAGCCACGGTGCTGGTGCTCTGGACGTTGACCGAAGAAATTCGCGTATTATCAAAAATCGCCTCGGGCGTGGCCCAGGGCAAGCCGGCGGCTTCGATGCTGCGCGAGCTGCGGGTCTGGGGCGCACGCGAACGGCTGGTGCCGCAGGCGGCACAGCGGCTATCGCAGCGTGAGCTGGAAGGCGCGCTCTCCATGGCGGCCAAGCTGGACCGGCAGGTCAAGGGCTTGCGAGAGCCATCGCTGCCAGCCGAACCCTGGGATGGCCTGCTGCAACTGGCGATGCGTATCGCGCGGCCCGGTAGTCTCCCGGTGACAGCCTGATACGCACCCGCACCCGCATCGAATAGTCCTCTCATTGAATTCGCCGGCGCATTGGCCGGCCGCGATCATCATGAAGCAGCTCGACGTGAACGAATACATGGCCCTGGTCGGCCGTCAGGCGCGTGCCGCCTCGCGCGGCATGGCCCGTGCCGGTACCGCGCAAAAGAACCGTGCATTGCTGCACATCGCCGCCGCCATCCGCCGCGATGCCGCCAAGCTCAAAGAGATCAACGCCCGCGACGTCGAGCGTGCCCGCGCCAACGGCCAGGACGCCGCTTTTATCGACCGTCTGACACTCACCGACCGCGCCATCGCCACCATGGCCGCCGGCCTTGAGCAGATCGCCGCGCTGGCGGACCCGATTGGCGAGATCAGCAACATGAAATTCCGCCCGACCGGCATCCAGGTCGGTCAGATGCGCGTGCCGCTGGGCGTGATCGGCATCATCTACGAGTCTCGGCCGAACGTGACGGTGGATGCGGCGGCGCTGTGCATCAAGTCGGGCAACGCGACCATCCTGCGTGGCGGCTCGGAAGCGATCGAGTCGAACGGCGCGTTGGCCGCGCTCATCGAAGAAGGGCTGGCGGATGCCGGCCTGCCGGCCAACGCTGTGCAAGTGGTGGCCACCACGGATCGCGCCGCAGTCGGCAAGCTCATCACCATGACGGAATTCGTCGATGTGATCGTGCCGCGCGGTGGCAAGAGCCTGATTGCGCGCCTGATGGAAGAAGCGCGCGTGCCGATGATCAAGCACCTGGACGGCATCTGCCACGTCTACATCGACGCCGATGCCGACATCGAGAAGGCCGTGCTCGTATGCGACAACGCCAAGACGCAGCGCTATGCGCCGTGCAACACGATGGAGACGCTGCTTGTTTCGCGCGACATTGCCGCGCGTGCGTTGCCGCCGCTGGTCAAGATCTATCAGGACAAGGGCGTTGAGCTGCGCGTCTGCCCGGCCACGCGGGCCACGCTGGAAGCCGCCGGCTTCGGCAACCTGAAGGACGCGGTTGAAGCCGACTGGCACACCGAATACCTCGCACCGATCCTGTCGATCCGCACGGTGGATGGCCTGGACGCTGCCATCGAGCACATCAACACGTACGGCTCTGCGCACACCGATTCGATCATCACCGAGAACTACTCGACCAGCATGCGCTTCCTGCGCGAGGTCGATTCGGCCAGCGTGATGATCAACGCGTCCACGCGCTTTGCCGATGGCTTTGAGTACGGCCTGGGCGCAGAGATCGGCATCTCCAACGACAAGCTGCACGCGCGCGGGCCGGTCGGGCTGGAGGGGCTGACCTCGCTCAAGTACGTTGTGTTCGGGCACGGCGAGATTCGCACCTGATCTGATATCCGCCACGCGCCGCCGAGAGCGGCGCGCATTTTTTTTACGGGACTGTTCGCATGCTGTGGGTCAAAGCGTTTCACATCGTTTTCGTGGCGTCGTGGTTTGCCGGGCTGTTCTATCTGCCGCGCATCTTCGTCAATCTGGCCATGGAAACCGAGCGCGCAGCCATCACGCGCCTGCTCATCATGGCGCGCAAGCTGTTCCGCTTCACGACCATGCTGGCCATCGTCGCGATCCTGCTGGGGCTGTGGCTGTTTCTGGGTTACCGCATCGGCATGTATCCGCCCAACGGCTGGATGCACGCCAAGCTCGCGCTGGTGCTGGTGGCGATCGGCTATCACCATGGCTGTGGCGTGCTGCTGCGCAAATTCGAGGCGGGCGCCAACAAGCGCTCGCACACTTTCTACCGTTGGTTCAATGAACTGCCGGTATTGTTGTTGTTGGCCATCACGATCCTGGTGGTCGTGAAGCCGTTCTGATTTTTTTTGGTTTTCCGATGGCAACTGCATACTTCGCGCCGTGCCCGCGTGGGCTGGAACAGGCGTTGGCCGATGAACTGGCCGAGATCTCCATCCGCCCCGAGGTGGATGAGCTGGCTGCGTTTGAAGTGGGCCGCACCGTACCGGGCGGCGTGCACTTCTTCGGCACGCAGGGTGCGGCGTATGCCGTCAACCTGCACAGTCGCATTGCTAGCCGCGTGCTGATGCGTTTGGCCTCGCGCGGGTATCGCTCGGAAGACGACATCTACGCGTTGGCCGCCGCGCAGCGCTGGGAAGATTACTTCACGCCCGACGAGATGATCCGCGTGGACGTGACCGCGCACAAATCGCCGCTGCAGAGCCTGAAGTTCGTCGGCCTGCGGGTGAAGGACGGTGTTTGCGATCGCTTCCGCCAGCGCACCGGTGCGCGCCCTAGCGTTGATACCGTCTCGCCCGACGTGCGCATTTACGCGTACCTGACCGAGACCGACTGCACGATCTACCTCGACACCACTGGCGAGCCGCTCTTCAAGCGCGGCTGGCGTGAAGAGAAGGGCGAAGCGCCGCTGAAGGAAAACCTCGCGGCGGGTATTCTGCGCCTGACCGGCTGGACGGGCGCTCACGGCGAGCCGTTCTATGACCCGATGTGCGGCAGCGGCACGTTCCTTGTTGAAGCTGCGCAACGCGCGCTGGGCATTGCACCCGGCAGCAAGCGCGCCTTCGCCTGCGAGTGGCTGCAAGACCATGACGCCAAATGCTTCAAGCGCTTGCGCGAAGCGGCTGCCGATGCGGCTAGCGCTTCCATGCGCCGTGCGCCGCCGCCGGTGGCCGGCGCCGATATCTCCACCGACATGCTGGCATACGCCCACGCCAACTGGCAGCGCGCCGGTCTGCCCGGCGAGCCGCTGCTCAAGCAGGTCGATGCGCGCTTCGGCAAGCCACCGTTCGATGTGCCCGGCGTGCTGCTGATGAACCCGCCGTATGGTGAACGTATCGCCGTGCGTGGTGCACAGGGATCGCGCCGGCGCCGGCCCGACGGTGAGGGCGAGGAAGACGGCACCGTGTTTGAACGCGCCAGCCGTGCCATGGGTGCTCCACGCGACGACACCCGTCGCCCGATGCGCGAGCAGCGCCAGCCCGAGCCGCTACCGCCGGTCGATCCGGTGGAAGAGGCGGCCGCCAACGAATTCGCCCAAGCCTTTGCGGGCACGCTCAAGCGCGAGTTCTCCGGCTGGAAGGCGTTCGTCTTTACCGGCGATCTTTCGATGCCGCGCCGCATGCGGCTGAAAGAATCGCAGCGTACGCCGCTCTATAACGGCAACATCGAATGCCGCCTGTTCCGCTTCGAGATGGTGAAGGGGGGGATGCGCGACCGCCCCGAGCGCTCTACAAAGGGCGACCCTGCTTCGGGTTCCGAAAACGACAACGCCGACGCGTAAGCATCGGCGTTGTACGAAAGGCCGCAGGCAGAATCAGGTGGCCTGCTGATTCTCCTGGAATTGCTCCATCCACCCCGCCAACTGGTCTGGTGTGAGTTGCGTCAGGTGATCAACCAAGCGCAGCTTGACGGTGGCGCCGTCGCGCTCGGCCTGGATCGCCCCGCCTTTGCCGTCAAGCCATAAAAGGTAAGCCAGCCACTTGGCATGCGCTTCCGACACCTTGTGCGTTGACGCAGTGTCCAGGAATTCCGTCAACGTGGTGAGGTCGGTGACCACCGCTACATCGCCACCGGCCGGCGAGACCTTGCCTTGCAGCACGTCGGTCAGCACGTCCAATGCCTGCGCAACAGGTGCGCTGTCGAACCGTGACGACAGGTCTTGATAAATCTGCCGCACCGCGTGGCTCAGCTCACCGGTGCGCAGGCTTTCCTCGCTGACGAGCTCGGTGTAATCCTTGACTGCCCAATCCGGTTGTTCCATGGCGTGCAGCCCGACGGCCGCCGCCGCGTGCAGGTAGTCGTTGACTGCGCTGAACGACGGCAGCCCTGACACCGCCAGATACAGCGTCTGCAGTGCACCGATGCGATGCGTGAGCGTCTGGCTCTGGCGCACGGTCATCTTCTCGCGCAGCAGGGCATCGCGTTCGCGGCGCAGGTCGGAAAACTCCAGTGCCTGTTTCAATTCCACGCGCAGGGCGGTGATGTCCCACGGCTTCTTGATGTAGCGGTGGATCTGCCCTTGGTTGACGGCTTCCACCGTATCTTCGATTTCCGAGTACGCCGTGGTCAGGATGCGCACCAGGTGCGGATAGCGCTCGCGTGCATAGCGCAGCAACTCGTTGCCGAGCTCACCGGGCATGCGCTGGTCCGACACGAGCACGCCCAGCGTGGCGGCGTGCTGGTCAAGCATGCGCTTGCCTTCTTCGACCGAGGTGGCGGTGACGACCGGCGCCAGTGAACCGATGGCACGGCCGAAGTAAGTCAGCGCCAATGTCTCGTCGTCCACGTACAGGATCTTGGGCGGGTTAGTGGGCGTGTGGCCCCCGGGATTGGTCATCCATCACTCCTCATAGCAAATGCGGTAAATGCGCAGATCATGTTCGGCGTGGTTCGTGTGCGTATCGTTGATGGTGTCATGGGAACGTCAGAGTCACGCGCGTGCCTGCGCTGGGTGCAGAGTCAATCGCAATCGCTCCCCCGAACGATTGCATGATCCGCGTACAGAAAATCATGCCCATGCCGTTGCCGCCTTCTTCGGCGCGCGTCGTCACGGGGTCGATGGTCAGCCGCTTGAGGACGTCCGGGGCAATCCCCGGGCCGTTGTCTTCGATGCGGATCATGTGGCGCACACCACTGGCTTCCGGCACGTTGCGGGCAATGATCTCCAGGCGTGGCACTTCGGTGCGCCGCAGTGCATGCAGCGCATTGCTCGTCAGTGAAGACAGCACCAGCATCACGCAGTTGGGCAATGTGACGATCGGGAAGTCTTGCTCCACGCGATACGACACCCACTCCCGTTGCGCACCCGTGAACGGGTACGTGTCGAACAGTGAGCGGATCAATCCGCTGGCGCTGTTGGGCGTGGCCGCCGTGCCGGGCTTGCCGTAGGTGTTGCGCACCGAGTTCAGGAACGAGGCGATCACCGACAGGCAGTAGCGCGCGTTGTCCTGCACGCGGTCTGCCGCGCGGCCGATTTCCGGCAGCGCTTCCGGCACGAACTCGGTCTGGTCTACGCGCATGCGGATGCCGCGCGCGAAGTTGGAGATGGCTGCCAGCGGTGTGTTCAGCTCGTGCGCGAGAAAGGCGAGCGTCTCGTCGATTGCCATCAGGCGCTGTGTGCGCAGCAGACGGTCCTGGCGCAGCGCCAGCGCCTCCTGCAACGAGCGTCGTACGTCTTCCGGTTTGTAGGGCTTCTCCAGGATCTTGAACACGCGGCCGGTGTTGACGGCCTGGATCAGCAGGTCCTTGTCGGCATAGGCGGTGACGAGGATGGTGGCGATGTCGCCGTACTCCGCATCAATGAAGCGCAGCAGTTCCGTGCCGTTGCCGCCGGGCATGCGAAAGTCCGTCAGCACCACGCTGATGCGCTCGTGCGCGTCGCGCAGCACAGCCTTGGCTTCCTCCACGCTATTGGCCGTCAGCACCTCGTAGCCGTCGCCGATGGTGCGGGCGAACCACTTGCAGGCCTGCAGCTCGTCGTCGACGTAGAGGATGGTGACGGTGTCCGGCGTGATGTCCATGATGCGTCCTACTCCGAGCGCGGCAGATCGAACGTGAAGCGTGCCCATTCGCCTTCCTGACTCGTCACGGCAAGCGTGCCGCCGTGGCGCTGGATCACGCTGTAGCTGATCGACAGCCCCAGCCCCAGGCCCTTGCCGACTTCGCGCGTGGTGAAGAATGGTTCGAACACGCGCGAGAGATTCTTCTCGGAGATGCCCGGGCCGTTGTCTGTCACGACCACGTGTAACCGGCCGTTGATCCATTCGGCTGCAATTTCGATGCGCGGGTTTTCGCGCTGCACCTTGTGCATGGCCAGCGCCGCGTTCGACAGCAGGTTGATCAGCACGCCGATGATGGCCGCTTCGTCACCGCGCACCAGCGTATCGGGCGGCAGCCTGCGTTCGACCGACACACCGCGCAGTTCGTGGCTCGTCAGGCGGATGGCCGAATCGATGGCCTTTTCCGCCAGGAAGGGCGAATCGGCTTCGCCTTTCTCGGGGCTGCGGTAGGCGAAGGTCTTCAGGTCCGAGACGATATGTTGCACGCGCTGCATACCTTCCTTGGCGTCGGTCAGGCATTCGAGCAGCATGGGGCTGTCCTTGGCGGTCGGGTCTTCCTGCGCCACGGCAATGGCCATCAGGCAGAAGTTGACCGGGTTGTTGATCTCGTGCAGCAAGCCAGCAGATAGCGTGCCGATGGCGGCCATCTTCTCCTGCTGCAGGAGCTGGCCCTTGATCTCAACGAGGCTGCTGTTGGTGCTCTCAAGCTGGCTGTTCTTGTCGGCCACTTCCTCTTTGAGCTTGAAGAGTTCAAACCGGCTGCGCTCATTGAAGTAGGTGCAGAAGACGCCCAGCGTGGAAGTGAAGATGAGGAACTGGGAGTTCACGAAGAACGTGCTGCCGGCCACGCTGGCCGGATCATGTGCCAGGCAGGCCACGAGATACAGCGTATAGGTGATGACCCCGAAACCGATGGTCTGCTTGGTGTTGAATGGCAGCACGCTGCCTGCCGCAAAGACAGCCAGGTGCAGGCCGGTTGCGTAGATCGAGTGGGCGCCCTCCGTGACGGAGATCATCCACGCGATCATGATCTGCGGGAAGCACAGCCAGAGCAGGGTCAGATACGAGAGCCGCTGTCTTCCCCATCGCGTTGGCAGGATCAGATAGACGACGAAGATCAGGAACGAGACAAAGACGCGTGCAAAGAAGAACGGCTTGAGACTGCCGGGGTAGGTGTTGTAGTCCAGCCCTGCGCCCATCAGCACCAGCACGATACCGACCAGCGCCGTGGTCCGGCTGAATGACAGTCGGAAGCCTTCTCGCTCGGCGCGGTAGAACGCGCTCTTCAGGGGATCACTTGCGCGCTCGGTCATCTAGATCACCGTTGCCTCGCAGAACACGTTGACACCGGTGGTGTCGACGTAGGCCTTGATGTCCCGGCACGCGTCGTCCGGGAAGGTGGCTGAGAGCTGTTGTTCATCCCGGTAGATCAGATACCACTCGAGCAGGTGCTCCATCGTGAAGAGCCGCTCGGGGTTGTTCGAGTGCACGTTGGTCGCCAGGATGCGTCCACCCGGACGTGTGCGCGTCGTGAAATAGGTCAGCAATCGATTGCAGACCTTGTCCGAGATGTAGTCGAACAGCCCCGCACAATAGACGGCATCGCAGTCGCGGACTTCCTCGGCCCTGCGCGCGGGGCGCTTGATGAGTTCATGCACCGACTGGTGAACGAACTCAGCCTGCAGCGTGGTCCCTCCTTGCCGGGCTGCTTCGGTCAGCCGGGCCTTCGCGTAGTCCAGCGTCTCCTGGCTGAAATCGATCAGCTCGAACTCAAGCAGATGCGGTTCTTCGAACTCCCGCAGGAAGCGCTGGATTTCCACCGCCGGGCCGCAACCAAGATTCATGACGCGGTATGTGCGCCCCTCGGCCTTGGCCTGCATCGCGAGCTTCTTGAGGAAATCGACCAGGATGTCGATGCGGTTTCTGTGCGCCTGCGCAACCTGCGCCTTCAGGAACGTAACGTTGATGATCTGGAAGTACGTGCTCGGTCCTTCCTGCGGGTCACCCAGAATCTGGTTGACCATCTCATAGTCACCCGCGTAGCCCAATGGCTTGGTGAACGTGCGGTAAACAAACGGCGAGCGCAGCAGCAGCGGATGCAGCGCGGTCTGTGCGAAGGCGCGGTGGGAGGGCGCAAGGCTGGCTTCGATGCCGGAGGCCTCCGTCTCCAGGATGTCCAGGTAGTGCTTGACCCGGAGCATCACCGGCTCGGCCAGCTCCATGAAGACATCGGTGCGCAGCTTGTTGTCTTCGCGTGGCAAGGACTTGGACAAATCGACTTGCTCGACCCAGCGCGAGACCTCGGCCAGGAAGGCGCGCATCTCGTTGATGACGATCTGGTACTCGCGCTGGATGCGGAAGCGTTCCTGCCAATCCCGCACGAACGTTCGCGCTTCTTCGCCGACAGAAGCGGGCGTGTCGGCCACCTCCGACAGCTCACGCCATTCGTCGATCAGCGTGAGCGAGACGACAGCGGTCAGGCCGGTGTTGACCAGACTGATCACCACCGCCTTGCCGAGGTAGACCTGACGCGTACCGATCTTGATCGCCAGGTCGGAGAGGACCTCGCTCACCTGCACGATCGAGTACGGGTTGTAGATCTCCATCACCAGGGCGCGCCGCTGCAGCGTAATGATGGTGCCGCGGACCTGCTGACCCTGGGAGTTGCGGAAGCTGACCGCCGGATCGATTTGGTTGGGTGAGTACACGGTGCGAATTTGCCGGAGACTTCAGGGAAAACGTCTGCCAAGCGGGACGCTCACTCCAACAACCGCGCGCCCGGGCCCGCACTGCAATTTCGGGCACAGCGAACACAGCACCGCCGCAGCAAGAGACCGCCGGGCATGCCATCGCATCAGTCGTGAAAGCGTGCTTGAAGCCGTCCGCTGGCCGCGCCTACCGCGCGTCGGCCTGGGGCGTCTCTCGCCCAAACCCGCTTCGAGAAGATCAGAGAAGGCGACCTGCCATTGCGAAAGCGATCATGCTTGCGCAACCTGCAGATCAACAGCGTGGCAACGGGAATCGTGCGACCGCAAACAGACTGGAACGATGCACTCCCCTGACATCCGCGACACGCGCCGAATTGGCGCGCGGCCCGCTGCTGCATCCCAAATCGTCTCTCAAGGAGAATCCCGCACAGTAATACTTTCGGAGCACCGGACCATACGTTGCCTGCCGACGCTCTCGCATCGCCATGATGCCGCAGCACTGCCACGGTTGCATCAGGGTGATTGCACCGGCGCATGCTCTGACGTCATGGGTGCCGGGTGATTCAAACGATTGTACTTGCCCAATGTGGCCCACACAATGTGGATTCCCGCAGTGCAGCACAAATCAGAATGTGGCGTTTTCAGCGCGGCTTGCGGCCGGTGAGCGCGTCCGGATCCTGCTTGTAGTTGGCGAGAAACTGGGTATAGCTATAGACCTGTGCGGGCAGCAGATGGCTGGGCATGTCGAACAGCGCGTAGTAGTACGGTTCGCGCCCCTGGCAGACCTCGGCGGGCAAGCAGTACTCCTTCCAATCTACGCAGGCTGGCGTGTACATGCCGTCACCGGGCCAGAAGAATGGGACGATCTGCTTGTTGTGCAAGCCTTTGAGCAGTTCGTCGGGCGCGTCGTAGGCCTCGGCGTTTTCCAGGTGCGTGAGCATGCTCGCGTTGGTCTCGATGACCATGAGCGTGGCGCGCCCATCAGCGGTGAGCAGCAGCACGCCGGCCGGATGCGGATACAGGTAATACTCGATGAAACGGTAGCGCGCAGACAGCTCGCGCACGAGCTGCGTGACCGCCGGGTCCGACAGGAAACTGAACGAGTGGCGCGACAGCAATTCGCGCAGCGTGCTCGACAGACTGCTGAAGTAGCGCATCTGCAGCGCTTCGATCTCGGCACCCAGGCGCTCGGCCATGGCTGGGTGATCCTTCTTGATGTAGCGGTCGATCAGCCCGTCGTTGAAACCCTGCACGGCGATGTTCTCGTCGGCCATACCGGTGAGTAGGATCGTCATGCACGGCAGCTCTTTGAGCTTGGCGCAGAACTCCAGCCCGTTCATGCGCGGCATAGAGTAGTCCACCACGATCACCGAGGGCTGCAGGAACCGATTCACTTCGTGGATCTGGCGGTAGACGCGGTCGACGTCAAGCTGGATGGTGCGGCGCTCGCTGGAGAAGGTGAGATCGTCGTGCGTCACGCGCACGGGCAGGAAGCCCGGCATGCGCAGCGAATGCCACTGGCGCAGCCACGCCAGCGCCTCGTCCGGGTCGTTGAAGGCCAGCATTGCCCGCGACGGGTCCATCTGGAACCCGAGGCTTTCCACGAACGACTGGCTGTCGTCGACCACCACAGTCAGGGTCGGATGGAAATAGACCGGCAGGGCGCTGTCCTGTTGCATACGTCGGGATGGCTGGAAAGAGGGCCGAAAAAAGGGAAAGAAGGGCAAACGAGGCAGCGCCGGCTGGTGTGGTCCGCGCTGCCCGTTAGCACTAAGTTACTGCCTGCCGCCACCGGGGGCAAGCCGAACGGGGGTGAACTGCTGCCGCAAACTGAGGGTGGGTTGATGGCAGTCAGCGTACGGTCTTACTCCACAGATTTCACCATGTCTTCCACCACCTTCTTGGCGTCGCCGAACACCATCATCGTCTTGTCCATATAGAACAGCTCGTTGTCGAGCCCGGCGTAGCCGGCGTTCATGGAGCGCTTGTTCACGATGATGGTCTTGGCCTTATAGGCTTCCAGGATCGGCATGCCGGCAATGGGCGACTTCGGATCGTTCTTGGCCGCCGGGTTGACCACGTCGTTGGCGCCCAGCACCAGCACCACGTCGGCCTGGCCGAACTCGCCGTTGATGTCTTCCATTTCAAACACCTGGTCGTACGGCACTTCAGCCTCGGCCAGCAGCACGTTCATGTGGCCGGGCATGCGCCCCGCGACCGGGTGGATGGCGTATTTGACCGTCACGCCCTTGTCCGACAGCTTTTCGGTCAGTTCCTTCAGGGCATGCTGCGCGCGTGCCACGGCCAGGCCGTAGCCTGGGACGATGATGACCGTCTCGGCGTTGCCCATCAGGAAAGCAGCATCATCCGGCGAGCCCGACTTGACCGGACGCTGTTGCCCGCCACCAGCGGCCGCAACGCCGGCGGAAGCCTCCGAGCCGAAGCCGCCCAGGATCACGTTGAAGAACGACCGGTTCATCGCGCGGCACATGATGTAAGACAGAATCGCACCGGATGAACCGACCAGCGAGCCCGCAATGATCAGCATCGGGTTGTTGAGCGAGAAGCCAATGCCTGCCGCCGCCCAGCCCGAGTACGAGTTCAGCATCGATACCACCACCGGCATGTCAGCGCCGCCGATGGGGATGATGATCAGCACGCCCAGCACGAAAGCGATGGCCGTCATGATGACGAACGGCAGCCAGCTCTGCGTCAGGAAGAACAGGATGCCGAAGCCCAGCATGGCCACGGCCAGCAGCAGGTTCAGCATGTGCTGGCCGGCAAACTGCACCGGCGCACCCTGAAACAGCCGGAACTTGTACTTGCCCGACAGCTTTCCGAAGGCGATCACCGAGCCCGAGAACGTGATGGCGCCCACGAACGTGCCGATGAACAGCTCCACGCGGTTGCCCAGCGGCAGCACGTTGTCGCCGGCCATCGTGATGCCGAAGGCCGACGGTTCAGCCACGGCCGCTACGGCAATACACACCGCCGCCAGACCGATCAGCGAGTGCATGGCGGCCACGAGTTCCGGCATCTTGGTCATCTCGACCGTGCGTGCCACGTAAGCGCCGATGCCGCCGCCGACCACCAGGCCGGTAAAGATAAGGATGAAGCCCGTGGACGAGCCGCTCTCGGTGCCGGCAAACATCTCCGCCTTGAGCTTGTAGATGAGCGCGAGGGTCGTAACAGCGGCGATGGCCATGCCTGTCATGCCGAACGCATTACCGCGCCGCGCCGTGGTCGGATGTGAGAGCCCCTTGAGCGCCTGGATGAAGCAGACCGACGCCAGCAGATACAGCAGGGTGACGAGGTTCATGCTCATTGCTTGGTCTCCCCGCTTGTGCCATTAGCGCCAGCTTTGGCCTTCGGCTCTTTCTTCTTGAACATCTCCAGCATGCGCTGGGTGACCAGGAAGCCGCCAAACACGTTGACTGCTGCCAGCGCCACCGCCACCACGCCCATCGTGCGGCCCAGCCCCGTCTGCGTCAGGCCCGCCGCCAGCATGGCGCCGACGATGATGATGGCCGAGATGGCGTTGGTCACGGCCATCAGCGGCGTATGCAGCGCCGGTGTGACGGTCCAGACCACGTGGTAGCCGACGTAGATCGCCAGCACGAAGATGATCAGGTTGATCACCGTGTGATTGACCAGCTCCATGAGTGCTCCTCCTCGCTTCTTGGTCGATGTGCCGAGCAGCCCCGCGTTGGTTGTTCTACGGGGCCGCCTTGGCACGTCAGATGTCCTTGATGGCCTTGATCTTGTTGCCCTCGCCCAGCAGCACGACCTTGGGCTTGTAGCTGGCGACTTCTTCTTCGTTCATCGGTGCGTAGGTGCAGATGATGAGCAGGTCGCCCACGTGTGCACGGCGCGCGGCGGCCCCGTTGAGCGAGATCTCGCCCGAGCCGCGCTTGCCCTTGATGATGTAGGTCGAGAAGCGTTCGCCGTTGTTGACGTTGTACAGCTCAATCTTTTCGTACTCGCGCATGTCGGCGGCGTCGAGGAGATCCTCGTCAATGCCGCACGAGCCTTCGTAGTCCAGATCGGCCTGGGTGACCGTCGCGCGGTGCAGCTTGGCGCGAAGCATGTTGCGTTGCATGAAGCTTTCCTTGAAACAGAGATGACTGAAACCAAAGCGCCACACGCGGCGGGGCGGGTGTTGCTGCGCCTGCCGCGGTCTCCTTTGTTATTTGGCGGTGCTCGTGGCAGCGGGAGCACGCACCACCTGGCCGGCCTGACTGAGCAGGCAGGCGGCCACGATGTCGTCTTCGAGGTTGATGGCGAGGCCACCATCCTTGTCGATGATCAGCTTGAGGAAATCCAGCACGTTGCGCGCATAGAGGGCGGAGGCATCGGCCGCCACCATCGACGCGAGGTTGGTATAGCCCACCAGCGTGACGCCGTGCTTGACGACCACGCGATCGGCTTCCGTCAGCGGGCAGTTGCCGCCTTGCGCTGCCGCCAGGTCGACCACCACCGAACCCGGCTTCATTGCCTGCACGGTGGCTTCGGACAGCAGCGTCGGCGCGCGGCGGCCCGGGATCAGCGCGGTGGTGATGACGATGTCGGCCTGGCTTGCGCGCGTGTGCACCAGCTCAGCCTGACGGCGCATCCAGTCCGGTGGCATTGGGCGGGCATAGCCGCCCACGCCTTGCGCGATCTCGCGTTCTTCGTCCGTCAGGAACGGCACGTCGAGGAATTTGGCACCCAGCGATTCGATCTGCTCCTTCACGGCGGGGCGCACGTCGGAGGCTTCGATGACCGCGCCCAGGCGCTTGGCCGTGGCAATCGCTTGCAAGCCCGCCACACCGGCGCCGAGGATCAGTACGCGCGCGGCCTTCACCGTGCCGGCGGCGGTCATCAGCATCGGCATGAAGCGCTGATAGTGGTTCGCGGCCACCATCACCGCCTTGTAGCCGGCAATGTTGGCTTGCGAGGAGAGCACGTCCATGCTTTGTGCGCGCGTGGTGCGCGGCGCGGCTTCCAGCGCGAAGGCGGTGACGTTCGCCGCAGCCAGGCGCGCGGTGTTCTCGTCGTCAAACGGGTTGAGCATGCCGACCAGCACGGCGCCGGCTTGCATCTGCGCAAGCTCCGCAGGTTCGGGTGAGCGCACCTTGAGCACGATCTGTGCGCCCAGTGCCTCGGCAGCGGTGCCGATCTTGGCGCCGACGGCCACGTAGGCCTCATCGGGCTGCGCGGCCGCCACACCGGCGCCGGATTGCACCGTCACCTGATGGCCTTGCGCCACGTACTTCTTGATCGTCTCCGGGGTCGCGGCAACGCGCGTCTCGTCCGCCCGCGTCTCCTGCGGGATGCCGATGTGCATCGTGTTCTCCTCGTTGTGGTGCGCGCAAGAGGTGAAGAAGGGCGCGCTTTGATCGGTTTTGTTGAACGATGTGCAGCTTACCCGAAGTTTTTGGCAGTGGGACGCTCCTCGAAGATCACATCGGTATTCCAAAGGAGTGAAGAACACGGGCCGATCCGTCGCAAACGTGTGCCGAACTGAGCACAACTTAGGACAACGAACGACGAGCCGCCAGCGCGAGCGGGAAGTGCGTCCGCCCGCTACAATAACGCCTTGTTTTTGTTGTCTTTTTGCCATGAGCCAAGCCGTTCGCTGGAAACCCAGCGTCACCGTTGCCGCCGTCATTGAACAGAACGGGCGCTTCCTGCTGGTCGAGGAGCACACCGATGCCGGTCTGCGCCTGAACCAGCCCGCGGGCCATCTCGACCCGGATGAAAGCCTGGTGGATGCCGTCGCTCGCGAGGCGCTGGAGGAAACCACGTACAGTTTCGTGCCGACCGCCTTTCTTGGCTGCTACATGGCGCAGTTTCAGCCGCCGCAGGGCGATCCGGTCACCTATGTGCGAATGGCCTTCACGGGCGAGCTTGGGCCACAGGACCCGCGCCGCACGCTCGACGAGGGCATCGTCCGCACGGTCTGGATGACGCCGGACGAGATCCGCGCCAGCCGCGATCGGCATCGCAGCCCGCTGCTGCTCGCTTGCGTGGAGGACTACCTGGCCGGCAAGCGCTATCCGCTTGACATCATCCATACGCACGCCAGCGTGTATGGCTTGGGGGTGGCGCCATGAGCAAGAAGCGCGTCGTCGTCGGCATGTCCGGCGGCGTGGATTCCTCCGTCACGGCGTGGCTGCTCAAGCAGCAGGGCTACGAGGTCATCGGCCTGTTCATGAAGAACTGGGAAGACGATGACGACAGCGAATACTGCTCGACCCGACAAGACTGGATCGACGTCGTCTCTGTCGCCGACCTGGTTGGCGTGGACGTGGAGGCGGTCAACTTTGCGGCCGAGTACAAGGACCGCGTGTTTGCGGACTTTTTGCGCGAGTACTCCGCCGGCCGCACGCCCAATCCTGACGTGCTGTGCAACGCCGAGATCAAGTTCAAGGCCTTCCTGGACCATGCGATGGCGCTGGGCGCGGACACGATTGCCACCGGCCACTACGCCCGCGTGCGAGAGGTCGATGGTCGATTCGAACTGCTTAAGGCGTTTGACCACACCAAGGACCAGAGCTACTTCCTGCATCGGCTGAATCAGGCGCAGCTCTCGCGCACGCTGTTCCCGCTGGGCGAGATGCCGAAGACGCGCGTGCGTGAGATTGCGGCAGAGATTGGCCTGCCCAATGCCAAGAAGAAGGATTCCACCGGTATCTGCTTCATCGGCGAGCGGCCGTTCCGCGATTTCCTCAACCGCTACCTGCCGACCAAGCCGGGTCCGATCAAGACGCCCGACGGTAAGACGATCGGCGAGCACATCGGCCTGGCGTTCTACACGCTGGGGCAGCGCAAGGGCATCGGCATTGGCGGCAGCCGCGATGGCAACGGCGATGCCTGGTACGTGGCGCGCAAGGACATGGCGGCCAACACGCTGTACGTGGTGCAAGGCCACGACCACCCGTGGCTGCTGGCGCATACCGTACATGCAGCTGATCTGAGCTGGGTTGCTGGTCATCCGCCCGCAGAGGGCACGCAGTTGGGTGCCAAGACGCGCTATCGCCAGGCGGATGCGCCGTGCACGGTGGCCCGTGCCACCGGCGGTGCGCTCACGTTGGCATTTTCCGAGGCGCAATGGGCTGTCACGCCGGGTCAATCTGCCGTGTTGTACGACGGCGAGGTTTGCCTGGGTGGCGGCATCATTGCTTCAGCCGAAGCGGCTGTGCCCGAGAAGGCTGCTGCTTAGGCGATTTTCGCAACAGTCCGTTGTGACGGCTGCGGCCATCATCGGGGTCGTTTAAGCTGGCGCCCTGATTTGTCTCCACACAGGGTTTGTCATGCTGCCACGTCGCTATTGGGCCTTTGCGGGTGTTGTGCTGTTGTTCGTCATCACTGCGGGGTTCTGGGCCACAGGGCATCTGCACTGGGCGTGCGCGTTCATTCCGGGCTTGCTGGTGCTGCTGGGCATCTATGACGTGACGCAGACCCGCCACTCGGTGCTGCGCAACTACCCGCTGTGGGGCCACTTCCGCTTCCTGTTCGAGTTCATCCGCCCGGAAATCCGCCAGTACTTTGTCGAAGACGACACCGACGAGCGTCCGTTCTCGCGCGCCCAGCGCAGCATCGTCTATCAGCGCGCCAAGGGCGAAGTCGACAGCCGCCCGTTTGGCACCGAACTGGATGTGAAGGTTGCCGGGCACGAGTGGATTGGCCATTCGCTGGCGCCCACGCGCATCGCCTCGGCGGATTTTCGCGTGCTGGTGGGCGAGGGGCGTGCCAAGCCGTATTCGATGTCGGTGTTCAACATCTCGGCGATGAGCTTCGGGGCGCTGTCGGGCAATGCCATTCGCGCGCTCAATCGCGGTGCGAAGCTGGGCAACTTCATTCATGACACGGGCGAGGGTTCGATCTCGCCGTACCACCGCGAAGAGGGCGGCGATCTGATCTGGGAAGTCGCTTCGGGCTACTTCGGTTGCCGCGATGCCAATGGCCGCTTTGATCCGGACAAGTTTGCCGAGCAGGCCCGCAGCCCGCAGGTGAAGATGATCGAGGTGAAGCTCTCGCAAGGTGCCAAGCCTGGGCACGGAGGGGTGCTGCCTGCCGCCAAGGTCACGCCCGAGATTGCCGCTACGCGTGGTATTCCGATCGGCCAGGCCTGCGTCTCGCCGGCCGCCCACTCGGAGTTCTCAACGCCGCTGGGGCTGCTGCAATTCGTGGACCGGCTGCGCACGCTGTCGGGCGGCAAGCCGACGGGCTTCAAGCTGTGCATTGGACACCCGTGGGAGTTCTTTGGCATCGTCAAGGCGATGCTGGAGTCGGGCATCCTGCCGGACTTCATCGTGGTCGATGGGGCGGAGGGCGGTACGGGCGCCGCGCCGCTGGAATTTACCGACCACGTTGGCACGCCGCTGCAGGAAGGGTTGCTGCTGGTGCACAACACGCTGGTGGGTACCAACCTGCGCGACAAGATCAAGATCGGCGCGTCGGGCAAGATCGTTACCGCCTTTGATGTCGCCCGGACGCTAGCGATGGGGGCTGACTGGTGCAACTCAGCGCGCGGCTTCATGTTTGCGCTGGGCTGCATCCAGGCGCAGAAATGCCACACCGATCGCTGCCCGACGGGCGTCGCCACGCAAGACAAATCTCGCCAGAAAGCACTGGTGGTGCCGGACAAGGCCGAGCGCGTGCATCAGTACCACGACCACACGCTGCACGCGCTGCTGGAGTTGACGCAGGCGGCAGGCCTGCAACATCCGGCGGACTTCCGCGCGCACCACATCGTGCGTCGCGTGTCGGGCAACGAGGTGCAGTTGCTCTCTACGCTGCTCAAATACCTCGAACCCGGCGATCTGCTCGCCGGGCGCTACCGCTATCAGCTCTATGAGCGCTACTGGCCGATGGCCCAGGCCGAGCGGTTCGACCCGGTGGCGGTGTAACGCTCATCAGCGCGATCACTTCGATCAGAACAAGTGCTTGATGCCGGCGCCGTAGGTCGTTACCCGGTTGCCGCGCACATTCGAATTTGGGTCTTCGCGGTCGAAGAACACGTAAGGCATGGTGCGCTTGCTGAGGTTGTAGCCGTAGCCGATCTGGAGCTTCTTGAGCCGGCCCGCGCGGTCGGTCTGCACGTCGCGCTCCATGTAGTTAGCGGTGATCTGGTGCGCGGTGCCAAACGGCACCGTGAAGCCCGCCAACCAGTAGCGCACCTGTGAGCGCGTGGTCATCGTGCCGGCATAGCGGTCACGGCCGATCACGGCATAGGTATTGACCACCGTGAAGTTGTAGCCGACCGCCAACTGCACCTTGTCGTTGAAATCATTGGCGACCAGGCCGCCGCGCTTGTCATCCTTCGAGTAGCCAAGGCCAGCAGAGAACGGGCCATTGTCGTAGTTCAGGCCGACGTCGTAGGCGCGCCAGTCGCTTTCGAATCGCACAGGGGCGGCCGGATTGGCCGGCGGCGTTTCCGGGCCGGCAAAGTACATCCGCGCGCGCAGCGAGAAGCCGCCGAAATCCGGCGATTGATACCCAAAGGCATTCGACACGCGGTTGCGCGCATTGAGCACCTTGGTGCCGATGGCCGTGGCGCCCGCATCGTGGATGACGAAATCCGTGATGTGCGTGATCTGCGAGTAGATCGGTGAACCCACTGCCGTGGCCGAGTCCAGTCGGCCCAGGGCAAACGCGCCGAACGCGCCGGTCAGCCCCACATAGGCATTGCGGAACTGCGGGTTGACGGCCGTGCCGTCGTCGGCGTTGAAGCCTTGCTCCAGGCCGAACACGGCGGCCATGCCGTTGCCCAGGTCTTCCTTGCCACGCATGCCCCAGCGTGAGGCGTTGTCGGTTTCCTGCGCGGCGGAGCCTTTCGGGCCCTTTTGGACTTCGGCATCAAGATCGACGCGTCCGTACAGGGTGACGTCGGCAGCGGTGCTTGGGGTGGCGACCGACATCAGACAGCCGAGTGCCATCAGGCTTGCCGGGACAAAACGTTGCATGGAGTTCCTCCTCTATGGTTTTATAGAATAAAACAATGTTTCATAAAATCGTGCGGGCGACCACAATCCGGTGTCAAGCGCGTCGATATGGGTAATTTCCCGTAAACGTCTGTAATAAGAGGTTTATTCCTCAATGACGGTGTTTACGGGATAACCCGCGTTGCCAGGATGCACGCTGTGCCATCACACTTCGGTTTCATTAAATAAAACAGTGTTTCAAAAAACGCTGCGCGTGTTCGATGTCGATGCCGTCTCCTTCCGCCTTCCACCTCACGCTGCCGCAGGCGCCGGCCATGCCTGTCGTTTTCGATTCGCCGCATAGCTCGCGTGCGTTTCCGGAGGGCTTCACGACCGTGGCGCCGGAAGAGGCGCTGCTGACCACGTGGGATGCGTACGTCGACGAGTTGTGGGCTGGCGTGCCGGAGCTGGGCGGTACGTTGCTGGCGGCGGCCTTTCCGCGGGCGTACATCGACGCCAACCGTTCGATCAACGACATTGATGCGGCACTGCTGGCTGAGCCGTGGCCCACGCCGCTGCAGCCTGAGTCCTACACCGCGCGCGGCATGGGGCTGATCCGCCGGTTTGCGCTGCCCGGTGTGCCGATGTACGACGCGCCGTTGTCGCTGGCTGAAGTGCGTGCACGCATTGACCAGTACTACCTGCCGTATCGCGCGGCGCTGGAAGCGGCGCTTGACGGCGCGTGGCAGCAGTTCGGCCATGTCTGGCACGTCGATTGCCACTCGATGAAGTCGCGCGGCAACGCCATGAATGAAGACAACGGTGCGCTGCGCCCGGATGTTGTCGTGAGCGACCGCAGCGGCACCAGCGCCGATCCGGCATTCACCGCGTGGGTGGCCGACACGCTGCGTGCGCTGGGCTTTCGTGTGCAGATCAACGACCCTTATCGCGGTGGTGATCTGGTGCGTAGCTACGGCAATCCGGCAGCGCAGCGGCACAGCATTCAGATCGAACTCAACCGCGCGCTCTACATGAATGAGGCTACCTGCGAGAAGCACGATGGCTTTGAGGTTTTGCGTGGACAACTGACCCGTTTCGTGGAAGCCTTGCGCGGCTATGTTGGCGAGCAACTGCGCCACGAACAACTGAACAATCAGAAGGGTTAGGTGCCATGAGCTACATCGTCGAATCGGTCGACAGTGCGTTGTCGTTGCTGACGCTGGTGGCGGAACATCCGGGCCTCGGGGTGACCGAGCTGTCCAACCGTCTCGGCATCAACAAGTCGCGCGCGTTCCGCCTGCTGCATACGCTGGAGGCGCACCGCTTCGTCATTCTCGATGCCAAGACGTCGACCTACGCGCTGGGCCCGCAGGCCTTCGTGGTGGGTGTCGCAGCTGCCGCGCAAGATGCGGTGGTACGCACCGCGCATCGGCACATGTTGCTGCTCAACCAGCAGGTGAACGAAACCATCATCCTGCGCGTGCGAGAAGGGCAGGAGACCGTGTGTGTGGCGCGCTGCGAGACCTCGCACGAGATGCGCATCATCGGCCGCGTCGGCAACCGCCGCCCGCTGTGGTATGGCGCGGCGGGCAAGGTGCTGCTGGCGTTCGCCCCGCAGGAGGTGCGCGCGCAGTACCTGGGCAAGGTCAAGCAACTCGCTGCCGAATCGCTCGGCCCCGAACCGCAGGTCATCGCCGAGCAGATCGCCGCCGTCCAGCAGAAGGGTTACGCCACCAGCTTTGGTGAAGTCACGCCCGGTGCCGCTGCCGTGTCCGTGCCCGTGCGCGACGTGAGCGGTATGGCTGTCGCCGCGCTCAGCATTTCAGGGCCGGACACGCGCATCACCGCGCGTGACGTGCCGCAATTGCTCGAGCCGCTGCTGGCCTGCGCTGCAAGCATTGGCCGCGAGCTCGGCTACAACCCGCCACCCCCCTGATTCTTCAATAACGATCCGCCGCAGGAGCCATTTGCATGTCCGCCACCCTGGAGACCGAACGCGTAGAAACGCAGCGCCCGCACGCCGGGTTCATGCACCCGATTGTGATGATGCTGTGGGTCATGCTCGCAGCCATCTGCATGACCTACCTTGTGGACGCAGGCAAGTTCGAGCGTAAGGGCAAGCTGGTGGTGCCCGGCACGTACCAAGTGGTGCCCAAGGTGGCCGGGCTGCCGGAATTGACCTCGCCGATGCCCCACAAGAGCACGCCGGCCGAGGCCCATGCGGCCAGCGTGGTCGGCGCGGTCATGGCGATTCCGCAAGGGCTCATCAAAAGCGCACCGCTGGTGTTCATGGTGATGTTCGTGGGCGGCATGTTCGGCGTGATGCGCCGCACCGGCGTGATCGACGCTGGCATTGATCGCCTGCTGCAGATCACGGGCGGCAACATCTATCGCCTGGCACCCGCCGTGATGATCGTGCTCGGTCTGGGCAGCAGCTTTCTCGGGTTGATCTCGGAATACCTTGTGGTGATCCCCATCGTGGTGGCGATGGCGCGGCGGCTTGGCCTGAATGAGCTGTACGGGCTGGCGCTGGTGACCATTGCCGCCAAGGTCGGCTATATCGCATCGGTCACCAATCCGCTGGCGTTGCCGATTGCGCAGCCGCTGGCTGGCGTGCCGCTGTTCTCGGGCATCGACATGCGCCTGGCCGTGTTCGTCGTCTTCATGGCCATCGGCATTGGCTACTGGCTCTGGCGTGTGCGGCGGTCCGGGCAAGTGACGACCTACGTGCCGACCGAGAACAAGCGCCTGTCGCGCAGTCATGTTGCGGTGCTGCTTGTGCTGCTGGCATCGAGCGTGATGATGATCGTCGGCACCCGCCTGTGGAGCTGGCACAACGTTGAACTGGCCGCGTTCTACATCGTCATGGCCATGGCGATTGCGCTGGCAGGGCGGCTCGAGTCGCGCGTGGCATCCGAAGCGTTTGTCGACGGCATGAAGGGGATGATGCTGGCGGGGCTGCTGATCGGACTTGCATCCGCTGTGGAGCTGATCCTGCAGAACAGCCTGGTGCTCGACACCATCATCCACAGCCTCACGCGCCTAACACAGGACAGCGCGCGCCCCGTGGTGGCCGGCGGCATCATGGTCATGGAGATGATTCTGGACGTGTTCATGCCGTCGCTGTCGGGCAAGGCGGCGGTGAGCATGCCCATCCTGGCGCCGATCGCGCACCTGTCAGGCGTGAGCGGGCAGACTACCGTGCTGGCATTCCTCATGGGCGGCGGCCTGATGAATATGGTCACGCCCACCTCGGGCATGCTGCTGGCCTATCTGGCGACGGCGCGCGTGAACTACGGCCAGTGGGTAGCCTTCATCTTTCCGCTGTTCGCAGCGCTGTTTGTGCTGTCGCTGCTGGTGCTGGGCGTGGCGGTCGAGATCGGCTACTGACCGCCACCCAAATCACTTGAATCGACCAACTTACTGCGGCTGGGTTTCGATGAAACTCGGCCGCTTTTCCATCCGTGCGTAGAACGCGGCCAGGTTGGCGTGGCGTTCGCGCCAGTCGATCTGCGGCTGGCGGAAATCCAGGTAGCCAAGCGCACAGCCAACACAAATGTCGGCCAGCGTCAGGTGGTTGCCGTTGCACCAGGTCTTGTCGGCCAGCCCCTGTGACATGGCCTTGAGTGCGTCGTCGATCTTGTGGTTCTGACGTGCCAGCCATGCTTCGCTGCGCTGCTCAGGTGTGCGTTGCGTGTGCTCGATGCGCAGCATGAGCGCGGCGTCGAGCAGGCCGTCGGCCAGCGCTTCCCAGCAGCGGACTTCCACGCGCTCGCGGCCCGACGGCGGGATCAGGCGCGCCACCGGCGATAGCGTGTCGGCATATTCGGCAATCACGCGGGAATCGAACAGGGCGCCGCCGTCGTCCATCACCAGGCAGGGCACCTTGCCCAGCGGGTTGAACTGGTGGATCTGCGTGTCGGCGCTCCAGACGTCTTCCAGCACGAACTGGCAGTCGATTTTCTTTTCGGCCAGCACCACTCGCACCTTGCGGGTGTACGGGCTGGCGTGGGATCCGATCAGTTTCATAGGCATGTCTTGTTGGAGGCGGAAGTATAGCTGCGCACTTTCCCGCGTGCTCTGGGCGGCGCTTCAACCAAACGGAGGCTTGCCAAGGTCCCGGATTGGCCCTGAGACCGGCGTGCCGGGTGGTAAAATCGCGGGCTCGCTGGGGTGCGCGTATGCACCTTGGTTCAACGCTCGATGCAGCGTCCGGGTTGTCCGGATTGAGATTCCCTTCACATTTTTCCCCGCCTGCCATGTCGTCGCTTTCCGCACTGACCGCTCTGTCTCCCATCGATGGCCGCTACGCTGCCAAGGCCGATCCGCTGCGCGAGTGGCTGTCGGAAGCCGCTTTCATGCGCAACCGCGTGAAGGTAGAGGTGCACTGGCTGATCGCCCTGTCGCAGGCCGGCCTGGCAGAAATCCCGCGTTTTTCGGCCGAAGCCGAGCAAGCGCTGCTGGCCCTGGTCGAAAACTTTGCCGAGGCAGACGCCGCCCGCATCAAGGAAATCGAAGCCGTCACCAACCATGACGTGAAGGCCGTCGAGTACTGGATGAAGGAGCGCGTAAAGGGCAACGCCGAGCTGGAAGCCGCGAGCGAATTCATCCACTTCGCGTGCACGTCCGAGGACATCAACAACACCTCGCACGGCATGATGCTCAAGGGCGCGCGCGACACGGTGGTCGTGCCCGCACTGCGCCGCGTGCAGGCTCGCCTGGTGGAACTGGCCCACGCCAACGCCGATGTGTCGATGCTCTCGCGCACGCACGGCCAGCCCGCCAGCCCGACCACGCTGGGCAAGGAAATGGCCAACGTGGCCGCCCGCCTGGACCGTGCCATCCGTCGTATCGAGGCAGTGGAATTGCTGGGCAAGATGAACGGCGCGGTGGGCAACTACAACGCGCACCTGTCGGCGTACCCGCAACTGGATTGGGAAGCCTTCTCGAAGAATGTGATCGAAAGCCGCCTTGGCCTGACGTTCAACCCGTACACCATCCAGATCGAGCCGCACGACTACATGGCCGAACTGTTCGATGCCGTGGCGCGTGCCAACACGATCATCCTGGACCTGGACCGCGACGTCTGGGGTTACATCTCGCAGGGCTACTTCAAGCAGAAGACCAAGGCCGGCGAGATTGGCTCGTCGACCATGCCGCACAAGGTCAACCCGATCGATTTCGAAAATTCCGAAGGCAACGTCGGCCTGGCCAATGCAGTGCTGCGTCACCTGTCGGAAAAGCTGCCCGTGTCGCGCTGGCAGCGTGACCTGACGGATTCGACCGTGCTGCGCAACATCGGCGTGGCCTTCGGCTACAGCCTGCTGGCATACGACGCCTGCCTGCGCGGCCTGGGCAAGCTGGAAACCAACCCGTCGCGCCTGGCGGAAGATCTGGACAACTGCTGGGAAGTGCTGGCTGAGCCGGTGCAGACCGTGATGCGCCGATATGGCATCGCCAACCCGTACGAGCAGCTCAAGGAACTGACACGCGGCAAGGGCATTTCGCGCGAGGCGCTGCGTGACTTCATCGGCACACTGGCCATTCCCGAGGACGCTCGCAAGCTGCTGCTGGATATGACGCCGGGCAGCTATATCGGCAAGGCTGAAGAGCTGGCGCGCCGAATCAGCAGCCTTTGATTGTTTCGAAAATTTGTTGGCTGCACTGAAAACAGCCTCCTCCGTATGACTACGGAGGAGGCTGTTTTGCTATGTGGGCTCTGTAGAATGTACCGCGCTACCCTATTGGTCGCCGTCTACCATTCATCAAAAAATTTGAATTTCTCGGTGAACTTGAGGGGGTCCTGCTTGGCCGGATCGCTTCAATAATGCACAAACATTTGGCGCCGTGGTCTTATCGGCAGGCGCCGCTTACCAAGAGCGTCCCAAACTGAGGGAACCGATGTCACAAGCTGCCCAATCAAATCTCGCCATGCGCGCCGCTGCTGATGACGGCGCTTATGGCAAGCCTGCCATCGCGCTGCACTGGATCATCGCGCTGCTGATCTTTGCGGCGTTCGGGCTCGGTCTGTACATGACCGACATTCCCGGCTTTACGCCGACCAAGCTGAAGCTGTACTCGTATCACAAGTGGATTGGCGTGACCGTGCTGATCTTTGCCGTGCTGCGCGTGCTGTGGCGCCTGACGCATCCGGCGCCGGCCCCGGTGGCCGGTATGCCGAAGTGGCAGCATCGGGCTGCCGAAGGTGCACACCTTGTGTTGTATCTGCTGATTCTGGCGGTGCCGCTGACGGGCTACCTGTTGAGCGTGGCGGCAGGTATCAAGGTTGTCTACCTTGGCGTGTGGGAAATGCCGATGCCCTTCGAGAAAAGCGATGCACTCAAGGACATCTTCAGCTTCGCGCACCAGTGGTTGAACTGGACCATGGCCGCCATTGTTGTGCTGCATATCCTAGCCGCGCTCAAGCACCACATGGTTGACCGCGACGGCACGCTGCGACGCATGCTGCCCTTCCTGCGCTGAATTCGTGCGCTGATTTCCAAACGCACCGGTGTGTGCCGGTGCCCTGGCTTCCCATCCTGACCAAGACCGCCGGCACGACCGGCCTGACCGAAGGAGTCTGATGATGAAACGTTTTGTGCGCCCCCGCGCTATCGCCCTGGTTGCCGCTGGCGCGCTGTCGATCGCTGCGGTATCGGTATCGGCCATCGCCCAGGTGGACGCTGCCAAGAGCAGTGTGACGGCCACCGGTAAGCAACTCGGCGTGCCGATGGACATCAAGTTCGGCAAGTTCGACGCCACCGTGAACTACAACCCGGCCAACGTGGCTGCGTCCACGGCCAAGGTCGATATCGACATCAACAGCGTCGACGTGGGCAGCAAGGAATACAACGACGAGCTGAAGAAGAAGGATTGGTTTGACGCTGCCAAGTATCCGAAGGCCACCTTCGTGTCGTCGGCATTCAAGCCGGGCGCCAATGGCAAGGTGGACGTGGTCGGCAAGCTGACCATCAAGGGCGTCACGCAGGACGTGACCGCACCCGTCACGTTCAAGCAGGACGGCGCCACCCAGGTCTTTGAAGGCGCGCTGCCCGTCAAGCGCAATGCATTCAAGATCGGCGATGGCGATTGGAAGGACACCTCGGTCGTCGCCGATGATGTGACGATCAAGTTCCGCGTTGTTATCGCCAAGAAGTAATACACCCCTCAGCGTCGCGTTTTTGCTCTCGTTTTCGCCCCCATTACCTGCTGGAGTTCACATGAAACTGCGTACCCTCGTTGCTGCTCTGTCTGCTGTTGCCGCCACCGCCGCGTTTGCTGCACCGGCCACGTACCAACTGGACCCGACTCACACCTACCCGAGCTTTGAAGCCGACCACATGGGCGGCCTGTCGAAGTGGCGCGGCAAGTTCGACAAGTCCAGCGGCTCCGTCACGCTGGACCGCGAAGCCAAGAAAGGCACCATCGACGTGACTGTGCAGACCGACAGCATCGACTTCGGCATGGCCAAGCTGAACGATCACGCCAAGGGCGCTGAAATGTTCGACGTGGCGAAGTACCCGACTGCCACCTTCAAGGGCAACTTCACCAAGTTCAAGGGCGATGTGCCGACCGAAGCCGAAGGCCAGCTCACGCTGCGTGGCGTGACCAAGCCGGTCAAGATGGAAATCGACGCGTTCAAGTGCATGCAGCACCCGATGCTCAAGCGTGAAGTCTGCGGCGCTGACGCCGAGATGAAGTTCAACCGCGACGAGTTCGGCATCGACTACGGCAAGGCCTACGGTTTCAACATGGAAACCAAGCTGAAGATCCAGGTGGAAGGCCTGAAGCAAGACGCCAGCGTCGCGCAGCAATAAGCTGCCACGCGCGGCAAATAAAACGCCCCGGCTTTCAAGGCCGGGGCGTTTTTATTGGTAATTCCGACCCAAAGAAAAAGCCCCGCGATTGCGGGGCTTTTCTTGTTGCCTGACCGGCTGGGGAGGGTACTCAGACCTGCGCGCCGAAGTTCGGATCATCGTTCGGGCCAGTGGCCTTCTTCTCGGACTTGACGAGGTCTTCGCGCTTGACGCCCAGCCACATGCACAGCGCGGCGGCCACGAACACCGACGAGTAGATACCAAACAAGATACCGATGGTCAGCGCCAGAGCGAAGTAGTGCAGTGTCGGGCCGCCGAACACCAGCATCGACAGCACCATCATTTCGGTCGAACCGTGGGTGATGATGGTCCGCGAGATGGTGCTGGTAATCGCGTGGTCGATCACCTCGTGCGTGTTCATCTTGCGGTACTTGCGGAACGCCTCGCGGATCCGGTCGAAGATCACGACAGACTCGTTCACGGAGTAGCCCAGCACCGCCAGGATACCGGCCAGCACCGATAGCGAGAACTCCCACTGGAAGAACGCAAAGAAGCCCAGGATGATGACCACGTCGTGCAGGTTGGCGATGATGCCCGCCACTGCAAACTTCCACTCGAAGCGGATCGACAGGTAGATGACGATGCCGATCACCACGAACAGCAGCGCCAGCAGGCCATCGGTGGCGAGCTCCTTGCCGACCTGCGGGCCGACAAACTCGACGCGCTGCAGCGTGGCGTCGGGGTTGGTGGCGTTCAGAGCCGTCATGACCTGCTGGCTCTGTACGGCCGAGGGGATGGGCTTGCCATCCGGGCCGCTCTTGAGCGGCAGGCGGATCATCACGTCGCGCGAGGTGCCGAAGTTCTGCACCTGGGCGTCGGCATAGCCGAGCTTCTCGACGTCGGCGCGGACCTTCGGCAGATCAGCGGCCTGGGTGTAGGCGACTTCCATCACCGTACCGCCGGTGAACTCCACCGACAGGTGCAGCCCCTTGTGGAACAGGAAGAAGACAGCGGCGATAAACGTGATGAACGACACAGCGTTGAGAACCAACGCGTGCTTCATGAACGGAATATCGCGGCGGATGCGGAAAAACTCCATGGTCTGCCCTTTGTGGCAACCGGCCCGCGAGCGTGGGCCAGTGCCGGTTATGCAAGATGTCTGTGGGTGAGGTGCCTTACTGCTTCGCCGGCGGCTGTGCGTTGGGAGCGGTATTGCCCGGCTTCCAGATCTGGCCGATTGCCAGGCCTTGCAGCTTCTTGCGGCGGCCGTACCACAGGTTGACCAGGGCGCGGTTGAAGAACACCGCCGAGAACATCGAAGTCAGAATGCCCAGGCAGTGCACCACGGCAAAGCCCTTGACTGGACCGGAGCCGAAGGCGATCAGTGCCAGGCCCGCGATCAGCGTGGTGACGTTCGAGTCCACGATGGTTGCCCACGCACGCTCGAAGCCCGCGGCAATCGCCATCTGGGCCGAGGCGCCGTTGCGCAGCTCCTCACGGATGCGCTCGTTGATCAGCACGTTGGCGTCAATGGCCATACCCAGTGCCAGCGCGATAGCGGCAATGCCCGGCAGCGTGAGGGTGGCCTGCAGCATCGACAGCACGGCAATCAGCAAGAACACGTTCACGCCCAGCGCCACCACCGAAAACACGCCGAACAGCATGTAGTACACGACCATGAACACCGACACCGCCAGGAAGCCGTACAGCGCCGAGTCGAAGCCCTTGCGGATGTTGTCGGCACCCAGCGACGGGCCGATGGTGCGCTCTTCAATGATCTCCATCGGCGCAGCCAGCGAGCCTGCGCGCAGCAGCAGCGCCAGGTCGGCCGAAGCTTCGGTCGAGCCCATGCCGGTGATCTGGAAGCGCGAGCCCAGTTCGGACTGGATGGTGGCCACCGTCAGCACTTCGCCCTTGCCCTTTTCGAACAGGACGATGCCCATGCGCTTGCCGATGTTGTCACGCGAGACATCGCGCAGCATGCGGCCACCCTGGCCGTCGAGCGTGATGTCGACCGACGCATTGTGGTTCTGGTCGAAGCCTGCCGAGGCGCTGGTGATGCGGTCACCCGTGAAGATCACCTGCTTCTGCAGCAGCACCGG
Organism: Ralstonia flaminis; assembly: GCF_958415495.1. Lineage (NCBI taxonomy): Bacteria > Pseudomonadati > Pseudomonadota > Betaproteobacteria > Burkholderiales > Burkholderiaceae > Ralstonia > Ralstonia flaminis. The sequence goes on along the minus strand of NZ_CATZLL010000009.1, from coordinate 54,315 downwards.
AGCGCCGCGACCTTGCGTGAAGAGCTCGTCGCCCAGGGGCACCGGGTCGCCGGCGCGCGGCACGAGCGGCGCATTCGGGTCGGCCAGGCGGGCTTCGAGCGTGGCGGTACGGCCGATGATGTCCTTGGCCTTGGCGGTGTCCTGCACGCCGGGCAGTTGGACGACGATGCGGTCCGGGCCCTGTTGCTGGATCACCGGTTCGGCCACGCCCAGTTCGTTCACGCGGTTGTGCAGCGTCACGACGTTCTGCTTGACGGCGTTGTCCTGCACTTCCTTCATCGCGGCCGCGGTAAAGGTGCCGGTGAGCGTGGCGCCGTCAGCGGTCTTGTCGACGCTGTAAGCCAGTTCGCGGGTGGAATCCGCCAGCACGCCACGGGCGCGGTCGGCGTCGTCGGCGTTGCTGAACTTAATGGTGATCGCGTTGCCGCTGCGATCAATGCCGTTGTGGCGGATGCTCTTGTCGCGCAGTTGCGTGCGGATGTCACCGGCCAGCGAGTCCAGCTTCTTGGTGACCGCGCCGTTCATGTCGACTTGCAGCAGGAAGTGCACGCCGCCACGCAAGTCCAGACCCAGGAACATCGGCAGGGCGTGGATAGAGGTCAGCCAGCGCGGCGAACCCGACAGCAGGTTCAGCGCGACGATGTAGGTCGGATCGGTCTGGTCGGTGTTCAGGCCGCGGGCCAGGATGTCCTTGGCCTTGAGCTGCGTGTCGGTGTCGGCAAAGCGCACACGCACGCTGGCCGAGGTACCGTTGTTGTCGAAGAACACGCCGTTGGGCTGGATATTGGCCGCAGCGAGCAGGCTCTCAACCTGCTTCTGGACGTTCAAATCGACCTTGACGGTGGCCTTGCCCGAGGACACCTGCACGGCAGGCGCCTCACCGAAGAAATTCGGCAGCGTATAGAGGAACCCGATGGCAAGCGCCACCAGGATCACAAGGTATTTCCAGAGCGGATAGCGATTCATCTTGCTTGGATGGCGGTGAGGCGGCCCGTCAGCGATGCGGGCGTGGGCGCGGATTCTTAGAATAGGCGCTGCCAGGGGTTCCGGCGCCCGCGTACAACGCTCGGGCGCCGGTCATACCGGATTACAGCGCTTTGAGCGTGCCCTTGGGCAGCACAGTCGTCACGGCGCTCTTCTGGACGGTGATTTCAGTGTTGGCAGCGATTTCAACCACCACGAACTGCTCGGTCACCTTGGCAACCTTGCCCAGGATGCCGCCGGCGGTGACGACTTCGTCGCCCTTGGCCAGGGCTTCGAGCATGGCCTTGGTTTCTTTCTGGCGCTTCATTTGCGGGCGGATCATGATGAACCACAGCACCACAAACATCAGGATGATGGGCAGGAAGCTCATCAGGCCACTGGCGGCGCCGCCCGCCGGGGCGGTTTGTGCGTAAGCGTCGGAAATGAGGAACACGGTCAAAACTCCGTAAATGGGTCGTCAATCGGTCAAAAATTGGACCGAACATTCTACCATTGCCGCCTTGCGGCAAATGGGCGCATGGCCAGTCCTGTCAAGGGGGTGTCAGAGTGCGCCGCGGGCCCGGTCGGCGGCAAAGCGCACCTGGAATGCGGCAAAGCTGTGCGACTCAATGGCGGCGCGCATCTCAGCCATCAGCTCCAGGTAGTAATAGAGGTTGTGGATGGTGTTCAGGCGTGCACCCAGGATTTCGCCCACGCGTTGCAGATGGTGCAGGTAGGCACGCGAGAAATTGCGGCAGGTGTAGCAGCCGCAGGTTTCGTCCAGCGGGCGTGGGTCATTGCGGTGCACCGCATTCTTGATCTTGATGTCGCCAAAGCGGGTGAACAGCCAGCCGTTGCGCGCGTTGCGGGTGGGCATCACGCAGTCGAACATGTCGATGCCGCTAGCGACGCCTGCCACCAGGTCTTCCGGCGTGCCCACGCCCATCAGGTAATGCGGCTTGTTGGCCGGCAGGCGCGGCGCCACGTGCTGCAGCACGCGCATCATGTCTTCCTTCGGCTCACCCACCGACAGGCCGCCGATGGCATAGCCGCCGAAACCCTGGCCGCCTGCATCGGCGTCAATGGCTTGCAGACCCGCCAGCGATTCGTCGCGCAACTGCTCGAACATGCCGCCCTGGACGATGCCGAACAGCGCGTTCGGGTTGTTCTCTCGCGCGAATTCGTTGCGCGAGCGTTGCGCCCAGCGCAGGCTCATGCGCATCGACGCAGCGGCTTCTGCCTCGGTGGCCGGGCGACCATCGATCTGGTACGGCGTGCATTCGTCAAACTGCATGACGATGTCCGAATTCAGCCGGCGCTGGATCTGCATGGAAATCTCGGGCGACAGGAATAGCTTGTCGCCGTTGATGGGCGAGGCGAATGTCACGCCTTCTTCGGTGATCTTGCGCAGATCGCCCAGCGAAAACACCTGAAAACCACCCGAATCGGTCAGGATGGGCTTATCCCAGCCATTGAAGCCGTGCAGGCCTTTGTGCGCATCCATCACTTCCAGCCCTGGGCGCAGCCACAGGTGGAAGGTGTTGCCGAGGATAATCTGCGCGCCGATCTCCTTGAGTTCCGCCGGCGACATCGCCTTGACCGCGCCATAGGTGCCCACCGGCATGAAGATGGGTGTTTCCACGACACCGTGGTTCAGGGTCATGCGGCCGCGTCGGGCAAGGCCATCGGTGGTGAGCAGTTCGTACTTGAGCATGGTCAGGCAGATTGGGTGTCGGCGGGGTTGCGTTCCGCGCGCGTGAGGAACATGGCGTCGCCGTAGCTGAAGAAGCGGTAGCGCTGGGCAATGGCGTGCTGGTAGGCGCCGCGGATGGCGTCCATGCCGGCAAATGCCGATACCAGCATCAACAGCGTCGATTTGGGCAGGTGGAAATTGGTCACCAGCGCGTCGACCGCACGGAAACGGTAACCCGGGGTGATGAAGATATCGGTCTCGCCGCTGCCCGCATTGAGCGTGCCGTCGGGCTGGGCTGCGGATTCAAGTGCACGCATCGACGTGGTTCCCACGGCAATCACGCGCCCACCCGCCGCCCGCGTGGCGCGGATGGCCTCGGCCAGTTCGGGCGAGATGGCATACCACTCGCTGTGCATGCGATGCTCGGCGATGTTTTCCACGCGCACCGGCTGGAACGTGCCGGCACCCACGTGCAGCGTCAGGAAGCCACGCTGGATGCCCCTGGTGTCGAGCTCGGCAAACAGCGCATCGTCGAAATGCAGGCCGGCTGTGGGCGCCGCCACCGCACCCGGGTTGCGTGCGTAGACGGTCTGATAGCGCGTCTCGTCAAAGCTGTCCGGATCGTGCTCGATATAGGGCGGCAGCGGCAGGCGGCCGTACTGCTCGATCAGGTCCAGCGCCGGTTGCGGGAAGCGCAGCGTGAAGAACGGTTCGGCGCGCGGGCCCACCGTCACATCAAAGGCATCGGCCAAGCGCAGTGTGGTGCCCTCGACCGGCGACTTGCTGGAGCGGATCTGCGCCAGCACGGTGTGCTCATCCAGCAGGCGCTCGACCAGCACCTCGACCTTGCCGCCGCTGGCCTTGTGGCCAAAGAAGCGGGCCTTGATGACGCGTGTGTCATTGAAGACCAGCAGGTCGCCGGGGCGCAGGTAGTCGACCAGATCGGCAAACTGGCGGTCATCAAAGTGCACGCCATCTTTGGCACGGCGCACAGCCAGCAGGCGGCTCGCGGTGCGGTCGGGCAGGGCGGTTTGCGCGATCAACTCGGGCGGCAGATCGAAATCGAAATCGGACAGCGTCAGCATGGATGGGGCGCGGTTGAAGAATCGCGCCAAGTGAAGAGAGCGGCGCCGGTACAATCGGGCGAAACCGCAAAGTTCGCCATTGTAAACGTCCTGTGCCGCCTCGCGCCCGTTCCGCCGCTGATACCGCTCCACTGCCCGACGCTGATACCGCGCCGGCGCCGAAGCCAAAACGTGCGACCCCGGCAGACAAGCCGGCCAAGACCGCGCGCCCGGCCGACAAACTCGCCAAGCTGGGCCTGCACCGCGACGTTGATCTCGTCCTGCATCTGCCGATGCGCTACGAGGACGAAACCACGCTCCTGACCATCGCCGAGGCCACAGCGCGCGCCAACACTGGCTGGGCAGCGCAGGTGGAAGGCACGGTCACGCGCAACGAAGTGGCGTTCCGGCCGCGCCGGCAACTTGTTGTGCACATCGCCGATGATTCGGGCGAACTGGTGTTGCGCTTCCTCAACTTCTACGGCAGCCAGGTCAAGCAGATGGCCGAAGGCGTGCAACTGCGTGTGCGTGGCGAGGTGCGCGGCGGCTTCTTTGGCGCGGAGATGGTGCACCCGACCGTGCGCACCGTGGCGCCCGATGAACCGCTGCCCGATCGTCTGACGCCAGTGTATTCGACCGTGGCGGGCGTGCCGCAGGCGTATCTGCGCAAGGCAATCCTGAATACGCTTGCACGCACGCCGCTGCCGGAAACGGTGCCGAACAGCCTCATTAACGGCCCGCTGGCGCCGCTCAAGCTGATGGCGCCCGCCGAAGCCGTGCGCCTGCTGCACCAGCCCACGCCCGACGTGGATGAGCACAGCCTGGTCGAGCGCACGCACCCGGCGTGGCTGCGCATCAAATTTGATGAGCTGTTGTCGCAGCAGCTCTCGCTCAAGCGGGCACAGGCGGCACGCCGCACACGCAACGCGCCAGTGTTGCGTGCCAGCGGCGAGGGCGGCCTGCTCGCGCGCTTCATGCATGCGCTGCCCTTCAAGTTGACCGGCGCCCAGGCCCGCGTGTGGGAAGAGATCCGCGCCGATCTCGCGCACCCGTATCCGATGCAGCGGTTGCTGCAGGGCGACGTGGGCAGCGGCAAGACCGTCATCGCTGCGTTGGCCGCGTGCCAGGCCATCGACGCCGGCTGGCAGGCCGCGTTGATGGCGCCGACTGAACTGCTGGCCGAGCAGCACTACCGCAAGCTCTCCTCATGGCTTGCGCCGCTGGGTGTCGACATTGTCTGGCTGGCCGGCAGCCTCAAGCGCAAGCAGAAGGACGAGGCAGCCGCACGCGTGGCGGACGGCTCAGCGCAACTTGTGATCGGCACGCACGCGCTGATTCAAGACACGGTGACGTTCGCACGCCTTGGCCTGGCCGTGGTGGATGAACAGCATCGCTTTGGTGTCGCGCAGCGGTTGGCCCTACGTGGTAAATCCGGCGTCAAGGCAAGTCATGGCGACGCACCTGTCGCCGCCAACGCCCAGGTGCCGCACCAGTTGATGATGTCGGCCACGCCCATCCCGCGCACGCTGGCGATGACGTACTACGCCGACCTCGACGTCTCCGCCATCGACGAATTGCCGCCGGGGCGCACGCCAATCGTCACGCGGCTGGTGAACGACGCACGCCGCGACGAGGTGATCGAGCGCATCCATGCCGCCGCACAAGAGGGGCGACAGGTCTACTGGGTATGCCCGCTGATTGAAGAGAGTGAAGCACTGCAGTTGCAAACGGCGGTGGAGACCTTCGAGACACTCTCTCAAAGCCTTGCTGGTTTGAAGGTGGGCCTGGTGCACGGCCGCTTGCCTTCCGCCGACAAGGCCGCCGTGATGAGCGCCTTTGCCAGCGCAGAGCTGCACGTGCTGGTCGCCACCACCGTCATCGAAGTGGGCGTGGACGTACCCAATGCCTCATTGATGGTGATTGAGCACGCCGAGCGCTTTGGTCTTGCGCAGTTGCATCAGTTGCGCGGGCGCGTGGGGCGGGGCACGGCGGAATCAGTGTGCATCCTGCTGTATCAGGCGCCGCTGTCGCCCACGGCCAAGCAGCGCCTGCAGACCATGCGCGAGACCACCGATGGTTTCGAGATTGCCCGGCGCGATCTGGACATTCGCGGCCCTGGTGAATTCCTGGGCGCGCGGCAGTCGGGCGAGGCCATGCTGCGCTTTGCCGATCTCAACCACGATGCGTGGCTGGTCGAGTTTGCGCAGGGTGCCGCAGAGCAGATGCTCGCGCGCTTTCCCGAAGCGGTGGAGGCGCACCTCAAGCGCTGGCTGGGCGAGCGCGAGCACTATCTGCGGGTCTAGCCGCCCGAGGCGCTAGCGGCGCGATCCGCCTTCATGACCCCCCCCCTCATGCCCGCCGTGGAATCCGCCACGGAAACCACCGCGTGCAAAGCCGCGGCCATCATGGCGGAAGAACACGTTGTGCATGCGGTGGATGTGGTGAAAGCGATCCACGAAGACCACGCTGCCTAAGAACACGGGCGGACCCCAGTACCACGTGTCATCCAGGTAATACGGTGGGCCGTAGTCGGTGGTGGGGCTGCCGTCGGTGTCCACCATCTGCCAGGTTCCGTCCGGTTGCAGGCACGCGGTGCCTTGCACCTCCTGCATGACGCCGTTGATCTCGGTTTGTCCAGTCATCGGCTGGCAGGTGCCGACCGGCATGTCCTGCGCGGTTGCGCATGCGCAGATGCCCAGCGTGATCAGCGCCATCGTCAAGGTTGTCAGACGCTTCATGTTCATCCCCCAACACCAGGAATGCCCGACGTCTCAATACGTGCTGCAGCGGTAGTTCAGTGACCGGTCTGGTCGTATTGCCTGGCACATCGGTTTGCCTGCGGGATGGCGCGGGCGTGCTCGCACAACGCATCCTGCACCCACGTAAACCGAACGGGCCCGCGCTTTATTCCGGCGCGGGCACGTTGCAGGTGTAACGGTTTATTGCCGGGTGACGTAAGCGATGCGTCGGCCTTCAATGCTCGGTGGCCGTCGGCAGGGCCTGCTTGCGCAGGCGTTTGGTGGCGTACATCGCGCGGTCGGCCTGATCGAGCAAGGTGGTGATCTCGGTGCCGTCTTCGGGCATGAATGCGACGCCTACGCTTACGCGCAGGTCCAGCGGCTGGCCTTCAAACGCGTAGGGCTGCTGCACCTCTTCAACCAGGCGCTCGCATTGGGTCTGCGCGTCGTCTCGCGCATCGATGCCCGGCAGGATGACGGCAAATTCATCGCCGCCCACGCGCGCCACGGTGTCGGAGCGGCGCGCGCTGCGGCTCATGCGCTGCGCGGTCTCGCGGATGGCCGCATCGCCGGCGCGGTGGCCGTAGCGGTCGTTGATGGTCTTGAGATTGTCCATGTCGACGTTGAGCACGCCGAGCGCGCCTTGCGCACGCTGCGCGAGGTGGATCGACTGGCGCAGACGGTCGTAGAACAGTGCACGGTTGGGCAGATCGGTCAGCGCATCGTGCGTGGCACGCAGGTAGAGCTGGTCGCGCTCGGCATTGGCCGCATGGAACATGGCCGCGGCAATCAGCTCAGACATCAGTTCCAGCACGCCGACATCGCGCTCGGTAAAGGCATCCACCTCGGGTGCCACCAGCTTGAGTACGCCCACCGTCGTATCCAGATGCTTGAGCGGCGTCACCACCATTGAGCGCAGGCCAACGCGGCGGCATGCTTCGCGGTCTACGCGCGGGTCGATCTCGGCGTCTTCGCAGCGCAGGATGGCGCCGGTTTGCACACACAGGCCCGACAGGCTGCCCTGGCGCGCCAGGCGCAGGCCCAACAGCGAGTCAGTCAGCCCGGACGTGGCGCGATAGACCATCTCTTCGCCCTCGGCCAGTTCCAGCACGGCACCGGTCGCGCAGGTCAGGCGCTGCGCCCGCTCGGTGACGAGCGCCATGATGGCTCCAAGGTCCGTACCAAGCTTGGCGATTTCGGACTGCGCTCGCACGATCTCGATGAGGGTGGCGGGGTCCTGCAGGCTGGCGTGATGGAAGGTCGACATGCGGTGGCAAAACGGGTCATTCGAGTCGCAAATTCTAGCGTGGTCGGCCAAACTGCGTAGATCAAATTGCTGCTGCTGAATCCGAGGGATTAGGGTGTTCGGATACCTCGTATTGGTACGCGCAAGTGATGTGGCGGCAGCGCTCTTTCGTTGGGAAATCAAGCGTGATGCATGCGCGCTGCTCGCTTCATGCACCGGGTTGAGATGTATTGACCGAGCGTGACTGAGACGCGGGGTGCATGGTGTCTCTGGCGGGTGAGTCGCCATGACTTCATGCCTGGCAGAGGCTCCACGGAGCGACCGCGCATGGCTTCACGAACAGCAGCGAGCAACGCACGCAGTACATCAGGTTGTGTCGGAAACGTTTGGCCCCGAGCGTATCCAAATGCAGGCGTATCTCATGCGGTTGCATGCACATCAGAGCAAAGAAAATTTCATGCTTGGCCGCGCAGACCATCTCCTAGGCTAGGACTGCCATTGCGCAGTCCCCGCGCAGCGCGCGCCGGATCCACACACAACAATTACGGCGATGCACTGTGCAAGCGAGTGCAGTCATCGGGGCCCCCTCCGAACTGCAGCGCGCAAACCAGCCCCCCGGTTTGACTGCGCCGTTCATGCCGCTGCCCGCGTTGCGCTTGCGCGCCGCAGGGTTCGCGACACATCCATGCAGGAGATGAACGCACCCGATTCCCGATTTCCGATTCAGCACCAAAGAAGCAATGACCACGACCCTGGGGAGGAGCTATGTCACTGCGTTTCGGAGTTCAGCAAGCTTTGCGTGGTGCGGCGCTACTGGCCGCACTGAGCCTTGCACAGACAGCTGCGGCGCAAGCCGTGCCGACCGATGCCGCCGGAGGATGTCCGATCTCGCCGGCCACCGTCGCCAGCTTTTTTGAGAGCGGTACGGTCACGCTCAACGGCGTGGTCAAGCCCGCTGACAGCACCGTGGCGCTTGCGCCCAACTGCGGCTTCTTCCAGTGGACGGAGCAGATGTTCCTGTGGCTGACGTCACCCGCGCCGGCCACGTATGGCGGCGGCAGCCACGTCATGTTCTCGCCGCAGTTCTACACGGTCAGCCCTGAAGACAGCAGCGGACGCCGCAACTTCATCCCCAACTCGCCGGGGCGGCCGATCAACATGTTCCTGCGTGCAATGGAGCTGGGTCCGCATGGCCTGCCGATCGTGATGGCGCGCACCGGGCAGATCGTGGAAGTGCCGCACGAAACGCCGGGGCAGAAACCGCCGTCAATTCGCCTGGCCAACGGCAAGCTGATCCCGGGCACACAAGTTCAGAACGTGCGCAAGACTGAGCAGGGCACGCTGGAACTGCTCGATGCACGTGGCAAGCTGCTGGTGCCGAAGGTGCTCAAGCTCGCGCCGATCGTTCGCCAGCGCGCGCTGCTGTCGGCAGATCGGCCGGTGCCAATCGTGCCCATGAAGGCGTTCACTTCCGCCATCCAGGCGCGCAAGCTGGTCATCAAGGGCATTCCGATTTTCATTGATCCCGCGGGCAATGTGATCGACGTCGAGCCCGGCCAGGCAGACAGCGGGGTGCTGATCTCGCAGAACGGGTCGTTGATCTACTACATCATCGCCGTGAACGATGTCTTTGCCTTCCACCGCACGATGCAAGGCGCGGCGGTGATCCCGGGCAACACGAACATCGCGTTCCCAACCTCGATGGCCGATGTGAATGCCGTGGTCAGCTTTGCAGCCAGCAAGGGCCACACGATCCAGGACCCGAAGGCCCTGGCCATCGAGACCAAGTCGAGCTGGATGGATGCCAGCAAGGTGCCCAACCCGAACGACTACATCCAGGTTGAAGCCGTGGTCCCGACGTTCGACAAGAGCAACCCGAACAACTGGGTTCCCAACGGGCAGACGACGCTGAAGCTGGTCATGCTGGGCCTGCACGTGGTGGGCTCAACCAGCGGACACGGCGAGATGGTGTGGGGCACGTTCGAGCACGAGGGCAATGCACCGAATGCCACCTACGCCTACAACTCGACGAGCGGCCTGAAGACCGTTGCGCAGAACACCTCGGGCAGTTGGCTCTTCACGCCCAGCGGGTCGAGCGGTCCGTTCAACGCCACCAACAACAGCTGGACAGGCACCGCCATCACCGGCACGCCGGTGGGTCCGTCGCCCGTGCTGCGTGCCAAGCCGTGGGGCTCGAACGACGGCGGCAACCCTGCCAACGCGGCCGGCCTGAATACGCAGGTGATCTCTGCCAACGCCAGCGTGATCTCGCAGTTGAACGCGGCAGACGTGCGCCGGCAGTACTTCCAGCTGGGCACGACGTGGACGATTGGCGGTGCACCGCCCAACGGTGGCAACGAGGTCGGCACGAACCATCTTGCCAACGCGACGATGGAGACCTTCGTGCAGGGCGCGACGCCATCTGCCCCGAGTGCCAACTGCTTCTCGTGCCATACGACCAACAAGGTGCCGGTCAGCCATGTCTATCCGAGACTGACGCCGCTGCCCTGATCGGCAACGGGGCAACCGGATGCCGGTTATCGACGGATGCGAGAGCGTCCGTCGATAACCGGCGGTGATTGGCGGTTAGCCAAACGCGGTCTCAGCCCGCAAACATCCACACGGCAGCCGATGCGGCCAGGCAGTAGCAGCCGAACAGATACCAGCGGCCCTGCTCCAGCCAGCGTGAGAGCCAGCGCAGTGCCACCAAACCGGCAATAAAGCTGAACACCATGCCCAGCAGGCTCGGCGCCAGCATGTGCAGCATGCTGTCGGCTGTGCCCGCGTAGGCCTTGTAGAAGCGATAGCCTTCCTTGACGATGACCGCCGGGGTCAGCACCACGGCGAGGGCGAAGCTGAACTCCTCGGCACGGCGACGCTGCACGCCCACCAGCATTGCGCTGGAGATGGTCGCGCCCGAGCGCGACAGCCCACGAAACGGCAGGCACAGCCCCTGCACGGCTCCGATCCAAAGGGCGCGCCAGCCGGTCAGCGCTCCGGTGGCCGTGTTGGCGTACCGGGACGACACGATGATCAGCACGCCGGCCACGGCCAAGCTGACCGCCATCAACCTGGAATTGCCAAAGAGGTGCTCCACCTCGAAGCTGTCGGCGCCGCCCATGAAGACGTGCTTGATCACATAGAGCAAGGTCAGCCCAACGACACCTGTGGCCGCCGTGGCCACGGCCAGCTGGACGCCGTTGTTCCATAGCGCCTTGGTTGACGAGAAATACGTCTGCCGCCACGAGCGCCAGAAGTACACGATGACCGCAAACATGGTGCCCGTGTGCAGCATGACCAGCATCAGCGTCATGTCGGGCGAGGTCGGGTCCAGCCCCAGCCATCTTTCGGCCAGGATGACGTGGGCCGAACTGGAAACCGGCAGCAGCTCGGCAAGGCCCTGTACACAGGCCAGGATGATGATGTGGAGCGTGGTCATGCTTGGTGGGGGCGATGTACTGAATGTTGTGTGGTGACGTGCTCGTGGCATGGCCAAGGCTTGTCAGACCGGAACGGTATCAGATCATCAAGACGGGTTCGTGCTGTCGTGATCGGCGGGCCATGGAGGCCAAGTTTCTCGTCAAGCCCGAGGTGGCTTGAGGGGCATCGGCGCCGTACTTGCACGTGCTGCCCCTGGCCGATCCGATCAAAGGTGCCTGCCGAACCATTCGGCTGCGGCACTGCTGGTCTGCTCAAAGTGTTCGATATACGGCGTGAAGTGCCCGCCCCTGATCAGCACCAGCGCCTTTGGTTGCAGTGCCCGCTCGTAGGCCTGCAGGCAGAGGTCGACGGGCGTCAGGACATCCTTGTCGGCCACGATCATCAGCAGGGGGATGGGAGAGATGCGGTCGATAAAGGCGCCCGGCTCGTTCTCGCGCGACAGCTCCGCACTGCGTAGGGTGACTTCGTTGCGCCAGTTCGGGGCGAACGGTGCGGTGTCGGTAAAGAAGCGGAAGCTATCCGCGCCGGCCATTGCACACGGCGCTGTCGGGTCGGCGGACACGGCGGGCATCGTCATCGGTGCGGCACCCTCGAAGCGCTGCTGCCTGTCCTGTGCGAAGCGCGCCAGCGCGGCCGGCACGAGATCGGCACGCGTGCGCCGCAAGGCGGATTGGTAGCCACTGATGGTGGGCACTTGCGACACCACGCACTTGACCCGTTTGTCGACGGCAGCGACCTCCAGCACATGGCCCCCGCTGAAGCTCGTACCCCAGGCGCCGATGCGCTGGCCGTCTACCTCTGGCCGCGTCAGCAGGTAGCTGATGGCGTCGCGATAGCCACGCTTTTGCAGCACGGGGTCGGCCTCTTGGCGCGGCTGGCCGTCGCTCGCCCCAAAGTTGCGATGGTCATACACCAGCACTGCAAAGCCGCTGCGGGCGAAGACTTCGGCATAGCGATCAAGGTATTGCTCTTTGACCGCGGAAAAGCCATGCGCCATCACGATGGCCGCGCTGGCCCGGTCTGGGCGCGCATCTGCGGCTAGGTAGAACCAGCCGCGCAGGATCACGCCTTCGGATAAAAATTCAACGTCTTCACGCACCATGTCGGGTCCTCATTCGTTTTGCTGCACGGATTGTGCTGGGCAACACGATAGGCGGCGCACCTCAGCGGCGCATCTGCGTGGCGGACGTTTCCTACGCCGAATCGGACAACGTGGCGTACGCGCTGGGCGGCACACCGATAAAGCGCCTGAACAGGGCCGAGAACGCCCCCACGGTCTCATAGCCCAGCTCGGCCGAAACTGCCGTGACCGGCATGCCAGCGGCCAGCAGGGGCAGTGCCGCACAGATGCGGGCCTGCTGCCGCCAATGCACAAAGGACAACCCGGTCTGCGCGATGAACAGGCGCGACAGCGTGCGGCTCGACGCGCCCGCCTCGGCGGCCCAATCTTCCAGCGTGCGCGGGTCTGATGGGTTGGCAAGGATGGCGTCACAGATGCGGGTCAGGCGACGGTCCGACCCCGATGGCAGCGGTAGGGGCGGGTCTGGCGACCACTCGATTTCTGCCAGCATCAGCTCGGTCATCAGCGCCTCGCGGCGCGCCGGCGTATGCCCGACAGGCAACGCCGCCACGCGCACGAGCAACTCGCGCAGCAGTGGCGACACATTGACCATGCGCGGCACCGGCGGTGCGCCCTGCCCGCAAGCCTCGGGGCTGACGTACGCCGTGCGCATCTCGACGTCGCCACAGGCGCGCATGGCGTGCGGTATGCCCTGCGGAACCCAGAGCGCTTTCTGGGGCGGAATGCGCCAGAGCGCGTGGTTGGCCGTGACTTCCACCACACCGCTCGTCGCGAAGATCAACTGCGCGCGTGCGTGCGCGTGTGCCGCCACCACGAAACCGTTGGGGAACCGCTTGGGCATCACTGCCGCCAGGCCCGGCGTGCTCTGGTAGTCCAGCGGGTTCAAGCTCTTGGTATCCAGCACCGGGCCGTGCAGTTGGCGGGGCCGGTGCACGCTGTCATCAGGTTTTAGCGGAGGCGGCATGTACTTGGTGATTGTTGCCGCACGCGTGCAGGAACCCCTGGATCAACGCGAGCAGGCTGTCTTCGAAGGCCGCGCTGGCGAGCCATTGTTCGTTGTGCGATAGCGCGCTGCCGATGGCACCCATCACCGAGCGTGTGAGCACGAAGGCCTCGATAGGCGAGAGCGTCACGCGCCTCCCGTCGGTGTCTCGCAGCGGAGCCGAAGTCAGAAATGTTGAAACGTGTCCAGGCGTGATCAGCGGGTTGTGTCCGCGCGCGATGGCCTGTTCCAGCACGATGCGGCGTACCTGGTGCCGCCCGCCGAATCCGCTGAGCAAGGTGCGGATGATTTGCCGCAGACGTGCCTCCGGCGACTGGGCATCCGGTGCCGTCAGGACCGCCAGCAATTCGGTCGTCAGGTAGTCACTTTCGCGCTGGGCCAACTCGTCCACCACCTGCTGCTTGTTGCTGAAGTATTGGTAGAGCGTGCCAATGCTGATGCCGGCCACCTCGGCAATGCGGTTGGTCGTGAGCGCCTCCAACCCTTCCTTGTCGAGGATCTCGATTGTCGCTTCCAAGATGAGTTCGACCTTCTCGCGCGAGCGCACCTGGCACGGCTGGCGTCGCACAAGTGATTGATCCATCTTGGTTTTTGTCTTCGGCGGCGCGGCCATGGAACGCGAGTGGCAGGATGTGAGCAAGGCTCATATTATGGGCGAGGTATCTACAAAAATACGAGGAGGAGATCGATGTTGCCCAGCCGACGAAGCCCTGCGTTGACCACGCGTTTGCTTGCGTTCACCGCCGCGTGCCTGTGCACGCATGTGGCGGTCGCAGCCGCTCAGGATTGGAGCCCGACCGATGCGGCGCCGTCGCAGCAGGTCACGCTGCATCAGGCGTTCGACTACGCATTTCCGCTGGTTGCGATGGGGCGCCTGCGTGCCGGCATGTTGGGCGCAGACGCCAAGCCCGGCCGCTCGCAGCTCAACACTTGGCTGCACCAGCACAAGCTGTCCGGCCCGGATGACCGCTGGGTGACCACACCCAACAGTGACACGGCGTATTCCACGCTGTGGTTGGACCTGCGGCAAGGGCCGGTGGCGCTGTCGATTCCGGACATGGCCGGCCGCTACTACTCGCTGGCCTTCCTCGACATGGCGACGAACAATTTCGAGATACTCGGTCGGCGCGCCAACGGCACACGTGGCGGCACCTTCGTCGTGGTCGGACCAGATACAACACAGCCGCTGCCGCCCAATACGCAGGTGATTCGCGCGCCAACCAACGACGTGCTCGTGCTTGCGCGCATTCTCGTCAATGGCGATGCCGACATGCCCGCCGTGATCGCCTTGCAAGACCAGTTCAAGGTGCAGCCGTTGGGTGCCAGCAAGACGCCGCCCCTGTGGCAGGCGCCGCCGCCGGTCGAGCAGAGCCCGCAAGCCTTTGTCGACATGGCCAACCTGATGCTGGCGCGCAACCCCGCGCCGCGCTATGAAGATGCGCTGATCCAGCGTCTGGCGTCGGTCGGCGTTTGCGGCGCGGCTTGCCGGTGGGATGCGTTGTCGCCGGAGATCAAAACGCTGTGGGCGCAGCAGTTGCCGGCCATGCTGGCCTCCCTCAAGGGCGGGCTGTCCGCCGCTGGGCCCAAGAGTGACGGCTGGTCGTATTCAAAGGACAACCTGGGCGATTTCGGCACCGACTATGCGTACCGCGCGCAAGTCGCCCTGGGCGGCCTGCTGGCGCTCAAGACCGTTGAGGCCATGTATCCGATCAGCTTTGTTGACCAACAGAAGCAGCGGCTTTCCGGTGCGCATCGGTATCGCCTGCACTTGCCGAAGGGTGCGCTGCCAGTCAACGCGTTCTGGTCGCTGTCGATGTACGAAGTGGAATCGGACGGCAAGCTGTTCTTCACGTCCAACCCCATCGGACGTTACGCCGTTGGCGACCGCACCGCCGGCCTCAAGACCGGCAGCGATGGCGCAATCGATATCGTGATCCAGCGCGACGCGCCGGCCGATCCGGCCCAACGGGCCAACTGGTTGCCGACCCCGGCCGGTGACTTCGCCCTGGTGCTGCGCGCATATGAGCCCAAGGCCGAGCTGCGTGATGGCCGGGTGCGCGTGCCCGCCATCGAGCGATTGGACTGAGCAAGCAGCGTTTCGCACCG
This sequence comes from Ralstonia flaminis, assembly GCF_958415495.1. Taxonomy (NCBI): domain Bacteria; kingdom Pseudomonadati; phylum Pseudomonadota; class Betaproteobacteria; order Burkholderiales; family Burkholderiaceae; genus Ralstonia; species Ralstonia flaminis. The sequence continues at coordinate 38,980 of NZ_CATZLL010000009.1, read as the reverse complement.
CCGGCTCTGCGCACTCGGTGTGCGTGCCGGTGGGCGTGCATATGCGCTGCCGTCAATGGCGTGGTCGGGCAGTGCCTCTGATGGCGGTCATCATCCTGCCCGTCTCGCAGCCCGCTGCAATGGGGTCTTACACAGCCAGCCGGCTCATGATTGTCCTGGCTGGGCTGCCATGTCGATCATGAGCGTGGCCGCCATGACGATGCTCCTATTGCAGGCATCGACACGCAAACACATTGTGCGCATGTCGACGCCGACCTCTCGAAAGAGGGGGGCGTGCCTCCCTCAATGGCACTCCGTGCTTCAGCGCGCAAACTCAGCACGCTGTTGTCCCAGCAGTATCCCAGCGCTGAATGCGATGCCGGAGGAAATGAATCCTTCCGGAATGGCGGCCTCTTCCCAGCCGGTGGCACGTCCACTGCTGGGTGTGAAGCGATACTCGGAGATCCAGCGCCGGTCACTACGCTGCGTCGTGCGTATTTCAAGCGTTCCGTTTGGCAGGTCAAGCGAACTGATCATAGAGATCCTCGTAGCGGTTACCTCGGCATGCCGGAACGTGCCGGCTCACTGTTTTTGTGCTTTCAGCGTAGTTTGCTGGCGAGGACCTGTCGGCTCGGTACCGTACAGAAGTCAGTCCGTTATGGGTCTCTTCGTTCAAAGCTGTGGCACTGCCACCGCCACCGCCATGCGCGAAGACATTGGCGCATCAGACCACGCGATCCATGCGTCTGCCACCGTACCGACTCCTTTTCGGAGAACGAGGATCTTGGTTCCTGGGGCATTCGTGCGACACATACCGATTGCCGCACGGGTGCCTCTTTTCAACGGAGATCGACGTGGATGCCTATCCGACTTGCTGCTACAAGGGGTTCGATGTCTATCCCCTGATCTACCTGTTTGACCCGCCTCGGGAATGGCATGAGCGCCGTCCAGACCGGGCATATAGCGCCTCCGTGGTGATTTGCCAGGAAGGGGCATCTCCGGATCTGGCGCACTCCCGTATTTTTCATCTGAACGGTGAACCATGGGAGAGCATCGGTACGGCCAAGCGTGCCGCCATGAGGGGCGCTGAAGACATCATCGATGGCTTCGTTCCCGGTCAGTCCATGCCCCTCGCGTAATCGCCCACCCGCTCGTGGGCAGCGGTGGGACTCACTGACACTGCTTTTCACCCATCACTTGTTTTGCCAACGACCACGTGGTTCCGGGGGCTACAGGAGGGTCGTATGGTTCGCATGCGTTACTCGGTTCGCTTGGCTTATGAAGTCTGTGATCCAACTGCGGATTTCATTTTCAATGTTCACGCCGCGAAGACGTCTCGCCAGACGATCGTTGCCGAATCGCTGCATCTGATGCCGGCGATATCAGTCGTGCCACACACCGAGCCGATCTTGCTCAATCGCCGTCTGCGTGTACGGGCGCCTCGTGGCAACTTCATCTTGGCCTATGAGGCGACGGTGGATATGGACCACCTACTGACACCCGCCGAACTGCTGCACGAAGTATCCATTGCGGATTTGCCGCTCCATGTCATCCCATTCCTGACCCCTAGCCGCTACTGCGAGTCGGACCGGCTCATGGAGTTTGCGCAGCAGGAATTCGGCGGCTGCCACCGCGGCTATCCGCTGGTTATCCGGATTCGAGACTGGGTCTATCGCCACGTACGGTTCGTGCCGCAATCGACAAGCGAGCGAACGTCTGCGGTTGGCACACTCGTAGAGCGAAAGGGCGTGTGCCGCGACTATGCGCACCTGATGATTGCGTTGTGCCGCGCGTTGAGCATACCGGCGCGCTTCGCAACCAGTCTCGACTATGGCGCTGATCCATCGCTGGGCTTGCCCGACTTCCACGCCTTCGTGGAGGTTTTTCTTGGAAACCAATGGTATCTGGTCGACCCGTCGCAAGCAGCGGTGCCCATGGGACTCTTGCGAATCGGCACCGGACGCGATGCGGCAGATGTGCCCATTGCCCTGGTGTTTGGCAACGTCAAACTGTCGCGGCCGGTCGTGGAAGTTCAGGCCCTGGCAAGCGTGGATCTGAAAACCAGCATGCCAATCGACACGGCTCAAGGAATCAGTACGTGGTGAGATGCCGAAGTTTCGACCTATCCCTCGTCCTTCATAGAAGGCTCTTCTTGGGGGCCGAGAATCACGTCTACCGCAGCGCGGCCGGCCAATTCGCCAATCAGGTGCGCCCAGCGTCGAGAGAAAGGGCCGCCATGGACCTTGATGCGCTTGCCTATCGCTGCGACGCCAGACGGCTTCATGGGGCCGTCGATGCTGAACCACAGATCGAACATGTCCTTGTGAGTCCCGATCAACTGCAAATGAATTTCGAAGCCACGGTACTCGATTGTGCGTGGCATGCTGCGCCTCCATTTTTCTGCCGCCTCTGCAAGCGTAGTGCATCGAACCGGGAACGATAGCCGCTATTGATGATTGCAATGGCCGTGCGTGTCTTATGCGGCGAGCCAGAGTGGGTTCCTTTTGCCGGCTCCAGAAGACGTTGAGGACTGCGCACATCCTTAGTTGATATGCGATGGCACCAAGGCTGGTACAGAACCTTGGCATATCCCGTGGCGCGCTTGGAGCGGTGTGCCATCCCTGGTCGGCACCGCCTGCTTTAGCGTGCAGGGTCGGTGCATTGGTGCCGCCAGTAGTATCCCCGCGCCGCATGCCTGGCCAACATGCGAAGACAATCCAGCATCAAGCCGCGCGATGAATGCGTCTGCCGCCGTACCGACACCTTTGCTGTGAACGAGGATCTTGGTGCTTGGGGCATTCGCGCGACACATACCGATTGCCGCAAGGGTGACCTGATGGGCTATACACCACGTTCGTGGCCTGTATAGAAAATTCAAGTCTCGCTTCAGCGCTCTCTGCAACAAAACGCTTGGGGTGCGATCGAGACGGAGGTGCACAAAATGCGTAACGATCGAATGGCAGGACTGTGCGGTGCGATGTTGTTGATCGCGACGCTTGCGACTGGGTGTGCCGGGATGTCTCGACGCGGCGCGGATACAGCAATCGGTGCTGGCGTTGGCGGTGTAGCCGGCGCAGTGCTGACAGGCGGGAGTGCCGTGGGGACAGTGGGCGGTGCCGTCGTCGGCGGGGTGGTGGGCAACCAGGTCGGAAGATAGCCTGGGCATGACCATGGAACTATGGAAATGAAACACGGCATTCCCACATCTGCGGGAATGCCGTGTTCCGTATCGCTACGCCGCCGCTACCGCTGTCTTGAGCGGAAGAACCGCGCTCGTTGGCTCTGTGCTACTGGAGACCCCGAATGCAACCGCAACAGGATTCATGCTGTCGACCATCGACGTTGGCATCAGGATCGTAGCGCCACGTTCCTTCGTGGTCTCGTAGATGATGTTCATGGCGCGCAACTGCAGTGCCTGTGGATGCCCTTCGTACATGCCCGCAGCTTCGACAAACTTGGCCGCGATGGCCGCCTCTGCCGAGCCCAGGATGACGCGGGCTTGCTTCTCACGCTCCGCCTGCGCTTGCCTGGACATCGCATCCTGGAGTGCGACGGGGATGGCCACGTCGCGCACCTCCACCGACGATACGGTTACGCCCCATGCTGCGGTCTTCTCGCCGATCTCAGCGCGCAACTGCTCATCTGCCGCCTTACGATCGGACAGCAGCGCCGACAGCATCGAGGCACCGATCATTTCACGCAACGAAGTCTGCGCGACGCGGTCGATCGCCTGGCGATAGTCGGTAATGGCCAATGCGGCTTTCTGCGCGTCGTGGACGTGCCAGAAGATGATCGCGTCAACGTTGACGGGCACGGTGTCTTTGGTCAATGCCTGCTCCGCATTGAATCCGGTGGTCTGGATGCGTTCGTCAATGACCGCCGTCACGCTGTCGACAATCGGCAGGATCATGAACAGCCCGGGCCCCTTGACGCTTTGCAGCTTGCCCGCCCGCAGGATGACGAACTTCTGCCATGCATTGGCCATCTTGAGCGTTGCCGCGAGCAGGATGGCGGCGATGGCAAACAGCGGCGCCAATAGAACGGAGACGAACATACCCGTGACAGCACCCAGGAACAGGAGCAGGACAACGAGGAATGCGGTGATGGGATTCATAGGGGACCTCGCAAGCGAGTGAAGCTGCAACCGATGGCCCAAAGATCACGCACTTTGGGGCCGGGGATTCGAGATACCGGAGCCCCCTGACTATCCGAAGACGCGTGACCGGATATCGTCCTCAAAATCAATGACCCATTCCGGGCCCAGCGCCCCGTTGTATTCACGGACAGTCTTGCCCATCCGTACGGTGACGCTGCGGTCGAGCGCCTCGGCTGGTGCAGTGCTCGAAAAATGCTCAACAGAGGACACGTCGAAGCCATCGGGCGCCAGGCCGTTCCGCAAACAGACGTCACGAAACGCGTCGCGCTCCAGCTCCGGGAATTGGCGGATGGATTGATCGAGCATCACGTTCTCCTCATTCTCGCGATATGCCGTCGCCTGTGTCGCCGGCTCCTTGGCGCGTATCGAAGCACAAACTTCAGAGTCGCCCCATGAGCAACAGCACGAGAACGATGAGCAGACCCAAGCCGATCGCACCGCTGGGCGCGTAGCCCCAACCATTGCTGTAGGACCACCTTGGGAACGCCCCAACCAGCAAAACGGCCAAGACGATTAGCAGTAGGATTCCGAGAGACATGATGTCCTCCTCGTTGAGTAGATTCCCCCCACCCGTGTGCCCAACGCTGGGCGAAAAGCGCTCCACGGTTGTTTCATCATGAGGTTGGCGCGCGCCGCTTCTTCAGGGCTCGTCGAGGGGCTGGGCGCGCCTCATCTTTTTGAAGGATAGATGGGAACGGGTTTGAGAACGGTCCGGTAGCGTACGCGCTGGCGGATAAGATTGCGCACCTTGTGCCATCGAGAAACATCGATCGACCGGTCGCCAGCCGGTGCATTGAATACCGGCTCTCCTAGTGGTGCTCATGATCTCGGGAATCCTCGCGGTCACCCCCGTATCCGCCATGTTGGCCATTTTCATAGCCGCCCTGGCGAGCGTCGTGGTAGCCGCCATCAGGAACCCACAGACAACCGGCCAACGCGGCGATCCATATCCCCATGACCGTATAGATAACTGCGCGCATGATGTCCTCCTGACAACGTGGTCCTATAACGAGGCGGTGGCACAAGCTGCATAGGCGGCCGGTGGCATCACTCCTGCGCTACAGCGATTTGAGTTTCGAGATCTTCGTGCCCTCGAGCGTCACGCCTGCCATCAGCCCGCTGTTGGTGAGCACGAAGGCCTGGACGGGCCCGGTTGCTGTGGAGCTATCAATGTTGCCGTTTGCACCCACCTTCAGCACGGCAACTGACGCATCACCGCCCACGGACCAACCCTCGCTGCTGCGAAATCGGTCAAGCGAATCCTGTGTCATGAAGAGGAAGATGATGGCTTTCGATTGCGCGCCGATCTGCCATCCAATCGAAGCCGTTGTTGTGCTGTAGTAGCCGGTCGTGCTGCCGCCGGCACGCAGCGATCCTTCACCGTACTGGCCACCGATGCCAAAACCAGCGGCAATGACTGATGGGAACACCAGTACGCCCCGGGCTTTGCCAACCAGTTCACGTGAGCCATTGGCAGCGGTGTAAAGACGAGCAAGCGTTGAGTCGACGGCCGTATCGATGGTGTGTCGCTTGTCGGGTTGGTGTGCGGCTGCTTCCGACGTTCCTGTCGTCGTGCAGCCGGGAGTCATGAGACCGATTGCCGTAGCGACGGCCATCGTTGTCACTGCTGCCAAACGTTCTTTTCGCATCTCTGCCTCCACCGTGTCTCAGGTTATGTTCAGCGTATGCCACGGCGGAGGTGGTGACGGTACGACAGCGTACCGAGAGGCACGACGCGAGCAGAATTTGTGAGGGCGCGTAGTGCGTGATACGCAGCGGTTTTGCTCCAACGCGGCAGGCGATGCGGTGCAACGGAGCAGGTGATCACGGCAACATGCTGCCATCGTCCGCTTCCGTACAGACGGCACTGCGACGCAGGAGAAGAATGATGATTCGTTGGACGGGGGCTTTATTTGCGCCGGTCACGTGGGAGTTCGGGGCGCAACCCCGCCACACGGTGCACGGTTAAGACACGGCGTACCCGGCGACCAACGCGGGTGTTGAATTTGCAAGGAGCATTGCCATGAACAAGGATCAAGTGAAGGGCCGCCTTGAAGATGCGAAGGGAAAGGTGACGGAAGCCGTCGGCAAGGTCACCGGAAAAGACGCGACCGCAGCGAAGGGAAAGGTCGAGCAGATTGCAGGAAAAGCGAGAGCCGCATACGGCGACGCACAGGAAGCTCTCAAGAAGCAACATAAGCCCTGAGCGGGCAGTGCGGTCGATACCGATACGCCGATCACCCCTGAAGGTGACGGACAGACGGACCGGCGATCAGAGCGCCTGAAGGTCTGGAAGCAGACGGTCAAACTCCCGCTTGACCACGGCGTAGCATTCACAGACGCGGCCTTCGAGGCCTGGCCGGTCCAGCACTTCGATATTGCCGTGGCTATAGCGGATCAATCCAGCGGTCTGCAGCTTCAGCGCCGCCTCGGTGACACCGGATCTGCGCACACCCAGCATGTTGGCGATCAGTTCCTGCGTCATGCGCAGCTCGTTGGACGGCAGGCGGTCCAGGCTCAGCAGCAGCCAACGGCACAACTGCTGATCGATCGAGTGGTGGCGATTGCAGACGGCCGTTTGCGCCATTTGCGTAATGAGTGCCTGGGTGTAGCGCAACAACAGGCGCTGCATGGCGTCAGCGCGGCCAAACTCCTGTTTGAGAAGGCGGGAGCTCAGGCGGTATGCCGTTCCCGCGCTTTGGACCACGGCGCGGCTGGGCGTGGTTTCGCCGCCCATGAAGATGGCAATGCCGACCAGCCCCTCGTTCCCGACAATCGCGATCTCTCCTGACGAGCCGTTCTCCATCACATAGAGCAGGGACACGATGGCCGTGATGGGAAAGTAGACGTACTCGGGTCGGTCGCCCGACTCGTAGACAACGTGCCCCAGCGGCATGTCGACCAGGACAAGCTCTGAGGCGATTCTCGACCACTCATCAGGAGGAAGTACTGACAGCAGATGGTTCAGCTTCGGATTCGGTTGCGCCACCATGGCAGCCTCCTTTCGATTCGCCGTGGGTTCGTATCCCAGCCATCAATGACTGTCGGGTGACAGAGGTGACGGCTGCCGTGGGTCAGCGCACCTCGTTGCCTAGGCTGTGCGCAGCCCACGCTCGTGACAACACAATTTTAAGTGCGGCGATCACGGGCACGGACAAAAAAATGCCAGCCACCCCACCGAGCTGTTCCCCTGCAAGCAGCCCCACAATGACGAGGAGTGGACTGACCTTCACTCCTTCGCTCATCAGATACGGGTTCAGCACGTAATCTTGGAAGAGGCGGTACGCGACGATGAATCCAATCAGCCAGAGCAAGTGCGGATACCCGCTGAAGCCGGCAACCGTGATGGTTGCCACCACCGCAGCCAACGGCCCAGCGAATGGAATGAACTCCAGCACCGCGGCCGTGGTTGCCAGCAACAGCGCATAGGGCACACCCAGAGCGTAGAACGCGATGCTGTAGAAAATCAGTGTGGACAGCGACAACAGCAAAAGTGCCCGGACATAGCGGGACAGGAGCGTGTCCAGATCCTCAATGATGCCCGCCCACATGCGCTTGTCGGAAGACCGTATCCACGAGAGCAGCGCGGCATGAATCGACGGTGCTTCGTTGATCATCAGAAAGCTCATGATTGGGATGAGCACGAGATAGACGAGATTGCTTGCCGCGTGCATCACACCCAATCCAACGTTGCGAACCAGCGGCATGGCCTGGTCTGAGCTTGTCGATAGTTGCTCACGTATGAACTCCAGGATGCGCGCGCGCAATGGCTCCAGAAAGCTCGGCAGCGAAAGACGATCCGCCATGGTGGCGGTATCAAGCAACTTTGGGAGTTGATCGGCGAGCCTGCCCGCTTCTTCCTGAACCGTTACACCAAACACCGAGCCTGCGACAATCGCCACGACGATCACCAGAATGAAGACGATGCCGATCGATACGCCACGTGGAACCTTGCGCGGCATGCGCCGTTCGAGTTGCTCGACGAGCGGGTACAGCAAGTAGCTGAAGAACACCGCGAATATCGTGACCAACAGCACGGACGCAATCTTGTAGACGATCAATACGGCCAGCGCGAATAGGAAAACTGTCCAGGCAATTTTGCCGGCGCGTGGATCAAATCCGAGCATGACGATTCCTCCCTGTCGGGGCTGTAGAAAAGCGAGCCCTGATCGTTAGATTTTGCTCACGTGCGTCGCGATGCTTGCACTGATCTTGCTGATCGCCGCGTGAACCTTCGTTAGCGTGTCAAAGAACTCGCTGAAATGCGCGGCGTCCATACGATGATGCGTTGCGATTGCATTGGCCAGTTGTTCTCTAAGCTGACGGATGTTGGCAAGCAATGCGATGACATCGCGCACCAGTTCGGGGGTACTGAGGTTGTGCAGCTGAATTGCGGCAATCGCTGCTTCAATCTCATCAACTGCGCGAATATCGAATGACTTTTCTCCTGTGGCAATTGCACTTACGGCTTGCTTATCCGGCAGTTCGCCGATAACGCGCCGCACCAGCTCCTCTGCCGCCAAGGCAATTTCGCTGACCGCTTTCGCCAGCGTGCGCCTCTCCATTCGCCGTTCCGTGCGCTGTAGGAGCCATCCAGCAAGCCATGTTCCCGCAATCGCGACAATGATGGCGACCGCCTGTACCCACGCCGCTAACGCAGGGTGCTGTTCGATCCAATCCAGAAGGTTGCCCATGAGAAGCGTTGTCGGTTCCTGACCCCACGGCAAACGGTCGCGTTTTCACTTGAGGCCCGCGGCCAGCATCGCAACGGCATGCGAGATCCATTCTGGCGGTTGAATCTGTCGGCTTCGAGAACTTTCCTGAAATGTTGGGCCCAACCGGCATCATCGCCGAGTGGATGGTCTGTTGCCATGTGGGGCGATAGTCGGGTTGCCGTCACATCTGTTGGCCGCTGCAGTGGAGGTGGGCACGGCGGCCGGCGCATGCTGGCCGCGGCGGCGAGTCAGCCGACCACCAGCGAAGTTGATTTCAGAAAATTGCGATGATGACCGCAACGATTCGCGGCCTCGTGCTCCGCCTCAAGGAGGAAGGAGGTACGGGACTACGGCGACAGTGGCCCCGTCACCCTTCAACGCAACAGCGGCATGGTGATGAACTGCTGAGGCTCGGTTGGTCTACGTAAGCCGTGCTCTGTAACACGATTACGAATCGTGGCTGCCTGCTATTGGGCTTGCAGAAAGGCAGCCACCGCTTTCGCCTGTTCGTCCGTCAACGTGTGCGCCACGGCACTCATCACCGGGGCGTTGGCGCGCGTGCCATTCTTGAAGACGCCGATCTGCCGCAAGAGATAAGCCTCATGCTGTCCCGCCAAGCGGGGGAACGTGTCGATGCCCTCCGCATGGGCGCCATGGCACGACGCGCATGCCGGTACCCCTTCGGCTTGCAGACCATGCTCAAAGATCTCTTTCCCTCGTGCCACTAGGGCCGGGTCGCCGGCCGGGCCAGGCGGGGCGGTTTGGCGCGCGTAGTACTCCGCCAGCGAGGTGATGGTCGCATCGTCCAATTGCGAAGCGATTCCCCACATGAACGCCTGCGCGTCGGTTTCGCCGCGCCCCTTGTCGCGGAAGCCCTTCAACTGCGCTTCCAGGTAGTGCGGTACCTGTGCGTCCAGGCGTGGAAACATCGGCGACTCGCTCTTGCCGTGCGCGCCATGACAGGACGAACACAGTTGCGCCGCCAGCTTTTCGCCGTCTGCTGCGCCAGCCGTCGCGGACCAGCCAACTGCCGCGAAGGTGACCAGGCCCGCAAGCCAAGTCCACCAGGGTTTTCGGTGTCTCTTCATCTCGCGCCTCCCCTCACTTGGTCGTGCCCGTGTGGCGGCTAGAACATGAACCAGCCAAGCAGATAGATCGTGTTGTTGTCGATCGCATTTCTGCCATTGCCGTCGTAGTTGGTGTGGGCACCGTTGAACTTGAGGTACCACGTGTACTGCAATGCCAGCTTGATCTGCGGATGCGGTAGGTAGTTGAGTTCAAAGATCACGCCTTGCGTATCGGGGCGGCCGTTGGCACTGCCTGTTACGGGCGCGGGGGCGTAGAGGCCGGGGTCTGCATTGCCTGTGGTTGAGAAGTAGGCCAGGGTGGCGCCGTACTCGCGCTGGTAGTAATACGACGCCTTGGCCTTGAACGTGTTCAGATGATCAGTCGGGTTGGCGGGCGTCGGGCCTGCGCCGATGCCGCCGCTTGGGAAGCTGGCGCGCCAGTCTTGATGTTCGTAGATCCAAGCCACCTGCGCGGTGAACGCGTGTGTCATGGTCAGGTATTGATACTGAGCGTCGAGTGCGTAGTCCTGAAAGCGGTCGGTCGGCGTGCCTGGCATCGTGTTGTCCGGATACCGTTTGGCCAGCAGTCCGAAGGTGCCGAACATGATCGAATGCGACCCCCACTCCTGGTTGTAGGCAACGCGCCAATACGGATTGGCGCCGCTCAGTCTGGCCACGCCGCCTGGGGTGGCCGTGTCTTGCCCAGCGCGGAAGATCGAGAACGCCTGGTCGGCAGTGCGGTAGGCACCGAATTCTGCATAGACATGGCGTTGCCAGAACGCATACGCGCTCGCGCCCACAACCTGCTGGGCCAGGCCGCCATCGACCAGCGTACCGGCCAGCGGTGGCACGCCAATGTTGGGCGCCGCATACGGATACCCAAACGCCGGGCTGCTGTTCCAGACATCGGAGACGGTCGGGTTGTTGTTGACCGTGATGCCGTAGATGAAATCGACGTCCTCGCGCGTCAGGTGCCACGCGGCGCGGATGTCAGTGTTGTCTAGCGCGCTGTGGTGGGCGATGCCGTCGTACGTCCACTGCGCGAAGGCGCCGACCGGACCGGCGATGCGCCCGGCATAGAAGAGGCTAGCCTGCTGTGGGACAGTGTCTCCGTTGCGGACGAAATCGAAGTTGTCCTGATCAATCGTTCGCGTGTTGGTGCGCGAGATCTGCACCATGCCCGAGACCGGGATCGTGCTGTAGTTGGACAACGTGTAGCCGGTCATCTTGAAGAAACGGCCAAACGGAGTGAGTTCGGGAAAGCTGACGTGGCAGGCCATACAGGCCATACCGGTTTGTCGTGCGAAGGCGGGTACCGCGCTTGCTCCGTCTGACCACGCTATGAGGCCGGCAAGCAGCAACCAGACAAGCGCATTGAGCGCCGCAATGGGTCGTTGCATGGTGCTCCTCCGCTTTTTTTGGTTTTCACCTGCACGCTCAAACATGGAAGGCGTTTGAGTTGATGTTGTCAATCTGATGACGAAGCTGGCTGATATGGATCAAGGCGGGTGAAGCCAGATCGAGCGGCAGCGTTTTTGCAGATTGTTTCGGCTACCGTGTCTCACGTGGTGAGTTGCACGTTTGCGTCGGCGTCAAATTGCGCCAAGGTAGGAGCCCGTCGGTTTCGATGACGGTCACTGCCGGCCACATGGGCGTTGCCTGACATCGCACCTGCGCGCTTTGCGCGTCAGTTTGTCAACCGCTAACCACGCCGGACTCTCCAGCCTGACCCTCTCCAATTCTGGAGAAGATGCCAGGCGGATGTCGACAGAGCGAAGGCAAGTGCAATACGGTCCGCTCTCGGCTCGTCACCAGCGAAGTTGATTGCAATGGATTGCGGCTGTGATCCCAGTCGCGCCCCGTGCAAGGTAGGGAGCCGGTGGCACAGCCCAGGTTCCCCCGCTCAACGCGACGATCGCCAGCACCAGCGCGAACAGCGTCGCACTTGATGCGAGCCCCACGGCGTCGGTTAGATACCCGGTCGCCACTGTTAGCAGACCCGCAGGTGGATCGAAGCGCGCTCCCAAATCCGGCAAGCGGGCGTAGCTTCCCCGCGTTCGCTACTGTTGTGAGCGTTCTGGCCACCGCGGTATGTACGGGCCCAAAAAGCGGTGTCCCCTGGGGGGACTCCCAACTTGGGCGGCGCGGAATGCATCCGGTCTGGGCGTTGCCGGTAGAACAGCCGCAGGCAAGGGGCCAGGCGAATCCGGGTTGCGGAGTCGCTTCGACAGCATGCAGCCGACTTCGCTATGTCGGCAGCGAAGGTCATATTGTCGGTGTAGCGAAGAAAACTAGAAAAAAGGGCGTGTTCGCCCAAAGAAATAGCGAAGTTTGTTAGAAAAAATAGCGAAGATAGCTAGAGCAGTGAGGAGCGAACGTGACGAACCGTCGTGCTTTCCCTTCTATGCAAATCTTTGGGCTGGCTGCCCCTGATGTGGGTTCGTGGCGGCGGTCAATATTGCGCTGGCAATTTCCGCTACCGCCTTCTCCATTGAGCAGCTTTGGTACTTCGACGCAAAGCATTGGGCGTGCACTCGGAGTGATTCAGTAGATAGCGCCCTCCCAACAATTGCGTGGGCGCTTTCAGCGGTGCGTGGTGGTGCCCAGTGCACGCCGGCCCCGAATGCCTCAACGCGTCGAGCAAGCAGGGCTTGTTCAACAAACTGTGGGGTCATGAGTAACGGGACGCCAGCCAGCAATGCATCTGACACGGTGCCGGCACCCGAAGCGATCACCAAGTCCGCTGTGGGCAAGAGGACCTGCAACGAAACAGGGTGATTCAGGATCGTAAAACCCTGTCCCCGGAAAGCGTCTGCGGTTGCTGGTGAGACACCTGGAATGACGCAGAGGGCGTTAGCCGATTGCTCCTTGAGTGCCGCCAGTAAATGCTCAAGCCCCGGCGTCGAGGGGCGCAAATAGGCAAAGATGCGCTTGCCCTCTGCCGCAGGCCAAACAACCGAGGGCGCTTTTGGCATTGCAGCGACCGGGCCGATATAACGTTCCTCCACGCGAGCGCCATAGTGATCAAGCTCTGCGAACGTTGTCATCAGGCGTTTCGTGCCAGCGAACAAGTCGTGGGCACGAGTAAGAGGCGACTTGCCATATTGACGCAAGATGCCATTCATCAAGCTGACAACGGTTTGGTCTGCTGCCGCGAGCCTACCTTCTGGAATCTGCTCCCACGGCACGATGGACGGCAGCACATCACTAGCAGGAGGCAACTCAAAACCCGTGCAGGTCAGTACGGTGGGTATGCCCACCGCTTTGGCGGCGAGCAGTGCCGTTGGTGCGTGGTTGATGACAACCGTGTCGGGCTTGAATAGTCCGAAGATGGTGAGCCACCCATTCACCAGACCAGCTAGGAGCGAGGTACTGCTGTATCCAGAGGTAATCAGTATCTCGGCATAGCTCACCGGAGCCAGGATAGACAGGGCCGACCGGGGTACCAGTGGCGCTTGAACAAAGCGGAAGCCTTCGCTGGCCAGGACCTGTTGTGCGGTGCCTACGTCTTTCACGCACAACATTACCTCGTGTCCCATCTGCCTCAAAGCGATCGCAATCGGAAGGTCGCGGGTAACGTGACCGAAGTTGTCTCCCAACTCCCAGGCAAACAAGACGCGGCTCATGCTCTAGATATGAAAATATATAACATCAGATTTTAATTTTGTGGAAATTAAGACCGCCCCACCAAATGGGTGGGTGTCATTTCTATAAGCGTCTGCTAAGGTCCCGTGAGTCAATAAAAATTCACAGTATGTGGGGCGGGAGGGATGGGCGACGGCAATCGAACCGCAGCGTACTTCAGCGTGCCATGCCAGTCTAGGTTCGGAGTTAAGAGCGGTAAGCGATCTGTGGCCCCATCAATTGCGATCACTGTTCGATGCGCGAGCGCTTCATTCGCTGGCGAAATCTTCCCACACAACTCACGTTGTGGTTGAAGCCGGGTTCTATGCATTCCTGCGTCTTACAGGGAAGCATGAGCAGAGAGCAGACACCTCAGCGACACGTGCAATCCGATTTGCATCTAGTTCTCAAAGATGGAACTCGGATAAAAATGCTATTTCTCAAGTCGTCTTGATGGCATGGTTGGTGATAAATTTAATAATTGGTTTGATAAATAAAAATGGTCGGTTGTGTGTCAAATGAAAATGAAAAAAATAAAGATCTACCCACCCGGGCGGGCGATAAAGGACTGGGTCGTTTCGATTGTGATTCAAATAAATTTACTTCGCGGTCCATGTTCTTGAAAAAAGTAATTTTGACTGCTGTATTGGCAACAGGGGTGCCTACCCTAGCAATCGGCTTCGACTTTGGATTCTTGGGAAGTGACTATAAAAAAGTCTCCGAGACCACATGTGCGACGAACGGTCGACTACTGAGTGGAGCCGAGCTAATTAAGACGGTTGATTCGGGATACGCATTATCAGTTCATACGCAAATTGATGCGGAACTGATAAAAATTACTGGCACCGGCCAACCGGGTTGGCGTTCTGTCTGGGAAAAGCCTGGATTCCAGCAGGTTGCGCAGGGGTTGTCGCAGTTAAATAATGGAAGCTATCTTTTGCTAGGGCGATCAGATTTTCCTGGGCAAGCGGAAGAAACATGGGGTGACTCGATTGAATCTCATAGTCTCACGAGGATCAGCTATCCATTAATTCTGCCATTCAATAAAGACGGGGGTCAGGGTGCTTACAGAATCCATAGTGCGCCGAAGGGTATTGGGCGGGCACATCTATCGCGCGCAATTCAAGTTGGTGACGGGGTGGTGTTCTTCGGTTTGAAGCGAGTTCCACTTTCCGAGGATAGGGGGGGGAACTACAGCCCGTGGATATTCAAGATAAATTCGGCCGGAGCGATGGTTTGGGAATATTTAATTCAGTCGGATGGTGATGAGCTGATTAAGGATGTCAACGAAGTTTACGGGAGTTTTTCGAAGCCGGTAGTTGATGGGGGCGGCAATATTATTGTCGCAACCCAGGTTGCTAGGTTGAGAGAGATAAAAGGGGTGGGTCGAAAAGGCAGTACCGAGTTGGCAGGTGAGAATCCTCGCCTATTAGTGGTTAAGTTAAATTCTGATGGAAATGAGATTGCTCGCTACAGAGACTACCAGTCCGGTGGCGGGATTCTCGCTTTGAATTCCAATGAGATCCACGTGTTCGCAAGTGCTGGTGTAGCAAATCAGTCGCGAGTTGTCCATGTCGTGCTATCGAGAGAATTGCGAGTGATCAGGGAAAGCGGCATCGCCATAGGCGATTTTTACCCTCGCGCTGTCGTTACCAACAGTCGATCAGGAGGATTTCATATGTTCGGTGTCGCGAAAGACGCTTGGGGTGGAGGAGGGAGCGCGACGCTCGTTTACGTGGATGCAAAGGGGGCGATAAAAAGTAAAACCTCTTTGGGTCGCGGAACTTGGCCTAGCGATATGGTAGAAGGCACTGAATTGGGTGAAGTTGCCGTTATCTACACTCGCTCAGAAAAAAATTCTGGAATATTTTTCTCTCGATATAAAGTTAGTGAGTGATAGTTAATGAATTAATCGCTTATTTGGTGGAAAATAAATAAATTAATATACATGGGGGTTATCGGTGACGGTTTCTATTGACGCTCAACTCGCTGCGGAGCTTACTCAGGATGCATATTCCACGGATAAGTACGGGAAGGTTTTTGCAAAATTACCCGGCACCTGGATGGAGGTTCAACGTTATGGGTACACAGCTGATTCGACTGGTGGTCCCCAAATTGAAAATGGCGGCGCTTTTCGTATCTTCGTGAATAACGATACGAAACAAATAGTTTTTGCATTCAAGGGGAGTACTTTTCATCGCGACGATGGTAGCTTTTTCTTGGATGATTGGATAAGCGATCTTGGAAACAATGGAAGCGCTGTTGTTGATCCAGTAGTGGATTTTGCGAATCTCCGTAAAAATGATCTTATGGGGCCGGGTGGTCCATATGAAGGGTATGATCTAACAGCTGTTGGTCATAGTCTCGGAGGTGCGGAGGCTCAAACATTCGCTCTTGCTAATACTTGCAATGCCTTTGTCTATGATTCTTTGCCGGTGTCATCCTCTTATTTGGAAAATCTAGCCAAGCAAAGAGGAAGTGATGTAAGAAATGTACTTTTTGATTATGCCGCCTCAGGCAAGCAAACGATCTCCACGTATCTTGACGGAGAGGTCGCAACATTTTGGTACAGCACTCTACAACACGCAGTCTATCTGGATCACAAGCCAACTATTATCCCAAGTGATTTTGGTGCGACGAGCGCAGGCTTGGGGGCTTGGGCAGCCACTATAGGAGGCCTGCCTTTTACCGGGTTGCTAACATTCATTGGCATTAAAGGTGTTGGACATATGCTGGGAAATCTAACCTCAGCTATGAAATATTTTCAAACAGATCCAAAGACAGGCCGAATAATTGTTCCAGGAAGTGCTCAGCCTTTGGAAGTCTCAACCTCGAGCGATCCAGGCTCAGGAAGTGCAGTTGCATCTGCGGACGGACGCGGGGCGTCCAATGTGTCTGTCATAGTGGATGGCAACATTGGAACAATCTCAGGTGGCAGTATTGCAGGGACATTGGTCGAGAATGCGGATGGTAGTATCTCTGATCAATGGCAAACAAATGGCCGTATCGGGATAGACAACTATAACGTAGATCATTCGTCTTCTGGCCGAGTGACCTACGCGAACGGTGGTTACGCTACCTACCTCGATGATGGTCAAGGTAATACAACCATCAATTACTACACCAAGAATGGAAATCTAATCAGCGCAAGCTGGGTGCATTCTGATGGTTCTTCTGGTACGCACACCGAGATCGAAAATGGTTTAACCAATGTTTCGGGCGTGGGAGTCTTCAATGGCAGAAATAGTCTTTACGAGACTCAAACGAACCCGGACGGCACTTACCAGATACGCACTGATGATGCAAACGATCACGGCACTACAACGGGGTATACCGCTCAAGGTAGTCAACTGTCGCAAAATCTTTGGCAGGGGTCCGGGGTAAATTACGATACGAGCAACAACACGGCCACCACGCTAAACGTTGGGCAGGGGGTGAGCGTTACGCAATACCGTGATGCTCAAGGCCGTCTTACTCGCGATGAATGGAGTGCCGCTGACGGCAGTTACGGTAGCGACACTTTTAATGCCAGCGGTGCAATCTCGGGCACGACTACCAATGCGGATGGAAGCTCCGATTCGTTTACTCTTTACCAGTCGCCGACCGGTGCAGCTGCCAGCTTCCAGCTCTCGCCGGGCAACTTCGTCACAACCGTCGGGTCACTGGATTTGACACGTGACCACTATCGCAGCGACGGAACACTTGAATCTGATCAATGGCAGCTTAGTGACGGCAGTAGCGGTAGTAGCAGCTTCACCAGCAATGGTGCCGGAAATGGAACATTTGTTCATGTCGACGGCACTACGAGTACTGTGACCCTCGATATGATGGGGAGCATTACTGTCGATAACTATGATGCTCAAGGTACCAAAACCACCCAGGATTGGTGGCACTCGGACGGTACCCATGGAGTAACAGAGTACTACAGCAACGGTAGCTACACGACGTATGCCTACTCAATTAACGGTACAGTTACCGTTAATGCATATGGGTCTGACGGTGTTAGCTCGGGTGAGCAACTGGCGCTAGCCGGCGGCGTTGTCAGCCTTGATGGCACTAATTTCGGAAAAATCGTCAATCCTGATGGTACTTATACGGTTTGCTATAACGACGCAAACGGTGATTCTCTGCTATTTCAGTTCAGTGCAGCCGGTTATTTGAATAAAACCGACCACGTCGCAAATAGCCGTTCCCCGGAGAATGATTTTTCGGGGCAACTGTCTAACGGCAGCACATGGACAAGTCCTTACAATCCAAATACGCCAGTAATTACTGCTGCGGATGGTGCGAAATATACAATTTATACCAATGCGGCAGGTGTGGAAACAGGCCAGGATTGGAAAAAATCGGATGGTAGCCACGGGACGGATATATTCAATGCCGATGGCTCCCGGAACGGAATTCAATACAATGGCGACGGAAGTTATTTCACCTATACGAACGATGGCAGGGGAAATCAAACGCAAAACTCGTTTGATGCGACGGGAAAAGCCACTGGTGATACATGGGTGGATTCTAACGGTTCCTTTGGGTCGGATACTTTTGGGGTAAATGGGGCAAGCTCGGGCATCGCAAAAAATGCAGACGGTAGTTACGCTACGTACACAGATGATGGCACCGGCAACAGAATCGAGCGCGACTACACTGCAGCCAATGTGATTGCGACGGATTGGTGGAGCAAGTCAGATGGTACTTACGGTGATGAGATCTTCAATTCCAGTGGACTGAAGATTGGGTTCGATACCTTCAATCTGAATGGATCTGGACACGGAGTTACCACGTCTGCCAACGGCAACGTTCAATACCGTTTTAGAGACGGTAGTGGGAGTGTCACGAAATACACCTATGGCGCTGCTGGCGCGCTTATTTCGGGCTCGTGGGCCGACGCAAATGGCGGATCGGGAGCAACCACGTTCAATGCCGATGGGTCGAGCAGCGGCTCATCCACAAATGCGGATGGCACCACCAGTGCATACACCGATGACGGCCAGGGTAACAAGGTTACCAAATACTATTCGTCATCCGGTGTGCTTACGGGAGATGCTTGGATCAAGTCTGACGGTACATCCGGCAGCGATACATTCGATAGCAATGGCAATGTGACCCAGGCTACGACGATCGCTGCGAATGGGAGCAAGACTGTTCAAACGAACGACGGCCTGGGAGACACGTCCACTACCCAGTACGACTCGGCAGGTAACAAGACTTCTGATGTTTGGCAGTCCGCAAATGGCTCCCATGGAAGCGATCAGTTGAACAACGGAGTGTGGACCGGCATTAGCTATGCGATGGATGGCAGCCATAGCGCAACGACGACGGACGCATCTGGCAACACTACGGCGCAGCAATTCAACAGCGCCGGTACGTTGACGGGTAGCTCCTGGTCCAATGTGGATGGAACGCATGGCAGCAGCACGTTCTCCGCAGATGGTTCGAGTGATAGCTTGGTGTACAACCGTGACGGTAGTCACAGCGAGACCACGGCGGATGCCAGTGGCAATACCGTAACGAACTACTATTCCCCCACGGGGCAGCTGCTTTACGATACCTGGCGGCATGCGGATGGTACGTCAGGCCGCGATAACTTCACGAGCGCACAAAGCGACGTGGCTGCCAATTTTCAGAAAGATGGCGTGTTTGCGATCGCGTCTTCCGATAAGTCGGGGTCCACTTACGTCAACGTCTATAACGGCGCTCATACGTTGCTATACACCATTCGCGAGGACCAGACTACCGGGAGCGATGGGGGTTATGGTGGTGGCTACGGCGGGGGATATGGTGGAGACTAC
The DNA here is from genome assembly GCF_958415495.1 of Ralstonia flaminis. Classification (NCBI taxonomy): domain Bacteria; kingdom Pseudomonadati; phylum Pseudomonadota; class Betaproteobacteria; order Burkholderiales; family Burkholderiaceae; genus Ralstonia; species Ralstonia flaminis. Next base: position 19,650 of record NZ_CATZLL010000009.1, on the reverse strand, counting down.
GGAGGTGGGTACGGTGGTAGCTATCCCTCCCCGACGGGAGCCGTCCAGACCACCCAGGGTGCAGGCGGCATTCAAGAGGTACAGGGGTTTAGTGTTGCGGGCGGATCGGTTTCCAACGATGAAAGATTGGTTGACGGTAGCTACTTCAATCGTCAATGGGCTGGCACTAACGAATCGGTGCTGAACGGCCTGACTGTTACATCGACTTCAAGGACTTACGATATCCCTTCAGCCCAGGGAGCGTTTTCCTCACCCGCATCTCGGTTTGGGCAGATCATACCGATTGGCGGTGGATTTGAGATCCAGACGCAAAACGGTCTCATCGTCTACGACGACGGTACGGGGACCGTGCAGTATATGGGGCAAGCTTGGGGCTACTCTCCCGCGCGGGTGTCCAGCTTGGCTGGTGCCGTCAACTACGCCAGTAACACCTATCAAGAGACGGACACGTACGCAGGTGGCGGATTCAGAAAGTTCACGACACTTAACGGTGTGATCGTTTCCGACACATGGTCGGATGGTCACGGGAACAGCGGAACCTATACGTACACTCCTCTCACAGGAGATCCTTTCCGCGCAGGTGCGGTTATCACGCGAACGGGGACGAATGCTGCAGGCTATTCGTTCACAGCAGTGCAGGGCGCGCCTACTGTTTACCGCAATCCGGATGGCTCGATAGCTGAGATCAGTCAGACCAACTCCAGCGTGCTGCATGATCAGAACGGTAGCGCAAACTCCGCTTCCGTAATTTCCTCCGGTCCGTACGCTCCGATCACGGGCTTTCAGACGGTAGCCGTAGATCAGTTCGGGGACAGTATCTCAACGAGCTATCGCTATGGTTCCGACGGCAATCCGTCCAACCAGATTGCCCACTCCTCTTGGGTGACGCAGGACGGTGCTACGGTTACGGCAGACTTTAATCTCGCCACCGGTGAGGGTACTGAGACGATCAACTACGTAGACGGGTCCCATACTCTCGTTACCAATGATGCCAATGGCGGTTATATCGCGCGTAACTACGATGCAAGCGGGACGCTGGTCAGTGATCAATGGCAGGATGGGCAAGGCGGCAGCGGATTCGATTCGATTCAGTCAACCGGCATCGTAAATTCCACGGCCACCTACCATCTGGCTCAAGGCGTCACCGAGTCCACCTCAACCATCACTCAGGTGGATAGTTCGTATGTGCGAACTTGGACTAAGACGGACGGTTCGCGTGGCACTGATGTCCACAACGCGGACGGCACTGGCTCCGGCACAGCTCAATTCACCAATGGAACATCGAGCGCCTACACCAGCACTGCTCAGGGGGGCGTCACGACGCTCATCTACGACGCGAGTGGCAACCAGGTTAGCTATGCGGTAGCCAACGTTGATGGCTCCGGAAATTGGCTGCAGACCACCTACGACCTCACCGGTCTCAAGTTGAGCGACCAGTGGACGCATTCCGATGGCGTAACGGGTTCTGATGTCTTCAACGCGGATGGTTCCGTCGAAACCAAGACATCGCAGACCGATGCTACGGGTATCACCACAACCACGGATACTGTTGCTCAACCGGACGGCTCGTTCCAACGCACCTGGAGCAAATCAGATGGTTCAAGTGGGACTGATGTCCGCAACGCCGATGGCTCGATGAGCGGCACCAGTGACTCGCCAGCAGACGGCCATGGTAGTTACACAGACGATGGCCACGGCAATGTCGTTCATACCATTGCTGCAACTGCCGATGATCAGACAGTGGTTGGTGCCACCGTCGGTGTGAATGTGCTGCAGGCAGATGCTGCATACAACAACGTTACTCTGCGTGGTGGTCAGGGCAACGACACGTTTGCTATGAATGCTGTTGCGGGGTCTTGGGACACCGCTGTACTTGGTGATGGCAACAACACCGTATATGGCCAAGATGGAGACGATGAAGTTGATCTAGGTGCAGGCAACAACACCGTCAACCTCGGAAATGGCGGTAACTACATTACCTCCACGCAGAGCCAGGGTGCTGGTAACGGCAATAACGCGATCTATCTGGGCGACGGTCAAAACGCGGTGTGGTTGGGGGATGGCAACAACATTCTAGGGGTGGGCACTGGGCGCAATTGGATCAATGTCGGCAATGGCGACAACACGCTGTACGCGGGTCATGGGGCAGCGAACAACACGATCCAGTTTGGTGGTGGCTCAAATACTGTGACGGTTGGAGATGGAGCAAATACCATCAATGGCGGCAACGGCAAAGACACGATTTGGGGTGGTAACGGCAACAATCAGATCACCGTCGGCGACGGAGACGACACCATTGGGTTAGGTAGCGGAAACAATGTTGTGACCACTGGCAACGGAGCAAGCAGCGTTTCCGTTGGTGACGGCACTAACCAGATTCGTCTGGGCGGTGGTTCGAATGTTGTCAATGCTGGCGCGGGAGCCAATATCATCCGCGGTGGGAATGGCAACAACGCTGCCTACGTTGGCAATGGAAACAATGACATTGCATTTGGCAGCGGCAACAACACCGTTGGATTGGGCACGGGCAACAATAGTGTCACTCTCTATGGTGGTTCCAATACCGTCTACGTAGGCCAAGGAACCGGCAACAACCGCATATATGTTGGCGATGGCACAAATGTGGTGACGGTGGCGGATGGTGCCAACTACATCAACGTTGGCAGTGGCACTGACCATCTGTACGGTGGCAATGGCGACAACACCTTGTGGCTCAACAACGGTGTCTACACAGTCAACCTCGGGAGCGGTTCCAACAACATCCATGCCTGGGACGGTGATAGCGCGGTGTACGTTGGCAACGGCAACAACCAGATTACCCTGGGCCGTGGCAACGACGTAGTCAATGCGGGCAATGGCAGCAATACTTTGACGACTGGTGACGGCAACAGCAACATCTGGATGGGCACGGGCAACAACACCATCCAGGCTGGCAACGGCAACAACACCATCGGTGTGGGTAGCGCTGACGGCAGTACCAATGCGATCCAGGTTGGCGATGGCAACAACGCCATCGCAGTAGCCGCCGGCACCAACGACATTCGTGTCGGCAACGGGACGGACACGGTGCAAACCGGGAATGGCGTCAACACGATCCATCTTGGTGCTGGTCAGGTCACGCTCACCAACTATGGTGGGCAGGACACGGTCAACTTCGCATCGACGGTGCAGGACGACCAACTCTGGTTTGCTCAGGATGGCAACGACCTGCTGGTTACCGTGGATGGGACGTCGTCAAACCTGCGATTGACCGACTGGTTCAATGGTGCAACGCATGCGACCTTGGTTGCAGGTGACGGGCACCAGTTGATCGACAGCCAGGTGAACTCGCTCGTGCAGGCGATGGCGCAGTTTGCACCGCCCGCAGTGGGGCAGACGACGCTGCCGCAACCGCAGCAGGACAACCTGATGCCCGTCATTGCTGCTAGCTGGCGCTAAGTGGTGAAAATGCTCGGCCGCTCCTTCGTGGGGTGGTCGAGCATTCCACCCTATGGTTTATTCCGTTGCTGACGCAGGATGTCGTTGCAAAGGAAAAAATACATGAAGCGCTGCAACCGGCGAGTTCGGTTGCAAGCAGCTTGCTGGGGAGGTTTGTGATCTACGCGTAGCGGGCTGGCTCTGTGCCGCTACGCATCTCGTTTCCCTTGATGGTCGACCGGCCAGGCTTCGCTGCACAGGTCGGCTGGCCTGTCATCGCCTTCGCTCCGATTTTTGACCCGATATACGCGCCAAGCCATTCGCTTGCGTTCGGGTGAGACGTACATGACTCAAACCTCTATTCACCCCGCATCCGCAACTCAGGATGGCGGTGCGTCCCCTGACATCGACACGGCGCTGGCGTGTGTCCTGATCATGGCCAGTCTGCACGGCGTTGCGGCGGACGAGGCTCAACTACGCCACGAGTTTGGACATCGTCGATTCGATACGCAAACTCTGCTGCTCGCGGCCAAGCAACTGGGCCTGAGCGCCAAGCTGGTCAGGCAGTCTGCTGATCGACTTGACCGTGCGCCGCTGCCCGCGATTGGAATCGACCAAGCAGGCCAGTACTTCATCATTGGCAAGTACGACGCGGCAGGAGACTCTCCGCGTGTGCTGATCCAACGCCCAGGCACTCCTCCCAGCGTCCTCGCGCTCCAGGACTTTCTTGCCACATGGAGCGGCGAGCTGATCCTGTGCACCAGTAAGGCCAGCTTTGCCGGTGACATGGCCAAGTTCGATTTCACCTGGTTCGTGCCGGCGGTCGTCAAATACCGCAAGCTGCTCGGCGAGGTTCTTCTGGTCTCGCTCACGCTGCAGATCATTGGTCTCGTCACACCCATGTTCTTCCAGGTGGTGATGGACAAGGTGTTGGTCAATCACGCCATGAAGACGTTGAACGTGATTGCCATCGGCTTGATCTGCGCGATCTGCTTTGAAGTCACGCTCACCAGCATCCGCACCTGGGTGTTTGCCCATACCAGTAGCAAGATCGACGTCGAGCTGGGCGCGCGCCTGTTTCGTCATCTGTTGAGTTTGCCGCTGGCCTACTTCCAGGCGCGCCGCGTCGGCGACTCAGTAGCTCGCGTGCGAGAGTTGGAGAACATCCGCAGCTTCCTGACCGGCAATGCCATGACGGTCGTGCTGGATCTGCTGTTCTCCTTCATCTTCCTGGCGGTGATGCTGTGGTACAGCGCCTGGCTCACGCTGATCGTGGTGATCTCGATTCCGCTGTACATCGCGCTGTCGGCCATCTTCACGCCCATCATCCGCGCGCGACTGAATGTCAAGTTCAACCGGAACTCCGAGAATCAGTCCTTCCTGGTCGAGACCATCAGTGGCATCGATACCGTCAAGGCGATGGCAGTGGAGCCTCGCTGGACCCAGAAGTGGGATCAGCAACTCGCCGCCTATGTGACGGCAGGCCTTGCCGTCACCAACGTGGTGACGATCGCTAGCGGTGGCGTGACCCTTGTCAGCAAACTGGTGACGGCCGGCATCATGTGGTGGGGCGCAAGTCTCGTTATCGACCACAAGATGTCAGTGGGCGAACTGGTGGCGTTCAACATGCTCGCTGGTCAGGTTTCATCACCGATTCTGCGTCTCGCACAGCTCTGGAACGACTTCCAGCAGGTCGGCATCTCGATGAGCCGCCTGGGCGACATCCTGAACGCTCGTACCGAAGTCGTCGGCCAGAAGTCGCGTCTGCCTAAGCTCGCCGGCGCCATCGGCTTTGATCAGGTGGCGTTTCGTTACCGGCCAGACGCGCCGGACGTGATTCGCGGGATCTCCCTGGCGATCGCGCCTGGCGAGGTGATCGGCATCGTCGGTCGATCCGGCTCGGGCAAGAGCACGCTGACCAAGCTCGTGCAGCGCCTGTATGTGCCAGAACGTGGCCGGGTCCTGATCGATGGCCAGGATATCGCCATCATCGATACCGCTTCGCTGCGCCAGCAGATTGGCGTGGTGCTGCAGGAAAACACCCTCTTCAGCCGCTCGATTCGCGACAACATTGCATTGACCAATCCGGCCGCTCCGCTGGAGGTGATCATCGAAGCGGCGAAGCTGGCTGGTGCGCATGACTTCATCTGCGAGCTGCCGGAAGGCTACGACACCGTCGTCGGCGAGCACGGTACGGGCCTGTCTGGCGGGCAGCGCCAACGTATCGCCATCGCACGCGCGTTGATCACCAACCCTCGAATCCTGATCTTCGACGAGGCGACCAGTGCGCTGGACTACGAGTCAGAGAAGATCATTCAGGACAACATGCGCCGCATTTGCCAAGGGCGCACCGTGTTGATCATTGCGCACCGCCTGTCAGCTGTGCGCGAAGCCAATCGCATTATCGTGATGGAGCGCGGCCAGATCGCCGAATTGGGTAGCCACGCGGAACTGCTCAAGAACCCGCAGGGCATCTATACCCACCTCTACAACCTCCAGCAGGGAGGTACGGTATGAGCCTGCGCCATCGCACACAAGCGTGGGGCGATCTGTGGCGGCGCTACGGTGCCGCCTTCCGCCACGCTTGGCAGCATCGTCATGCCATCACGATGCCGAAGTTCATGCCGCATGAAGCGGAGTTCTTGCCCTCGGCGCTCTCGCTGCAGGCACAACCCGTCTCGCCGGTTGGACGCTGGGTGGCTCGGGTGCTGATGCTGCTGATCCTGGTGCTGCTGGTGTGGTCTATCGTGGGCAAGATCGACATCATCGTGAACGCGCAGGGCAAGATCGTGCCGTCGGGGCGGACCAAGACGATCGCCTCGGTGGAAATCGCCAGCGTGCATGCCCTCCACGTCCAGGAGGGGCAGGCGGTGAAAGCCGGCGACCTGCTGGTCGAACTCGACGCCCGCGCGAGCGACAGCGAACGCGACAAGGCCGTCGGCGATGCGCAACTGGCACGTCTGCAGGCTGCACGTTCCCGTGCGCTGCTGGACGCCATTGACCGCGCAAGGGCTCCGGTCTTGCCACCGGTGGACGAGGTACCCATCGAACGCTGGCGCGAGGCGCAGCAATACCTGCAAGACCAATGGCGCGACTACACGGCCAAGCTCACACGGCTGGACGGTGAGATTCGCCGCTATGGGGAGGCACTCCCGTTGGCAGCCCAACGGGCGCGGGATTACGCCGACCTCGCTGGCAGTCACGATGTTTCGCGCCACGCCTATCTAGAAAAGGAACAGGCGCGCGTGGATCTTGAGGGCCAACTCGTCGACGCCCGCAACCAGAAGGCCGCACTGACGGCAGAGACCCGCCGTGTTGCGCAGGACACTCTGAACGACGCCAAGAAGGTGCTGGGGCAGTCTTCCGAGGATGCCAAGCGTGCAAGCGTGCACAGCGAACTGCTCAAACTGGTGGCGCCCGTGGATGGCACTGTGCAGCAGTTGACCGTTCACACGGTTGGTGGCGTCGTGCCGGCCGCGCAACCGCTGATGCAGATCGTGCCGCAGCAGAGTGTGGTGGAGGTCGAGGCCTTCATGGAGAACAAGGACGTCGGCTTTGTCCAGGAAGGGCAGGAAGCCCAGGTCAAGATCGACACGTTTGAATACACCAAGTACGGCACGGTGCCAGCGCACGTCACTCACGTATCGCGTGACGCGATCGAGGATGAAAAGAAGGGCCTGATCTACTCAGTCAAGGTCGCACTCGACAAGAACACACTGGACGTCGATGGCAGGCAAGTCGCGCTGACTCCTGGTATGAGCGCGACGGTGGATATCAAGACTGGAACGCGGCGCGTGATCGAGTATGTGCTCTCGCCGCTGATCCAGCATGGACAGGAAAGCTTGCATGAGCGGTAAGGTGGGAGAACGCGCAACCAAAGCGCTGTTGTACGGAGTCGCCTGCGGGTTCGCGTTGTTGTACGGAAGTGCGGCATCGGCATGGAGTTGGCCGGCACGTCTTGACGACCCGCTCTACGCGCGCCCTCCGGTACTGGATCGTGGAGCAGTACTGCCAGGCGATGGACAGCCCATCGGGTGTCCATTAGGCGCGGCGGTGGACCATCCGCTCACGCTGAGTGAAACGGTTGATCTAGCGCTGTGCAACAACCCGCAGATCAAGGCGGCATGGGCGGCGATCAAGATTCAGGCGGGCGCAGTCGGCGAGGCGCGAGCCGCCTACTTGCCGACAATGACATCGACGCTGTCGCAGTTGCATACGCGCAATGAGTTTCCCGGGCATCCGGAGGCCAACAACTCAACGGATGGGCATACCCTATACGCCGGATTGAACTGGCGCATCTTCGATTTCGGTACCCGGGCAGCAAATCGTGAGGCAGCCAACGCATTGCTGGTCGCTGCCATGACAGCTCACGATGCCGCGTTGCAGAAGACGCTCGCCAGCGTAGTCGGCGCCTATTTCGATGTGTTGACGTCGCATGCCGCAGTCTCGGCGAGGGCGGAAGCGACCAAGCTGGCGCAAGACACGGTGGACGCAACCGAACGGCGAGAGAAGAGAGGTGCCGCTGGCCAGGGCGACACACTACAGGCGCGTACAGCGCTGGCCAAGGCGCAGCTTGCCGAACAGCGGGTTCGTGCGGACGACAACAAGGCCGTCGCCGTGCTGGTCTACGCGGTTGGGCTGAAACCGGGCGCCCGTGTTCAACTGGCTGAGATGCCCGATGGAGCATCCACCGAGGTGGTAGGTGATCTCCAGGGCTGGCTGGATGAAGCCATGACGCGACATCCGGCCATCGCGGCGGCAAGAGCTCAACTGGATGCTGCGCGGGCCAAAGTGCGCCAGGTTCGCGATGAAGGTCTGCCAACCATCGACTTGACCGGCAACGTGTACCAGAACGGCTACCCGAATCAGGGGCTGCAAGGGACGCGATCGACGGTCACGACAGTCGGTGTCACGCTGACGATCCCGTTGTTTGAGGGCTTTGCGCGGACGTACAAGGTCCAAGGTGCTGCTGCGCAGGCGGAGCAAAGCGCGGCGCAGTACGAGGATACCGAGCACCAGATCCTGTCGGATGTGATTAAGACGCACGCGGATGCGGTGTCGGCACTCAGCAATCTGGAGGCATCGGACACGCTGCTGAAGTCCGCGCGAGCGGCGCTTATGTCATCGGAGCGGCGATATGCGCGAGGAGCGGCAGACATCCTAGAACTGCTGTCGACTCAATCCGCGCTGTCGGATGCGCTGCAGGAGCGTGTTAGGTGCGTCTCGGAATGGCGCTCAGCACGCCTGCGCTTGATGGCGACTGCAGGTGTACTGGGACGGGCGAGCATCGAGTAGGTAAGCTCGAGTAACGTGCGTACCAACAGCTCGCGGTATGCACCAATCGGACGCGGGTCAAATTGAATGAACAGATTGCCGTTTGCGATACAGCTAGCTGTGGCATCACTGGTCTTGCTAGGTATCCTCATCGTTATCGGCATCGATTGGCGATGGGCCTCAGTGACCATGGCGATTGTGTTCGTTGTTGCTTTAGTTTTACCCCGGGAAATAGCCACACCATCTCCCCGCTCGCTACGAGAGGGAAACGGATCGTCGGACAGCCCTCTATTTGGTCGGGGTGAAGAGGATGATCCTGTGACACGCAGCGACAAGCGAATTGTGTCGGCAATCAGCTGCGCCCTCGCAGCAGCAACCTTACTTTGGGCAAGCGAGCATCTGGCTTACGAGGCGGTATACGCCTATCAATTGGCGCAGGCCGAACAAACATGGCCCAAAACAGACGCCGTCATTGTCCATTCGCATGTTGAGGAATCACGTGGAAATTCAATGCGCTGGGCGCCAGTATGGGACTACAGCTATACCGTCAATCAGGAGCGTCACGTCGCGCGCAGCACAGATCTCGCCAGTGGCTCCGCTCAAGCATGGTATGAGACTCGCGAGCAGGCTGAGGATGCCGCGGATGATAGACCGAATGGTTCGCGCAGCGTTGTCTACTACGATCCGAGCGACCCCAGTCATTCTGCTCTGGATCGGCCCGATCCCGCTTGGAGGTGGGAGGGCATCACTGTGGCAGCTTCTTTCTTGTTGTTGGGCGTGCTGCTAGCCGTGATGGGGCTGCGAGAGTTCAGGATGAGTAAAAATCAGACTACATAGGACGCTCCGGATTTGATGCCGGCTATCGGCCAGGAACTGACATTCCTGCATGCTCCTGCAGCGCAAGCGGCCAAATTTCCCGATGCTGAAACTAATTCAGGGACGTGGCCGCATGGACTATGCGTCCTGACCGGCTCTTCGCCCCAAACCATGGAGAGGATACGTGTTGGCGGCCTTTGGGTTTCTCCTGCTCTGTCTGTGTTACCTCAGCCCGTTCATGCTCCCGCCACTCGTGTTGGGCTGGGGCCGGCGGCTTGAGGTGAGCTTCTGGATGTTCGTTGCCGCATCCCTCGTCCTGAGAGTTGCTGCTTGGTACGACGCGTGTCAGATTGACGCAAAGACCTACCCAAACGATATATCGCTTGGGTCTTGGTATTCGATCCTGCTTGTTGGGTGGTTCGGCCTAGGATTGGGGCTGGCACTGAGAATCGTGATCGTGTTTTTCCTTCCATACTTCGGTTATCACGACAAGGATGAGGACGAGTACGGGAGTCTTGAGCGCTTCAAGAAATGGATCGTCGGCACGAAGCCGGCCCAACTCTCTTTCGCATCGAAAGTTCTCCTGCTGTGGCCGCTTGCAGCGGGTGCGATCAGCCTGCTGCTGACACAAAGGCGAGATGATGACTTGCGATACGTCTTCAGTTTGTTTCACTCATCGACCGACATGGTGGCGGCGATCCTGATCGGGATTGCACTAGGCATTGCTTTCTGCAATGCGCCGATCAGATGGGCCTTGTTCAGTGCGCTGCCGGCCGTGCTGTTCCAGTTCTATTTCTTCTGGATGGACCAGAATTATGTAGGTGCGCCAACGTGGAGTTCGATAGCGACCCACCTGGGAACACTCCTTGTCCTCATACTCGTGCCGGCCTATGTGACGGGACTGCTGCGTTGCAGGCAACAAACTCACTTGGTGAGTCATTAATCCTAAGCGCATCAACGATGAAATCACGGCTCCTATTTCCAATACTGCTGTATGTCTGGAAAGCGGCGATTGCCGCAACTAGCTACCCCAACACGGAAGCCATGACGGAAGACATGGTCGACAAACAGTCCGCATGGTATCGAGCTTGCATGGCAGCGGAGGGCGCTGTTCCGCCGGCCTCGGACCTTCCTTCCGTTACACAGCGACAGTCTGCTACTGCCTGCGTCCCGGACGACCTGTACTACGACACAAAACATCGTCCTTATCGTACCGAAGCTGACTGGGCTCAGGTGAGAGCCTGCGCCTTCGCTCAAGACGACGTAGGCGTGTTGATGATGCTGTATGCAAATGGCTTCGGCGTAAAAAGAAGTTCAGCGACTGCAGTACGTCTTGCCTGCCTTCTCGGTGGGGCGCCTGCAGAGGAGCAGTCGCGGGTTGTCCACCTTTCCATGATGGATGGCAAAGACGTCGGGTCAGAGTTCGATATTTGCGACGACGCCACAAGTGGGTTCATGGCCGGCTATTGCACGCATATTGAAGACCGACAGCGCACTCAGAAGCGAACCAAAGTCCTCGCGCATTTCGCGCATAAGTTGAATAGGCGAGAGCTAAGCGCATTCGAGCAGTTGCAGACGGCGTTATCAGCGTTTGCTCAGCGGCGCGGCGATAGCGAGACCGACATGACAGGGACGGCCCGTGCTGCCCTTGCTATTCAAGCTAGCGCCGATGAATACGACGCTTTTATGAGTCTTCTTGGAAAGGTTGAGGTCGGTGGGCTACAGCGGGGCGACGGAGCTAAAGTCAAAGACCTGAACCGGCAGATGAGCCAGGCGTTGCACGACGTCATGTCGATCAAGGGAATGCAAGCGGACTCTCCAGACAGGATCGGATATACGACGATCACGAGGGCCGATGTCGTTGAAGCGCAGCGCGCCTGGCTGCAGTACAGGGATGCATGGATTCACTTCATTGGGACCCAAAGGCCCCCGCATATAGACCCTGATTCCCTTACCAGCTACCTAACAACCCGGCGAGTAGAGCAGCTTCGCACCCTACGTGAACAAGCGCAGTAGGGCCCGGTCACTTTTGGAGTGAAATTGGTCCTCCAGGCCCCGGGGTACTCGATGGCCCTACCCGACCGCTTTCGGCCAAGAGCGGTCATCGACACCGATAGAGAGTGTGTGGAACTTATGAAGGTAAGGCAGCGGAAGGTTGAACGTGCGCTCGCAATGCTTAGCGGAATCCTATACATCGTTTGCTTGGCTACGCCCGCATATCATCCCGCAATAGGTTATGCCGAAGCCGGAGTTTATTACGGCTGGGCAGCTCTATTGCTTGGGCCTATTGGACTCTTCGCCGGTCACTTTTCATGGTTGGCGAATCCAATACTATGGAGTTCGTGGATTGCACTTCGGAAGGGTCATTTTTATGCTGCTTTTACCACTGCTGCTGTTGCGATAGCGGTGGCTCTCACGTTCCTTGCCGGAAAGACAATTGCAGTGGGAGACTCGGGCGAATTCCCATACGAAGTGCGCTTCGGGTACTACGTTTGGCTCGCCAGCATTGCGCTTGCAGGAGCCGTCGCAGTGAGCCACATTGTCCGGAGAGACATCGAGAAAGCAGCGGCCGTAGCCACTCGGCGGAACTGAGACCTCAGACTACGCCGACGATGACCAGAGCTCCCTTGTTACTGACTGCTTCGCTACTAGCATGCGGTGGCGTCGCTCATGCAAGTACCGATTGCGGCAATCCTGTTACTTCGGCCGATGTCGCGGCATGTGCTGACCGAGAAAATTTGGTAACTGAGCAAAAGTTGGGCGCTGTCTATTCGCAAGTTCTCATGGGCCCGAGGAAGGTCGACAAGGCATACGGTCACTCATACCCCAATCGCCCGCCGTTGCACGCAGCCGAAAGCTTCGCGGCAGCACAACGCGCATGGCTGAACTTTCGTCGCCAGTCGTGTCATGTCGAGGAGCTTGTTGTTCGCAATAGCAACCCGAGTAGGGGCGACCAACCAGCTATTGCAGTCGCCGCTTGCGAGAGCAGGTTATCGTCCGCGCGAGTGGCCGAGCTGGAAAGCTTAGTCACCACGTACGACATGTCCGCCAGCAAGGACTACCGCCAGTAGCGGCGAACAGATAGGCGCAGTCGCTCTCCTGGCGCCAGTGCGGACAGACTGGTGGCTCGCGCCCGTAACGGCCTGGCGCTGTGTGCACTACATAAGTGTTCCGGGCCGACCTAGACTGAAACACGCTCGCAACGCTGAGCCCCCTCGTGATGGAGGGTCGACAAGTCTGGGTGGGGAAAGCAAGAATCCACGGATGTGTGCTTTGTGGAGCGCTTTATGCCGGTGCGCCGGATCCCCAAGAACTACCTCTTTGTCACTGGACGCCACCCCTCCCCGTTGGCGGATGAGGTCATCGAATTCGAGTCGATTCTGGAGAAGGAGTACATGCTCCTGCTCGACTCAGATCCTCAAGTGGAATCGTACGCATGTCAGCCGGTCAAAATTCCGCTGTCTCGCGGCCGAGTTTATGTTCCAGATCTGCTAGTGACCTACCACTGTTCTCCGTCGGGCAATCGGCGGTCGCCGGAACTGGTGGAAATCAAGAAGCGGGAATACCTGGATCGGCACGCTGAGACCTATCGCGAGAAGTTTGCAGCGGCAACTGTCTTTGCCGAAGAACGAGGCTGGGTTTTCGTTACCCGGACAGAGATCGACATCAGGACACAGCACGTTCAAAACCTGAAGTTTCTGCATCGGTATCGCCATACGCCCGCGGACCCGGTCGCAGTGGAGCGCTTGCTTGCTGCGATGCGCCGGCTGGATAGTCCAACGACCCCCGAGACGCTACTTGGCAGTTTGGCGGACACCTTAGAGTTGCGCGCCGGGCTGATTCCCGTGCTTTGGCATCTTGTTGCTCACGGCGAAATCCAAGCGGATCTACAGATTCCGTTGACGGATAGCACGCAGCTATTTCTACCGAGCTAGCCATGGCAAGCAAGCCGTTAGGAAAGACGCCGACTCTTCTGCCGATTAAGAAGGGCAGCAGCTACAGTCACGATGGGCGTGCATACACAATTCTCCGCTACGCCGCCTTGGACCAGGTTCTCGCACGCGAGGAGGCGTCGGGACAGATTGTCATTTTGAACATAGGGTCGCTCAAGCCTCCGTTCAGAGGCAGTGATGGCTCACCCGAGCCACAGGGCCAGATCGACCTCGAAGACGTATCGGATGACGACTGGGAAGTCGCGCAAAGCCGCCTAGACATCATTAGTCCTCTGCTTGCTCTCCGGCGGAATCGAAAAAAAGCGGACTACGTCGCCGTGGCAGCCAACGCAGACGTGAGTGTCCCGACGCTCTATAACTGGCTGCGGACCTACCTTGGGTCTGAACAGCTGTCTTCGCTGATACCGACGCGCAAGGGCGGTGGCCGCGGGCGCAGTCGCCTCGCGCCGGAAGTGAAGCTGATCTTGGACAACTACGTTCAAGAGCACTATCTGACCATGCAAAAGCCGTCAGTAGCGAAGGCTGCCAGGGAAATTCGCCGCCTGTGCTATGTCGCGGAACTTGAGCCTCTTCCGGCCGTGTCGACGATCCACCGGCATCTAAGTTGGTTGGATGAGCAAGAAGCGCTTAAGCGTCGGGAGGGGCGCCGCGCTGCCGAGCAACGATTCAGCGTGAACAAGGGATCCATTCCTGACGCCGAATGGCCGCTTGCCATGGTTCAGGTCGATCACACTTTGCTGCCCGTCATCATCGTGGACGAGACGCACCGCAAGTCGATCGGCCGGGCCTGGATCACCTTGGCAATCGATGTGTTCAGCCGCGCCTGTTTGGGCATGTACTTGTCTCTGGATCCACCTTCAGCGATGTCCGCGGGCATGTGCATCTCGCACGCCATGTTGGACAAGGGCGAATGGATGGCGCGGCTGGGATGCGGCGATATTGAGTGGCCTTTCCGCGGCCCCATCGACGTTCTCCATATGGACAATGCCAAGGAGTTCAGAGGCAAGATGCTGGCCGTCGCTGCGCGGGAGTACCACATCGACATTCACCTCCGGCCAGTCAAGCAGCCTCGCTATGGTGCACATATCGAGCGGCTCATGGGCACCGTATCGGAGGAACTGAAAGAGCTCAAAGGGGCAACCTTCGCGAATCCTCAGCAGAAAGGAGAGTACGACGCTGAGGGTAATGCCTGCATGACCATCGACGAGCTGGAGAAATGGCTTGTCCTGATGTTTGCTCGATATCACCGAGACGTTCACGCTGGCATTGGCACGACGCCACTGACCAAATGGACCGAAGGCATTCTTGGCACAAGGGGAAAGATGGGCCGTGGAATCCCGCCGCTAGTCACCGATCCCGAGAAGGTCCGCATCGACTTCATGCCTTTTGAGGAGCGAACGATCCGAGGTGATGGGGTTGTCAACGACAACATCCACTACTTCCACGATGTCTTGCGACCGTGGATTGGGGAACGCGATCCTGACAATCCGAGGAAAGGTAAGCAGTTCCGGTTTCGCTATGACCCGCGTGACATGAGCGTGTTGTACTTCTTCGATACCGATCTCAAACGTTATCAGGCGATTCCCTACCGAGATTCGAGCTTGCCGCCGGCAAGCATCTGGGAGATACGTGCAGCCAACAATGCGGCGAAGGCCGCAGGCATGAAGGAATACAGCGAGCGGGATTTGTTTGCGCTGATCGCGCGGCAGCGCGAACTCGAAGAGGCCGCCGCGGCACAGACCAAGGCGGCGCGTCGTGCTGAACAGCAACGCAAGCAGCAGGAAAAAGCTCGCGCGCAGAAATCCAAGGACTTGCCACGGGCCTCGAAGATCGAGCCGTCCAGACTTGCGCCAGCAGTCCGTGGGTACGACCCAGACGACATTCAGGCACTGAGCGACGATGAATAGCACGACAGCTGAGTACGACCACCTCAGCCCAAAAGCACAGGAGTATCTGGACCTGCCAACCAAGGATCGGATTCGGAAGATTCAGGAAGGCACGTGGTTACAGCTTGACCATGCGACGACCACGCTTCAGAAGCTGGAGGACCTGCTCGACTATCCAAAGGTAACGCGGATGCCGAGCTACCTGATTGTGGGTCCGTCATATAGCGGCAAGACATCCATTCTTGAGCGGTTCCGCAATGAGCACCTTCCAGACTTGGACCCTGAGCATGAGGTGACCCGGTGTCCGGTGGTGATGGTCGACGCACCACCCAAGCCCGACCTGTCCGACTTCTACAGTCGGATCATGGATAGTCTGATGACGCCATATAAACCGACGGCCCCAGTCTATGAAAAGTACTCGCAGGTCAAGCGTCTCTTTGGTGAGATGGATGTGCGCATCCTCATCATCGATGAAATCCACCATCTGATTGCCGGCGGCCTGACCAAGCAACGCGAGTTTCGCAACGCGATCAAGAGCCTCAGCAATGAGGCGAAGGTCAGTATCGTCGCCTCAGGGATCGAAGAGGCATACAACGCGTTCAATGCCGATCCGCAGATGTCGAGCCGATTCGTCCCGATCGAGATGCCCAGTTGGACTCCTGGCCGGCAGCTAGGGACGTTGCTGAAGACGCTAGAGCGTCGGACGCCGCTGCGCAAGCCATCGGGGCTGCATTATCCCGAGATGATGCAGGCGATCTATATGAAGAGCGAATCCACTCTCGGTGACATCTTCGATCTCGTGAAAACGGCGGCTGTTGATGCCATCCGTTCTGGCGACGAAGTGATTACCGAAAAGCAGCTCGAAGCGTTGGACTGGGTGCCACCCTCCAAGCGCAAAACGTACAGGCGAAGGCCGTGAAAACGTGGTCATGTGCCAAGACGCCGCTCTGGCCAGTTCGATACAAGCCTATGCCTGATGAACTGTTGTCGAGCTGGATCGTGCGGTTGGCACATGGCCATGGAATGAGAGCGAAGTCGTTCTGCAATCTCGCGCTTGGAGCGAAGACCCGGGTGATGACGGTGGATGTAGATCGGTTCAGCCCAGAGTGGCTTCTGGCATCCCTGGCTTTCCACACGGGGACACGCCTGGAAGTCGTTCGTCAGACCACGCTGCGCGCTTATGAAGGAATGCTGTACCCCCAGTTCCACACCGCGGGCTGTCTGCCGTGGGTGATCTCCGTCAAGCTGCCACGGAATGCTCGACTCGGTCCAGGCCTCCAGTTTTGCCCGTATTGTCTGAGGGACGATCCGGTACCTTACTTTCGTCTCCATTGGCGCGTCGCGCTGCTGACCTTCTGCGAACGGCACCACTGTTTGCTACTCGATCGGTGCCCGAACTGCGGGGCCTGCTTGTTCATTCAGAGGGTAGATACGGACTTACGTCGTACTGAGAGCGATGGCATCTGCCATTGCCACAACTGCGATTGCGATCTCCGGCATGCGGATGCGACGCGAATCGATGATCGGGGAAGTGGTCTGCTGCCTCAGCTACAGCGGCTGACGCATAATCTCCAAGTCTCGTGCATGCCGTATCTACCAAACCTGATGGAGCGTCTGCACGCTATGGCAGTGACCTTGCTATCGGGCAAGGTCAAGCCGCGCCTGTGTGATTGCCTGGCTTGTCGCTTCGGCTACCCAGAGCTGGAGATTGAACTGGCTAGAAAGCCGGCGCTGGAACTACAGCCTGTACTCACTCGGCACGCGGTATTGCTATGGTCGCTCTGGCTTCTTCAGCACGATTCTGAAGCGCACTCGATACCGCCCAAGCCCATTGCGCCTCTGCATCATCAGTTCATCAAAGACATCCTGAAGCAGTACCGATGCGAGGCAGGTTTGCCGACGCGTCGTGATTCACCAGTCGGAGCATCAGCAGAGATGCGTGCCTTATCACTGCAGGTACGCGATGGCCGCGTGGTTGAGCTGCATTGAGAGCCAGGACCGCAGCTCGTCGGGAGTGTTTGCCAGTGTGTGCTCCAAAGCCACTACGTGATAGGCGGTACCGTTCTGCACGGAGATGAATGCCCCCGTCGCTGCCTGGATCGCGCGTTGTATCGCTTCGTCACTCGTGTTCTCCAGCGGGACTGCAAACGATATGGGTGGACTGGCTTCGTGAACCATGAACAACGTGGATGCGTCCTTCGACGAGACCGCGAAGGCGGCTACACGCTTGAGCCGGTGCTCGTCTTCAGGAACCAACAGGTGCTCGTTCAGTACCCCATCTTCGTCCGCGATCAGTGGCATAGGAATGGACCACCCGTCGTCACGGCTCGCCGTTAGCACTCGCACGGAAGCGTTATGCAGCGTGGATAGTGCTTTGACTGCGTGACCCAAGAATGCCGGTGGGTCGGGAACTTCGTCGTCGCCTTCGACGATCTGTGCTTCTCGAATGCGTTTTGTGGAGCCGGGCTCGCCAATCGCATGCTCACTGATTGGTTCACCGGGCGCGGCGCTGGCGCGGGGTTTTTTTCCGGCTATGGTTCGGTCAGCGAAGACGTATTTGTTTTCCAGGTCGGTGAATCGCCGATTGCCGCGCACGGGCATCGTAGCCGGAGCGAGCTGCGACGAAGGGTCGTGCTCCTCCAGACTGATCTGGGCGGGCTCCTTGGTTTTCCGGGCTGTGGGCGGCGCTTCCTGCGGCGGAGCATCGGGCGCCATGCTGGTAGTGCGAGCTTTTTTGCCACCCGTCACATGAAACCGCAGTGACTTGAAGGGGAACGGGTGCGAGCAGCTCAGCAGTTGATAGACGAGGAACGTTCCTTTGGGATCATTGCCTCGCGACAGCCACTTCCCGGCGGCTCGCAGTGTTGTCGTTCCTTCGAACGGAAATAGGGTCTGCGGATAAATCTCTTGGCGAGCCTGGGCGGCTCGTACGCAGGAGGCACCAATCATTTTGGCCGCGCGCCATGCCAGCCGACTGCCGGCGATTCTTGCAACATCCTCGGCGCTTGCGCGCGGAATGCGGTCGGCAAGTTGGAGCGTCATCCGGTTGTGCCGATCTATTGCCGGCGCCCCCGTGTAAAGATGCCCTCTATCGAGTTGGGGATGGAACAGCCTGTTGAGGAGTTCGCTGGACGAGCCGAAGTAGAAACGGATCAACTCCATGCAGGGCACGACAAGGAGCTTCCCGTCTGGCAACGTGACTCGAACACAATAGGAATGCGTATTCTCGCGGTGCCCAACATGCTCCTGGAGCGGCAGCATAAAGCTGCCATCCTCAAAGCTCGATCCAGCCTTTACTAGCTCACTGGTGTTCTGGCTGATCTCCAGATTCTCGCAATGCAGTTCTTCGTCAGCGGCACGGGATTCCAAGCCCTGTTCGCGCCACACGTCGCCGATACGCAGGAGCATTGTGGTTCCGACCGAAACCCAGCATCGAGTCTGCTGCCTTTCGGTTTCGCGGAGCGAGAGAAGCGATAAGCGACTGCTGCCTTCAGGGCACTTGTCCTTGGACAAGGAAACCAGAACGGACGGATGGCGCCGTCGCACCATGCGATCGGGGAAGGCGATGGGGCCGAACCAATCCACGCGCCAACGGCCTTCCCTTTTTGGAAACGCGTTTATGCGGAACATGTGATCCTGATCTGATCGTCAAACCATCGCCAGGCAACGGGGATCGGTCTGGCCGCGGCCGAGCGCCGATGACGACTTTCTGGTTGTTGCTTACGCCCGGCTATGACGGAAGTACAGATACACCAGTCCGATCGGCGCAATAAAGATCGCGAAAGCCCAGCAAATCAGCATCGTGCTGAACTTGGCAAACAGCATCACGACTGCGTTCACGAAGAAGACGTTGTTGCCGAGGATGAAGTTCATCACGCCTTCGTACACGAACCGGGCATATGGATAGAGCGCGGTGCTGACTAGGGAAAATAGGATGAGCTGGTAGGGAATCGGCTTTCCAGCGTTGCTAGCAAAGAAGAATAAGAATGCGGGGAAGATCAGCCCGAATAGAAAGTGCCGGAAGTAGTAGGGACGAGAGAGGCCACCAAATGTTTTGGCAAACAGTGTATTCATAAGTCAGTTGTTCGAAGTCGGTGAGCGCTGGCGCGCGAGCCCCGAAGAGACTTGGCATTACTCACTAATGCGAATGAAACGGCGGTAAATTAATCCGCTGTACCCCTCTCACGAAGGGCAGTTCATTGTAAGCACCCGGTGAACCCGTCTTGAAGGGGACCCGCGTAGCAAGGAGCATCGTGTCCATCTAGTTCTAGGTGGACACGTGGACACTATCGAAGAGAGCGCGC
>NZ_CATZLL010000008.1:0-269713 GCF_958415495.1 Ralstonia flaminis | reverse complement strand
TTACCGATCACCCCCAAGAAGAACCGAACCCCGCACAAAGTGCACGCCCGTGCCGACATTTGAATGTGGCTGGGAGGGCGACACTTCAACCTCGGCTGGACAATAGCAGCCCAAGCCAAGCAGCAGTGCAGCTGGCAAGCTGGTTAGCCCGCCAGCACGCAGCCACTGATCACTCAACCAGCACTGCCGCCGTCTCCACACGCTTCGGCACCCCCGTCACAATCGTAGCAACAGCAATGGCCAGCACCACGGCCGCACCGATAAACACGCCAGAGGCGCCGTTCGCATCGAACACGACCCCGCCAACAGCAGCGCCGGTCGCAATCGCGAGCTGCACAGCAGCGACGATCAGGCCACCCGCGCTTTCCGCCTCGTCGGGCACGGTGCGCGTCACCCACGTTGACCACGCCACCGGCACGCCGCCGAACGCCATTCCCCACAGCGCGATGAGCACGGCGTCGATCACCGGCGCACGCCCCAGCGCGACCAGCGCGATGCCGAGCACCACCATCAGCGCCGGCATTGCGATCAGCATTGGCCGCAGCCGATGCTCAAGCACGCGGCCTGCAAGCGATGTGCCGACGAAGTTGGCGATGCCGTAACCAAGCAGGATCGCCGACAGCCCGTTCACGCCAACACCGGCAACCTGTTCGAGGAACGGCCGCAAATACGTGAAGAATGCGAAATGGCCGGTAAATACCAAGATCGTCGCAAACATGCCCACACCGACGGTCGGCCGGCGCAGCACGTCAATCAGCGTGCGCAGCCGCGTTGTGCCACTCGGTGCCATCGACGGCAGCGTTGCGACCTGCGACATGAAAGCCACCACACCGAGTACTGCTGCAGCCATGAACACGTTGCGCCAGCCGATCAGGTGGCCGAAATAGCTGCCGAGCGGCGCGGCGGCGATGGTGGCGACGGCCACCCCGCTGAAGATGATCGACAGCGCGCGCGGCACCATCGCGGCTGGCACGAGCCGCATCGCCGTCGCGGTTGCCATGGTCCAGAAGCCGCCGAGTGCAATGCCGAGCACCACGCGGCCGATGAGAATCGTCGTCAGATTGGTCGCAAATGCAACCGCAAGATTGGATGCAACGAGCAGTACCGAGAATGCCAGCAGCACGCGGCGGCGGTCGATCGTGCGGGTCGCGGCGGCGGTCAGCAGGCTCGTAACGAGGGCCACCGCAGCAGTCGCCGTGACGGCCTGCCCGGCAACGCCTTCGGTCACGCCCAGGCTTTCGGCCATTGGCGTGAGCAGGCTGGCGGGCAGGAATTCGGCCGTGACGAGCCCGAACACGCCGAGCGTCATTGCAAAGACTGCGCCCCAGGCCGGTTCACGGGGAGCCGCGATGGAGGCGGCAGCGGAGATTCCGGGATTCATGCGTCGTTCCGTATGAGGAAACATCAGGGAAAGTACCAATAGGGCCACATGGTAGGGGCCGATGATGGGACGGTCTATGACATACAATCCGTTATTGTTGATTGATCGTCCGGAACCCATGTCCGAGCCCCTGCTGTCTCCCCTGCCCGACGTGCATGACCTTGTCAGCGAGTTGTTGCTGGGCATGCGGCTGAGCGGCGTCCAATACCGCCGCATCCAGGTTGCACGGCCCTTCGGGTTGAGCTTCGGCCATGCGCCGGGTCGCGCGCAGTTCCATTTCGTTGGGCGTGGCCCCGTGCTGCTGCGGGACGCGACCGGCGCAACGACATGGCTTGAAGCCGGTGATGCGATCCTGCTGCCGCACGGCAGCACGCATGCGCTGATGTCCGACGTGGATGCCCCGTGCCGCGAGATCGCTGGCTTTGAGGCTGCAAAGATCTGCGACACGGTTGCGTCGGTCGGTGTGTCGCCGACGTGCGCCGGGACGGAGCAGACGGCCGGCGATGCGCTGATCTTCAGCGCGTGCATGGAGCTGGATCTGGGCGGTATGCAGCCGCTCGTCGGCACGATGCCGGAGTTCATGCATGTCGGCACCCTGCTCGCGCGCTACCCCGAAATCCGCCCGATGCTTGATGCGATGGAGCGTGAATCGTGCTCGGAGCGCGCGGGTTTTGCGGGCATCCTGGCGCGGCTCGCCGATGTGGTGGCTGCATTCATCGTGCGTGGCTGGGTCGAGTGCGGCTGCGGCGATGCCACAGGCTGGGTGCAGGCACTGCGCGAGCCGAAGCTTGGCCGCGCGATCGTCGCGCTGCATCGTGATCCGGGCCGCAACTGGAGCGTTGCAGAGTTGGCCGCGCAGGCGGGCGTGTCACGCTCCGTGTTTGCCGAGCGCTTTCTTGCGGCGACCGGAATGACCCCGGTGCGCTACCTGACCGAGCTGCGGATGCGGCTTGCCGCACAATGGATCGCGCGCGACCGCGAGACGATCGAAGCCGTTGCTTACCGGCTCGGCTATGGGTCGCTCGCCGCGTTCAGCCGTGCCTTCAAGCGGGTGGTCGGACGGCCACCGGGAGCGGTACGCGCAGAAAGCGGCGCGTGATGCACCACGCGTGCCGGCCGTCGTCTTGCCGACGTTCAGCGTTGGCGATAGCTCTGCGCGAAGTGCCGAATCTCCTTGCTGAACTCCGCACAGGCATGCGTCATCAGGTCAGCCGACCGATAGACCATGTAGACGTGGAAATCCGGTAACTCGTCTTCCATCGGCAGCACGTCCAGCGAGCCAGGCACCATGCGCAAGGGGCCGCCGGTACCGCTGAAGACAAAGTCCGACCACATGCTGATGAGATCGGTCTTGGTGGCCAATTGCAGCCCGAGCAGATTGGATCCGCTCAGCACGATACGCCGTGGAATGTCGAGCCGGTGCAACCGCATCAGGCTGACCATCGGGCTGCCGGGGTCATCCAACGGGTCCAGCACCAGCCAGTCGGCATCCAGCAGCGGGCGCAGCCGGCGCACGCGTCGTAGCGGATGGCCCGGCCGTACCGCAAGGCGCATCGGTACGGAGAACAACGGCTCCCACTGGAAGCTGCTCGTGCCGGGTCCGCTGTTGCTTGAGATCAGTGCGAGATCGAGCCGCCCTTCGCGCAAGCCTTCCAGAAGCTGCTGTGGACGTTGCTCGAAGCCGCGTAGTGCAACGTTGGGAAAACGCGTGCGCAGCGCTGCCATTGCATCAGGCAGCGGCCCGCTGGACGCCACGGCGGTAAAGCCGATGTTCAGTTCGGCCTCCGCATGCCCGCGGATGGATTCAATATCTTCCAGCGCGTGACGCAACTCCTGCTCGACCACGCTGGCGCGCTTGACCAGCGCCATCCCATACGCCGTCAGGCTCACACCACGCACCGAGCGCGACAGCAGCGTGACGCCAAGCTCGCGTTCCAATTCAGCAATGGCCTTGGAGAGCGCCGGCTGGGATACGTGCAGGCTGCGCGACGCCTCATGGATGCTGCCGTGCTGTGCCACCGCCAGCAGGATGCGCAATTGGTGCAGCTTCATGTGGCTCCTCCTCTTTTTCTCCTGGGCTGGGCCCTCGCGCGGGGCAAGCCACTTCACCACGGTGCGCCCCGGCGATAGGTGACGCGGCCGTCTCTGCACGTCTGATGCCTGTCGGGCAAGGCTTCGCGGGCTTTCCCTGATGGCGGATATGCACCGGTTATGACAGTGATTCTATTTGGTTATCGGGATGAATATTTGCGATTTTTTCTGCGCGCGCGTTCCCGGAATACTGCAAACGCCCAAGGACTCACAGAAGCCCTTCCTCAACATCATGGACGGAGACCCCCATGAACGACGCCACCCTGCAGCCGGCCCTGCCCGCCTCGGCCATTGCCGCACCCAAGCCCGCCAGTCAGGCCCGGCTGATTGCCGCGTGTTCGATCGGCAATGCGCTGGAGATGTACGACTTCACGGTCTACAGCTTCTTCGCGCTGATGATCGGCAAGCTGTTCTTCCCGTCGGATAGCGCGTATGGCTCGCTGCTGCTGGCGGTGGCGACGTTCGGCATTGGCTTTGTGATGCGGCCGCTGGGTGGTTTCGTGATCGGCAACTATGCCGACCGCCACGGGCGCAAGGCCGCGATGACATTGACGATCGGTCTGATGGTGATCGGCACGCTGTGCCTGGCGGTGGCGCCCACATACGCCAGCGCGGGCCTGTTTGGGCCCCTGGTGCTTCTGGCGGGACGTCTGCTGCAGGGCTTCTCATTGGGCGGTGAGATCGGTGCATCGACCGCCATGCTGATGGAGTCCGGCGGCATCAAGGGGCGTGGTTTTCGCGTGAGCTGGCAGTTGGGCAGCCAGGGCATCGCCGCACTGTGTGGCGCGCTGACTGCGGCCATTCTGTACGGCAGTCTGTCGTCGGAAGCGCTGCAGAGCTGGGGCTGGCGCGTACCGTTTTTCCTGGGCCTGCTGATCGCGCCCGTCGGGCTCTATATCCGCTCGCACCTGGATGAAACCCATACGGCCGAAGCGCACGCACCCAGCCCGCTCGGCATGCTGTTCCGCGAGCACGGTGGGCTGGTGGTCAAGGGCGTTCTCACCATCATCGGCGGGACGGTGGGCACATACCTGGTGATCTATTTCATGCCGACCTACATGATCCGCGAGCTGCATCTGCCAGCGTCGCTGTCATTGCTCGCAGGTTGCGTAACCGGGCTGACCAGTTTTGGCGCTGCGCTGCTTTCCGGCTGGCTGGCAGATCGTCTGCCGCGCCGCAAGCCGCTGGTGGTGGGTGCAACGCTGGTGACCGTGGTGCTGCTCTATCCGGCCTTCTGGCTGATGACGCATTCCCCGAGCGTGCCGCTGGTGCTGGCGCTGTCGGCGCTGCTGACCGGCAGCCTGTACCTGGGCACCACGCCGATGCTGCTCATGATGATGGAGCTGCTGCCCATCAAGGTGCGCGCCAGCGGCCTGTCGGTCATCTACGCGATTGGGGTGACGGTGTTTGGCGGCTCATGCCAGTTTGTCGTGACCTGGCTGCTGGCCCGCACCGGCAATCCGCTCTCCCCTGCCTTCTACATGATGGCGTGCAGTGCCATCACGCTGCTGACCGTACTGAGCCTGCGCGAAGCGCGCGAGTCCCACTAACCCCCTATTTCGACAAGGACCCCAACATGACCAAAGCGCCTACGCTCACGCCCTTCCAACTGTTGCCGCATCTGCTGCCCCCTGTCCACATCGACGCAGAAACCTTTGTCAACATCCGCCGCCAGATCCATGCCCAGCCCGAACTGGGTTTCGAGGTGGGCGCCACGAGCACGCTGGTCGCCGATCTGCTGAAAAGCTGGGGCTACGAGGTGCACACCGGCATCGGCAAAAGCGGCGTGGTTGGCCAGTTGAAGCTCGGCAGCGGCACGCGCAAGCTCGGCATCCGTGCTGACATGGACGCCCTGCCCATCATTGAAGCGACTGGTCTGCCCTATGCCAGCCGCAACCACGGCAAGATGCACGCCTGCGGTCATGACGGGCATACCGCCATCCTGCTGGCGGCAGCCAAGGCATTGGCCGACAGCCGCAACTTTGACGGCACGCTCAACCTGATCTTCCAGCCCGACGAAGAAAACCTGTGCGGCGCACGCGCCATGATCGAAGACGGATTGTTCGAGCGTTTTCCATGCGATGCGGTGTTCGCGCTGCACAACATGCCGGGCGTGGAGGCCGGCAGCTTCCGCGTATTGCCGGGGCCGGTCAGCCTGTCTTCCGATGTGGCCGATGTGACCATCAAGGGGGTGGGCGGACACGGTGCGATGCCGCACCGCGCGAGCGATCCGATCGTGGCATCTGCGGCCATCGTCACCGCGCTGCAAACCGTGGTGGCACGCAATGTGGCACCGGATGACACCGCTGTGGTATCGGTTGGTTTCATCCGTGGCGGCATGACGCACAACGTGATTCCCGAGTCTGTGACGATCGGCGTCAACGTACGCGCGGCACGGCCGGAAACGCGCGCCATGGTGGAAAAGCGTATCCGCGAGATCGTCAGCCTGACCGCACAGGCACATGGCGTGGAAGCGCAGATCGACTATCGCCAGCTCACGCCGCCCATGGTCAATACCTTGGCAGAGACCCAGCTTGCGCAGCAGGTTTGCACTGAGCTGGTCGGCGCAGACAAGGTCGTCACGCAAGCGCCCAAGGGGCTCAACGGTAGCGAAGACTTCGCCTGGATGCTCAATCAGGTGCCCGGCTGCTACCTGATTCTGGGCAACGGCGAAGGCGAATTCGGCGGCTGCATGGTCCACAACCCCGGTTACGATTTCAACGATCAGGTGTTGCCGCTGGGCGCAGCCTGCTGGGTGCGACTGGCGCAAACCTACCTGACCGCCTGATTGCCCGATGAGCGCCTGAGCCGCAGAAGAGAGCCATGCAGAACACCGCCCTGCCCCCCGCAGCAACGCATTCGATGACCCAGCAGGAGATCGTGCAGTGGAGCGCGATCGAGCTGTCCAGGCGCATTCACGCGCGTGATGTTTCCTGCGTGGAGGTCATGGAAGCCTTCCTGGCCCAGATCGACCGCCTCAACCCAACGGTCAACGCCGTGGTGGCCCGTGTCGATCCCGCGTGGGCGATCGACCAGGCGCGCGAGCGCGATGTGCTGCTATCGCAAGGTCTGTCGGGCGGCTGGATGCATGGCTTTCCGCAGGCGCCCAAGGATCTGACGGCTGTCGCCGGCATGGTGACGACGATGGGTAGCCGTGCGCTGGCGCGCAATGTGCCGGCACATGACAGCATCATGGCGGAGCGCCTGCGCCGGCAGGGCACGGTGTTCATCGGCAAGACCAACACGCCTGAGTTCGGCCTGGGCTCGCATACCTACAACCAGGTCTACGGCATCACGCGCAACGCGTGGAACCCCGCACTCTCGGCTGGGGGCAGCAGCGGCGGTACGGCAGTTGCGGTGGCGCTGCAGATGCTGCCCGTGGCGGACGGCAGCGACATGATGGGTTCGCTGCGCAATCCCGCCGCGTGGAACAACATCTATGGCTTGCGCCCCAGTCTTGGCCGCGTGCCTTACGGCCCCACCGGCGACGTGTTCTTTCAGCAGTTGGGCACCGAAGGCCCGATGGCGCGTAGCCCGCAAGACCTCGCCTGGCTGCTCGCCACGCAGGCGGGCTACGACCCGCGCGCGCCGCTTTCATTGCAAGACGATCCTGCCGGTTTCACGCAGCCGCTGCATCGGGATTACCGGCAGATGCGCATTGGCTGGCTGGGCGACTTTGGCGGCTATCTGGCCGTTGAGCCGGAGGTGATGGCCGTCAACGAGCGCGCACTGAACACCTTCCGGAACCTGGGCTGCCAGGTTGAAGCTGTGCAGCCGTTCTTCCCGATGGAGGCGCTATGGGAATGCTGGTGCACGCTGCGTTCCATGATTGTGACCGGCAACCTGGGTCAGCTGTACGCCAACGCGGCAACGCGAGCGCTGCTCAAGCCCGAAGCGATCTGGGAAGTCGAGCAAGGTCATGGCCGTGGCGTGGCAGACATCAACCGCGCCACCGCGACCCGCGCGCGCTGGTATCAAGCGTTACTGGCGCAGTTTGCCGAGTACGACTTCCTGGTACTGCCAAGTAGCCAGATCGCGCCGTTCCCGGCCGAGGAGCACTGGCCCAAGACGGTTGCCGGCCGCGCGATGGATACGTATCACCGCTGGATGGAGGTCGTCATCGGCCCAACGCTTGCCGGTGTTCCAGCGGCAAGCTTGCCGTCGGGCTTCACAGCCGATGGTCTGCCACTGGGCCTGCAGGTGATTGCACCACCGCGCTCAGACTTTGCCTTGCTGCAGCTTGCTGCCGCATGGCACGAGGCGTTTGCGCCAGCGCACAGCACATCGCCCTTGCTGCGCTGATCGCCGACAGAACGGACTACGCGGCCGCTTCCAGATCGGCAATCACTGCCGCCAGGAATCTTGCAGCCTCACCGCCGGTCACGACGCGGTGGTCAAACGTCAAGCTCAGCGGCAAGACACGGTGGATGGCAGGCGCGCCGCCGGCCGCAACCACCTGTTCGTGGATACGCCCCGCGCCCAGAATGGCCACCGTGGGCGGCACGACGATCGGCGCGGCATATTTGCCCGCGATCATGCCGAAGTTCGACAGCGTGATCGTGTTGCCGCGCAATTCTTCCGGTGGAATCTTGCGCGCCTTGATGTCAGCACGCATGCGGTCAAGCCCCGCGCGCAGGTCGGTGGCATCCCGATGCGCCACGTTGCGCAGCACGGGCACGAACAATCCGTCGGGCAGATCCACGGCAATGCCCACGTCGATCTTTTCCAGCACGTGGCGCCGTCCGGCATTGCCGTCAAACCAAGCGTTCAAGCCAGGCACCGCACGGCAACCAGCCACCAGCGCGCGAATCAGGCGGATCGTCACGTCGGTGCCCGGTGCCCAGGCGTGAATGTCCGCATCGTCGATGACGGTGGCGGCAGCCACCTCGTTCTGCGCACGGGCCATGTTCTGTGCCATCGCTCGCCGCACGCCGCGCAGCACTTCGGGCGGGCCCAGGTCGGCAAACGTCTTGGCTGCGCGTTCGACATCGGCGGCGGTGATCACGCCATCCGGCCCCGATGGCGTCACCATCGAGAGGTCCACATCAAGCTTGCGTGCCAGCGCCCGGACAGCAGGCATCGCCTTGACACCACCCGTGCCTGCGCCGGCAACTGCAGCGCCCCGGCCCACCACGGCGGGCGCTTCGTGCACCACGTGCTGCCCCGCCGGCATCTGGCCGACCACCGTGCCGGCATCGGCATCGCCCCCACCGGCGCCCTCAAAAGCGACCAGTGCCGCGCCAAGGTGCACGATGTCGCCGGGCTGGCCGAATAGCTTGGCAATGCGGCCGGATTGCGGCGACGGAATTTCCACGATCGCCTTGGCGGTTTCGACGGACACCAGCGGCTGATCCGCCTGGATGGTGTCACCCACGTTGACGTGCCATTGCACGATCTCCGCCTCTTGCAGCCCCTCACCGAGGTCCGGCAGTTTGAAGACGATCATTGTTCAGGTGCCCTCCAGCGTTTTCCTGGCCGCCGCGAGAATGCGCTCTTCGCTCGGCAGGTAGTGGTGTTCAAGCCGGGGCAGTGGCATGACCACGTCGTAGCCTGTCACGCGCTGCACGGGCGCCAGCAGCGAGTACAAGCCATGCTCGGCAATGTTGGCGGCAATCTCCGCGCCTACGCCTGACGTGCGGGCGGCCTCGTGCACGATGACGCAGCGGCCGGTCTTGGCCACCGATGCCAGGATCGAATCCATATCCAACGGCTTGAGCGTGGCCACGTCGATCACCTCGGCGGCGATGCCCTCTTCGGCCAGCGTGTCTGCGGCGGCCAGCGTTTCCTGCAAGGCACCGCCCCAGCTCACCAGCGTGAGGTCGGTGCCGTCGCGCAGCACGAAACAGGTGTCCAGCGGCAAGGCTTGGCCGTCGTCTTCCACCGGTTGCTTGAACACACGATATAGCCGCGTCGGCTCGAAGAAGATCACCGGGTCCGGATCGCGAATGGCTGCCAGCAACAGCCCATACGCCCGCGCTGGAGACGACGGCACCACCACGCGCAACCCCGGCATATGCGTGAACAGCGCCTCCGGGCTCTCCGAGTGGTGCTCAGGCGCGTGGATGCCGCCACCGCTGGGCGCGCGAATCACCATCGGGCACGACAGCCGCCCGCGCGTGCGGTTGCGCAGCCGCGCGGCATGGTTGAGCACGTTGTCGATGGCCGGATAGATGAAGCCGCTGAACTGGATCTCGACCACCGGTTTGAGCCCGACCGCCGCCATGCCGATGGCCGTACCGGCCAGCGCCGTTTCCGCCAGCGGGGTATCCATCACACGCTGCGCCCCAAACCGCGCCTGCAAGCCCGCCGTGGCACGAAACACGCCGCCGTTGACGCCAATATCCTCGCCCAGCAGCACGACGGATGGATCGTGCTCCAGCGCATGCGCCAGTGCCAGGTTGACGGCCTCGACGAGGTTGACGTCAGCCATGGCTGCCTCCGTTGGAGGCGAATGCCAGCGCCATGGCGCGCTGCCATTCCAGTGCGCTGGGCAAGGTCGCGTACAGGTGGTCGAACATCGCATCCGGCCCAGGGGGGTCGACGGCCATGTACGCGGCAACCGCCTCTTCCACCTGCGCATAGCAGGCGCGGCCGAGTTGTTCTTCCTGCGCCTTGTCCCACGCATTCATGCTGGTCAGGTACTTGCGCAGTCGCAGGATGGGCTCGGCTTCCCAGGCTTGCTTGACGATGTCGGAATCGCGGTAGCGCGTGGCGTCGTCGGCGGTGGTGTGGTCGCCCAGGCGGTACGTCACGGCTTCGATGAGGGTGGGGCCGCCCCCTGCCCTGGCGCGATCCAACGCTTCCTGCGCGGCTTGCCGCACTGCAATCACATCGTTGCCGTCGACCTGCAAGCCGGCAATCCCGGCGGCAACGGCTTTCTGCGCCAGCGTCTGCGCAATGGTCTGGCGACTGCGCGGCATCGAGATTGCCCACTGGTTGTTGTTGATGATGATGACCAGCGGCGCATTCCATACGCCCGCGAAGTTCATGCCTTCGTAGAAATCGCCCTTGGATGTGCCCCCGTCACCGATGATGGCGACCGCCACACGTGGCTCGCCGCGCAACTGGAACGCATAGGCCGCCCCCGCCGCATGGCAGACCTGGGTGCCGATCGGCACGCAGTTCGGAAAGTCATGGGGCACCCTGCTGAACGCGCTGCCACGCTCGTCACCGCCCCAGTACAGCAGGCTCTCGGCCATTGTGACGCCGCGCAGCAATTGCGCGCTGTGGTCTCGATAGGACGGAAACAGCACGTCGTCCGGGTGCATGACGCTGGCGACGCCCACGCCAATCGCCTCCTGCCCCACGGAAGACGCAAACGTGCCGAGCTTGCCGGTACGCTGCAGCGCAACCGCCTTGGTGTCGAATGCACGGGTGAGCACCATCGCGCGATACAGCGCGAGAAGCGTTTGCACATCCTGCGCAAACGCCGGGAGTGTCTGAACCGGCTTGCCCTCGCGGTCCAGGACCTGCAGATAGTCGATCTGAAAGCTGCCGACCGTGGTCATGACTGCAGCCCCTTTTGTTCTTTTGGTCTCCTTCCCACACTAGACGCTGGGCGACCGAAAACAAGCCAGCCCAGCCTTTTGGCTGAGTCGGGGTGGCGATTTCGTTTTTGCGGTGCAGCGTGCCAGATCGCCGCTTTCCTGATCTTGCGTGGCGCTTGATGGTCGCGCCGTAGCACTTTTCCACATGCTGCGTAACACAACTCCAGTTCGGCGAAAAAGCGTGACGGGACAATAGCGCCTCGTTTCCTTTCACGGAGCCATGATGTTTTCTGAGTACCGCGAGCGCGTCACGCAACTCAAGAGCGAGGATGCGCAGTTCTCCAAGCTGTTCCGCCGCCACCAAGTGCTGAGCGTGCATATTCAGA
Source organism: Ralstonia flaminis (assembly GCF_958415495.1). Lineage (NCBI taxonomy): Bacteria > Pseudomonadati > Pseudomonadota > Betaproteobacteria > Burkholderiales > Burkholderiaceae > Ralstonia > Ralstonia flaminis. The sequence continues at coordinate 258,368 of NZ_CATZLL010000008.1, read as the reverse complement.
ACATGGAAGCCAATATCCGGCCGGTAGCCACCACGGTTCTGGAAGGCTTCAAGCGCGAAAAGCGGATGCTTGAGGATAAGCTTCGCACCATCTTGCGCGCCTGAGCCCGCACGGCGCTCAGAACTCCACGTCCAGCTCGTCAATGTCCTCGGTCTCAAGCTGGGCGGCTTCCATCCATTCGCGCACGAACGGATGTTTGAGCACGGTCGCGCAGTACCCGGCGATGTCCGGGTCGAGCTTGACATCGTAGGTGAGAAAGCGCGTGACGACGGGGGCGTACATCGCATCGGCCATGCCGGGCGCCTTACCGAACAGCCACGGGCCACCATAGCGCTGCAGGCATTCGCGCCAGATGGCGACGATGCGCTCGATATCGTCCTGCGCACGCGACCAGACCCGGAAGTTTGGAAACTGCGCGCGCAGGTTCATCGGCAGTGCAGAGCGCAGTGCGCTGAAGCCAGAGTGCATTTCGCCGCAGACGGCGCGGCAATGCGCGCGCGCCGCGCGGTCGGCCGGCAGCAGATGCGCTTGCGGACGGATCTCGTTGAGATATTCGGCAATGGCAAGGGTGTCCCACACCTTGATGCCCTCGTGGTGGAGACACGGCACGAGAATGGACGGCGAGAGCAGCAGCAACTCCGCGCGCGCGGCCGCATCATCGACCGGCACCACCACCGTTTCGAATTCGATGCCTGCCAGCCGGGCAAGCAGCCAGCCACGGAACGACCACGACGAATAGTTGCGGCTGCTGATGGTCAGCGTAGTGGTCGTCCGGCTCATGGCGGTCTCCGTGGTTGCCTGCCTGGGCGCGCTTCACCAAATCTGGACGTTCTGCACCGAAACGCCGCATGCGCACCATTGCATGACGTGGCACGCAGCCCGCGCAAAGCGCGCCGCCATGCCCTGGCGCGCGCTAGGTTGCCCTGGATGGCGCGCCGTGTCTGGCGATTCGCAAACACCATGCCAGTGCAAACCGGTCTGGCACATGACTTGCCTTGCCTCATGTCTGACCAATGCGCCCACGCTGCAGGCTTGCGCCAACGACGCCATGAACATCCTTGCCTATCCCGCCTACCAGGCCATCACGGAGTTGATGCGGCCGTGGCGGGATGCTGCAGCCATTGCACGGGCAACGATTGCCGCGACCCCCGCACTGGCCGAGAGCCCGCAAGGCCGCTACATCGATGCCTGCTGTGAGCTCGTACAGATGGCCGGCCTATCGCACCACCGGCCGCCCTTTGGCATTGACACCGTGCACGCGTGCGGTGAGCACGTCGCCGTGACGGAAGAGGTCGTCTGCAACACGCCCTTTGGTGCCTTGCTTCATTTCCGCAAGGCAAGCGGTCCACAACAACCGCGCGTGCTGATCATCGCGCCGATGTCCGGACACTTCGCCACACTGCTGCGCGGCACCGTGCGCACCATGCTGGCCGACCACGATGTGTACATCACCGATTGGCACAACCCGCGCGACATTCCGCTTTCCGCAGGCAGTTTCGGCTTTGGGGACTACGTTGGCCACGTCATCAGGTTCCTGCAGCAACTCGGGCCCGATGCCCACCTCGTGGCGATCTGCCAACCCACCGTGGCCGCGCTGGCTGCCGTGGCGCTCATGGCCGAAGACGGCGACCCCGCCCAGCCCGCCAGCATGACGCTGATGGCCGGGCCGATCGATTGCCGCATCAATCCGACCAAGGTCAACGCACTGGCCAACAGCCGGCCGATCGAGTGGTTCGAGCGCAACCTCATCAGCGTGGTGCCGGCGGGCTTTGTGGGCGCACAGCGGCGCGTGTATCCGGGCTTTGTGCAGTTGTGCGCGTTCATGTCGATGAACCTGGATCGGCACGCGGCGTCGTTCTCTGACCTGCACCACGAGCGCGCAAAGGGTGACCCGGCCAAGGCTGAGGCAATCCGCAGGTTCTACGAGGAGTACTTCGCCACCACGGATCTGACGGCCGAGTTCTACCTGGAAACCGTGAGCACTGTGTTTCAGCAGTACGCGCTGCCACTGGGGGAGCTGCACGTAGGCGGTCGGCGGGTCGAGCCGCGTGCCATCCGCCATACCGCACTGCTGACCATCGAGGGCGAGAAGGACGACATCTGCGCGGTGGGCCAGACCATGGCCGCACAGGACTTGTGCAGCAGTCTTCGCCCGTACATGAAGCGGCACCACGTGCAGACCGGCGTGGGGCACTACGGTGTATTCAACGGCCGCAAGTGGGAAACGCAGATCTACCCGATGGTGCGCGCCACCATCCATGACCACGAGCCGCGCGCGCCCAAAGCTGCCACTGCGTCGCGGGCCGGTGGTCAGGTGGTCAGCCTGCGCGAGTGGGTCGAATCTTCAAAGGCTACGGCTTCCGGCCAGCCGTAGCCAATCCCACACGGCCCGTGCGGCGCCTTCCTCCAGGCGCGTTGCCGGCGCGACCGCCCAGAAGGCATAACGGCGGATGACCGGCCCGTCGAACGGCTGCACGAGCGTGCCCGCCTCCAGCGCGTCGCGCACCAACGGCAGGTTCGCCAGCACCACGCCCTGCCCCGCCACGGCCGCAGACATGGCATGCCCGTCGTCAGACAGCACGATGCCCGACGCGATCTTGAGCACGTGTTCGATGCGCGCGGCACGGGCCCACAGAGGCCAGCCGATGGGTTGCGGCAATGTGCGCTGCCATTCCGAGTGGATAAGCGGCACACGCGCCAGATCGTCGTGCGAACGGATGTTCAGCCCTGGGTGGCAGACCGGTGCATAGGCATCGTCAAATAGGTGTTCGGAGACGAGGCCAGCGCTGGCGGTAGGCGGCTCGCCATAGCGCACGGCCAGATCCGCACTGCCGCCATGCAGGTCGACCACCGTATCGGACGCATGGATGCGCAGATCCACCTCCGGATGCTGCGTGGCGAACTCACCGAGTCTGGGCACGAGCCAACGCGCGGCCAGCCCCATTGGCGCGGTGAGTGTGACGCGCTGGCGCACCGGCTGCACCGCGGGAGCGCGGATGGTATCGATGGCCTGCGCAAACGCATCAAAGCCGGTGTTGAGCACCGGATACAGTCGCTCGCCGGCCTCCGACAACCGCAGCGCGCGCACCTGCCGCTCGAACAGCGTCACACCCAGCGCCTCTTCCAGGCGGCGGATCTGGTGGCTGATGGCCGTGGGCGTGACCGACAGTTCGTCGGCGGCGCGCTTCATGCTGAGATGGCGTGCAGTGGCCTCAAAGGCACGCAGCGCGCTCAGGGGCGGGAGTTTTCGCATGCGCGGATTGTGTCACGGGTGCCGTGTCCTCATGGTCTGCATGGATGATTTCAAGTCATCCGTCGCGCGCAAAACATGTCGTTTGTCGCAGTGCAGCGCGGTTCATAGAGTGGGCACACCTCCACTCATAACGGATTCGACATGACCCGTCTTTTGCACCTCGACTCCAGCGCCCGGCCGGGCAGTTCCGACACGGCCCGCCACGGTTCGCACACCCGCCGGCTTACGGCCCGCTTCGTGGCGCGCTGGCGCGAACGTGAGCCCGATGCGCATATCGTCTACCGAGACGTCGGCGCCCAACCGCCGTCGCCCGTGGATGGCCACTGGGTGCATGCCGCATTCACGCCGCCCGCGCAGCGGGAACCGTGGATGCACGAAGCGCTGGCGCAAAGCGATGCGCTGGTCGACGAGTTGCTTGCCGCAGACGTGATCGTGGCCGGTGTGCCCATGTACAACTTCGGCATGCCCGCGCAGTTCAAGGCCTACATCGACAACATCGTGCGCGTAGGCCGCACGTTCGGCTTCGACCGCAGCCGCGCAGGCGAGCCCTACTGGCCCCTGCTGGCTGAGATGAACAAGCGCCTCGTCATCCTCAGTTCGCGCGGTGACTTCGGCTATGGCCCTGGCCAGCGCATCGCCCACCTGAACCATGTGGAAGGCGGCGTGGCCACGGCGTTCGGCTACATCGGCATCACCGACGTGGCGTCCGTCGCCATCGAGTACGACGAGTTTGCGGACGATCGGCTGCATGCGTCGATTGTGTCTGCTGAAGCCGATGTCGATGCGCTGGTGGCGCGCATGGCGGCAAGCACCGCCGCTAAGGCAGCTTAGTCGATCAACCGTCCATCTGGGTTTAGTTTTGTGTGCTGGCGTGAATACACGCGATGCTCGGGAGCACAAACAAATATCGATTGATTATTGGCGCGCCAAGTGTTTTTTCGGCAGCACTACCATCCGCAACGTAAAATTTTCACGAATGGCAGCGCGAAGGATAATTGTATTATGATTCCAGTTTTAAAATAACTCGCCTTTGAATGGGGGCACTCGCCCCACCGGATCCGTACCAAAGTTCCGCATTGATGCCATTTATATTTCCACTTGAGTCATAAGTTGGTGATATAAAATTCAAATGCATATCTGTTGTTTCAATTCCAAAATGAGCCATCACAGGAGAAGATTCACTCCCAATTAAAGACCCGGGAAAGGAACTCCAGTTATTGCGACGTTCCGGATTCTCTCGCTTAAAAGTCTGATGACCCTCATTTTCCTCCAGCGAAGATCTGAGTTGCGTATTGACCATGCTCACGGTGGAATCAGGGTAGATTGTCAACTTGTCTCCTTTAATCAAGCCATTCTGGCACAGCGCGCCTGCGTCTTCAACAATGTACACGGCAGCACCTTGTTTCGGCGTCCAATCGCTCACCAGCGTTCCATCCGGTATTCTTTTCTTTTGATAGCGCACCACTTCTCCATCTTTCACATACGGTGATCGCCTCAGAGTAACTCCGGTTTGAATTTCTCCATTAAAATTTGATTTCACAAGCTCGCAGACCGCGCTGGCATCAATTATATTTCCACTGGAGTCATAAGCTAATGGCGTAAGCCGCACGAAAACCATATCCGTGCCCGCCATAAAATCAAAAGTCACTGGAAGGTTAAATGGCTTCTTGATCACGCTTTCAATACCGCCTTTAAACTCTTTCCACTCTGGAATTCGTGCCGCAACCAACTTCGCCGCGCCGTTGTGTGAAATAGTTAAAGTGTCACCCCTGCTCAGTGTTCTGGGTTTGGCTGCAATAATGGTACCTTCATCGTCAACAACGAAGACGACGTCGCCTTCTTTCGGTGTCCAGTCGCTCACCAAATTTCCGTCTGCCATATAACCTCCAAATGATGCAGATATGAACCCATGCCAAATTTAGCATCGGGCAATCAATACATTTAAGACAAGCAAAGACAGGTTGGGTCGCGCCGGATGCGCGCACAAAAATAGTGCACACATTGTGAGTCAATGATGCTCAGGCAATCATTTCCGGCACTGTCGAAGGCTATGCAGAGAACAGCCCATCGTCAAAAAATGAAGGGGCGCTTCTTTTTTAATGATGGCGAAAACCCACCGAACCGCTTGGAAAATGAATCTTGGCCTGGATGCACAAGAAATTGAAAGTTCTTCGTATGCTGCGTAAGGCGCAAGCTGGCCTCATCGGCGGCCAGCATTACTCCTCAAAACGACTCAATCAATTAATCTTCCATCGGCCTCAAAAAACGGGTGCGGGCCATCGAATTCGCCAACGTAAGCGAGATGGCTCACCAGCCCCTGGCCTGGCACCCAGGCATGCACCTTGTAGGCGGGCGGCTCCATCACAAAGCCGGGTTCGCCCGCGGGGTTCAGGTCCAACGCCACCTGATGCGCCGGTGATGGGCAGGTCGATGCCACCGTGCCCGCAAAGCGCACGTCAATGGAGCGATGCAAATGGCCGCAGATGATGCGCTCGACGTTGCCCGCCGCACGCACGATCTGCGCAAACGGCGGGATGTCGTCTTCGGCCAGCGACTGCACATCCATGTGATGGATTCCGGTGGCAAACGGCGGATGGTGCATGGCAATCACCGTCGGACGCAGCGTTTCCTGCGCCAGCGCTTCGGCCAACCAGTCCAGGCGCTGCACACCCAGGCGGCCGCCCGGGTGGCCGGTGTCCAGCGTGTCGAGCACGATCAGACGCACATCGCCAAGGTCGGCCCAGTACTGGAATGCATGCGGGTCTTGTGCGGCAGCCGGAATGGCCGCGAGCCAGTCGGCAAAGGCGTCGCGTGCGGCATCGCGGGCATCATGGTTGCCGAGCACAGGCAGCATGCGGATGCCTGCCGCATCCAGCGGCGCCAGCACGGCGCGCAGGTGCGCGTATTCCTCGGGGGAGCCAGCATCCACCAGATCACCGGTCAGCACAATGGCCTCGGGGCGCTCAGGCTGTGCAAGGATGTGCGCCACGGTGTGTGCCAGATAGGCGGCAGAATCCACACGCCGATATGCCAGCCGCCCCGGGCGCTTGATATGAAGGTCGGTCAGTTGCAGAAAGTGCATCACGCTTGCAAGGTGAGGAGCCGGTCTGCCGGAACATCAAAGCCGACCGCGTGGCCCGGCGCAAAGTGCTGGCGGCCGGGCACGTCAATGAACAACGGCATGGCCGAAACGCCCGCCACGCGCACACGGGTGCGGAACCCGAGAAACACCGCCGATTCCACCGTGCCCTTGAGCGCAGCGTGCGCCGGATCGGCCAGTACGGCGTCTTCCGGGCGGAAGAACACCGTATCGGTTCCATCCTTGCCCTCGCCTGCCAGCACGGGCACACGACCACCCGCGCAGACAAATGCACCATCGCGCAGCAGGCCATCGAGCCGGTTCATGATGCCGATGAAATCGGCCACATGCCGGTTGGCGGGCTGGAAGTAGATCTCGCGTGGCGTGCCGATCTGCGCGATGCGGCCGGCTTCCATCACGACGATGCGATCCGCCAGCGCCATCGCTTCTTCCTGATCGTGCGTCACGTAAATGGTGGTGATGCCGAGGCTACGCAGCAGGCGGTCCATTTCGGCGCGCACAGATTCGCGCAGCTTGGCGTCGAGTGCCGTGAGCGGCTCGTCGAGCAGCAGCACGCGTGGCTCCGGCGCCAAGGCGCGTGCCAAGGCCACGCGCTGGCGCTGGCCGCCGGAGAGCTGGTCGACAGCGCGATCGGCATACGGTGTGAGATGCATCATCTCCAGCAGCGTGTTCGCACGGACGCTGATCTGTGCGTCAGACAGGCCATTCAGGCGGCGCTGGATGCGCAGGCCGTATTCCACATTGCCGCGCACGCTCAGGTTGGGAAACAGCGCGTAGTTCTGGAACACCATACCGACGCGGCGGCGCTCGATGGGGCGCGCGGTGACATCCTCGTCGCCAAAGCGCACGGTGCCGCCCGCATCCGGCGCTTCCAGCCCGGCTACGATGCGCAGCGTGGTGGTCTTGCCGCAACCCGAGGGGCCGAGCAGCACGACGGTTTCACCGGCGCTGATATCGAGGTCGAGTGGGTCCAGCACACGCTGGCCGCCGAAGTGCTTGCCGCAGCCGCGCAGCTGGATCGGCACGGGTGCGAGATTGAGAGAGTCTTTGCTCATCGGGAGGTCTTTCCGTTGCGGGTGTCGCTCGTGCGCAGCCCGCCAAAGCGCTGCATCAGTACCAGCAGCGGCACGATCATGACGAAGAAGATCAGCGTGTAGGCGCTGGCAATCTCCAGGCGCATCGACGCATAGGTGTCGGCCAGGCCGACCGGCAGGGTCTTGGTCTGCGGCGTGTGCAGCATCCAGGTCAGGTTGAATTCACCCACTGACAGCGTCACCACCGTCAGCGCGCCGGCCAGGATGCCGGGCTGCACATTGGGCAGCACGATGGTGCGAAAGCGCTGCCAGAACGACGCACCCAAACTGGCGGCGCCCTCCTCCAGCGTCTTCAGGTTCTGCCCCGCACACACCGCCGCTACCGAGCGCACCATGAACGGCAGCGTGAACACCACGTGCCCGACCACGATGAACCACAGGCTTTCGCGAAAGCCGCCGAACCCGCCATACGCAACGATCAACCCCAGTGCTGTCGCCAAGCCCGGCAGCGCCACAGGCAGCGTCAGGAATTCTTCGATCAGGCGGCTCGTGCGGCTCTGACGGCGGGCCAGCACATAACCGGCCGGCACACCAGCGGCCAGTACGATCACCAGCGTGCACAGCGCCACCAGCAACGACATCCAGATCGACGCCTGGTACATGTCCCACACCTGGGCGACCCAATCCAACGTCCAACCGCTCTTGAAACCGCGGATGTAGTTGCGCGTCAGGCCCACAGCCATTGACAGCACAACCGGCACGATCAGGAACAGGCACAGCAGCAGCGTAATCAACCACTGCGAGAGAGAAAGCAGGCGTTTCATGCCGCCGCTCCGGTTTGCCCGCCGCTTGCAGTACGCGCAATCGCCAGCACCAGCCATGTCACCACACCCAGCACGACCGACAGCGCTGCTGCCATCGCAATGCCTGCGTTGAGCGTGAATTCGGTGTAGATCGTCATCGGCAACACGTCGATTTCGGTGGCAAGCGTGAAGGCCGTGCCGAATGCGCCCATCGAGGTCGCAAAGCAGATGGCCCCCGAGGCGATGAGCGCGGGTGCGAGCCCCGGCACCAGCACGTCGCGCGTGACCTGCCAAGACGATGCCCCCAGCGAGCGCGCGGCCTCTTCCAGCGAGCGATCGAGCTTTTCCGCCGCCGCCATCACCGTCAGCACCACGCGCGGGATCGAGAAATACAGGTAGCCGAGAAACAGCCCGCCGATCGAATAGGCGAAGACCCATTTCTCGCCGGTCAGCGCACGCGTCAGGTCACCCAGCAGGCCTTGACGCCCGGCCAGCAGGATCACCATGAAGCCGACCACCACGCCCGGAAACGCCAGCGGGAACGTCAGCATGGCGGTAATCAGCCGTTTGCCCGGCACGTTATGGCGCACCAGGAACAGTCCAGCAATGGTCGAGAGCACGAGCGTTGCCAGCGTCACGGCCACCGACAACACGACCGTGGAGACAAGGCTACTCAGATAGCGCGGCGTGGTCAGCGCTGCCGTGTAGGTGGCGATCAAGCCTTCACTGCCACTCACACGCAGCAGCGCAGCCATTGGCAGCAACCAGAATGCGCAGAACAACGCAACGGCCGGCGCCAGCAACGCCACCCGCCACCGTGCGGGCAGTACCGCATCCTCTGGCAAGGTGGTTCGGGTGACGGTGCTCATGCTCAGCGGACCTCGTCCAGATAGCGCGTGCCGAAGGCCTGCTGGCCTGCTGCCATCTTGTTGAAGTCGACCGTCTTCACGCGGGCGTATTCACTGGCCGGCAGGAAGCGTGATGCCGCTTCCTTGCTCATGGCATTGGCGCGCACCGGGCGCAGGTAGGCGTTGGCCCACAGCGCCTGGCCTTCATCCGACAGCACGAAGTCCAGCACCTTCTTGGCGTTGTCCGCATGCGGCGCGCCGGCGGTCAGGCTCATCACGTACGGCACAGCAATCGAACCTTCTTGCGGGATCACGAACTCCACGTTGGCGTGGTCCTTGTACTTGGCGCGATAGGCGTTGAAGTCGTAGTCCAGCAGGATGGGGATTTCACCGGCCACGACGCGGGCGTAGGCCGTTTGCTTCGGCACGATCGGCGCGTTCTTCTTCAGTTGCTTGAACCACTCAATGCCGGGGGTGAAGTTGTCCAGCGTGCCGCCCAGCGCCTGGTTGACTGCCACGGCGCCCACATAGCCAACGAATGCGCTGCTCGGGTCCAGGTAGCCGACCATGCCCTTGTACTCAGGCTTGAGCAGGTCCTTCCACGAGCGCGGCACCGGCTTGCCTTCCAGCGCGTCCTTGTTGACGAAGAAGCCCAGCGTGCCGGAGTGGATCGAGAAGAACGCGCCGTCCGGGTCCTTCATGCCGGCCGGAATGTCTTCCCAGTGCTTGGGCTTGTAGTTGGCGACCAGCCCCTTCTCCTTGGCCTGGTAGGCGGACGTAATGCCCAGGTAGGCCACGTCGGCCACGGGGTGCGACTTCTCAGCCAGCATCTGCGCGATGGCCTGGCCGGAGTTCTTGTTGTCGAACGGCACGGTAATGCCGGTCTTGTCCTTGATGGCCTTGATCTGGCTGGCCCAGTCGGCCCACTCCGGCGGGCAGTTGTAGCAGATGGCGACCTGCTGGCCGGCCGGCTGGGCCTGCACTGGCGCGGCCAGGCCGAAGGCGCCAGCAGCGATGGTGGCACCAGCAAGGCCGCACGCGCGCAGCCATTGAACGAGACGTTTCATCGAGACGCTCCTTGCGTATCAGACGTGAGGGAAGAAGGCACAACAGAAAGCGATGCGGGCGCTGCTGGCGCTCGGGCCAGCGTGCCGCCATGCAGCAGGCGATGCGGTAGCGTGATCGATGGCACGACCTCACCCGCGATGCGGCGCGCCAGCGCTTGGGCGGCACCCTCGCCAATCTGGCGATGCGGTTGGGCCACCGTAGCAAGCGTGGGCATGAGCCACTGCCCCATCGCCAAGCCGTCAAAGCCGATCACGCTCACGTCTTCCGGCACGCGCAGGCCCATCTCGCGCAGCGAGCGGATCGTGAGCAATGCCAGGCGGTCGTTGCTGCAGAAGATGGCGGTCGGGCGCGGCGGCGCCAGCAGGCGGGCCAGTTCGGCGGGCAGCATGACATCGGCGTTGAAGTCGATTTCCACCGGTGGCTGCGGGGCAATGCCGGCGGCTTCCAACGCCTCGCGGTAGCCGTCGTGTCGTAGCGCCGCACGGTCGGACGCCGACAGCGTGCCGGTCAGCATGCGGATCTGCTTGTGGCCCTGCGCCAGCAGTGCACGGATGGCATCACGCGCAGCGGCCCGGTTGTCGACCGTCACGCAGCAGCGAGCGGGAATGCGCGGCTGGCCGACGGTGTCGTTGTAGACCAGCACATACGGCACGTGCTCGGCGTCCAGGCGATCGAGGTGGGGGTTGGCCGCGGCATCGGCCACCGTCAGGACCAGCCCATCGACGCGCTGCTCCAGCAGGGTCTCGATGGCGCGTGCTTCGCGCTCGAGGTCGTAGGCGGTGGTCATGAGCATGACGCGCTGGCCCGTGACGGACGCCGCGTCCTCAATGCCCTGCATGCACTCCGCAAACACCGGGTTGGCCAGCGAGGGCAGCACCACGCCCAGCAGACCGGTATGCATTGCGCGTAGCTGGCGGCCCAACGCGTTGGGGCGGTACTGCAGCGCATCCATGGCGGCCTGCACGCGGGCGAGCGTCTCAGCGCTCACACGTTCCGGCGTATTGACCGCACGCGACACGGTGGCGATGGAGATGCCCGCCCGCGTTGCCACGTCTTTGATGCTGCTTGCCACGGCGCCCTCATTTGAATTTGTAAACGTTTACATCCTAGGTGACCGGAGTGACTGTTTCATGACAAGCGATGCTGCGCTGCAGCCATCACTGCAACGCAGCATGGCCACTGTTGCGCATAGAAAAGTTACAAAGCTCGCATATGCTTCTTACGAAACCGAGACATGCGCGGGTGAGCATGGCGCGCCAGCGTGCGCTCTGCAGCATGGCCCACTTGCTGCTCTGCCGTTCTGATCGCCTGTTCTTGCCGCCAGCCTGGAGACTGAAGACGTCATGCGCGTATCGCCCGCCTTCGATGTGCCCGCCAATACCCGGCCTGCCCTGCCCGACCTCCTGCAGCACTACAGCGCCGTGCGGACACAGTCCCTGGCACTGGCTGCGCCGCTGTCGGACGCCGATGCCACCGTCCAGTCGATGGACGACGCCAGCCCCGCCAAATGGCACTTGGCCCACACCACGTGGTTTTTCGAAGAGTTCATTCTCGGCCCCAACGTGGCCGGTTACCGCTCGCCGGATGCGCGCTACCGCTACCTGTTCAACTCGTACTACGAGACCGTTGGCGCAAGGCATCCACGCCCACGCCGGGGCATGCTCACGCGCCCGACACTCGATGCGGTGCGCTCCTATCGCGCGCATGTGGATGCGGCCATGCAGCGCCTGCTGGCCGAAGGCGTGTCTGCGGAGCTTGCCCGGCTGATTACGCTCGGTCTGCATCACGAGCAGCAGCACCAGGAGTTGCTGTTGACCGATCTGCTGCACCTGTTTGCGCAGAACCCACTGTGTCCGGCCTACGCGCAGACACGGCCCGCACCCGTACGCGCGACTGGAGCCCAACCAGGCTGGGTCGCATTCCAGGGCGGCGCCGCACAAATCGGCAAAACCGATTCCGGCGCCGATTTCATGTTCGACTGCGAGGGCCCGCGCCACACCGTCTGGCTGGAGCCCTACGCACTGGCAACACACCCCATCACCAACCGCGAGTGGATCGCCTTCATGCAGGACGGCGGCTATCGCCAGCCCACGCTGTGGCTATCCGATGGCTGGGCTTGGGTGCAGCGCGAAGGGATCGACGCCCCGCTTTATTGGCGCTCTGACGTAGATGGCGCGGAGGGTTGGCAGCAGATGTCACTGCACGGTCTGCACCCCGTTGACCTGGATGCACCCGTCACGCATGTCAGTTTCTACGAGGCCGATGCCTATGCCCGCTGGGCCGGCGCTCGCCTGCCCACGGAAGCCGAATGGGAGCACGCCGCCGAGGGCATGCCGGTGCAAGGCAACTTCGCCGATCGCGGCGCGCTCATGCCATTGCCCGACCACGGCATCGCCCAGGCCGGCGGACTTCGGCAACTCTTCGGAGATGTATGGGAGTGGACTGCCAGCCCTTATGGCCCCTACCCGGGCTTTCAGCCGGCCGAGGGCGCCGTGGGCGAGTACAACGGCAAGTTCATGTGCAGCCAGATGGTGCTGCGCGGCGGGTCATGCGTGTCGCCCGAGGGGCACCTGCGGGCGACGTACCGAAATTTCTTCTATCCGCACCAGCGCTGGCAGTTCACCGGAGTGCGGTTGGCGCGGCGGGTGTGACAGGTATCACAGGCATCACACCCGTCCCGCATTGTCGGGCTTAGTTACCACGCAGTTCGCCCGGCGCCACGCGGCTGCTGCCATTGCTGTTGAACAGCGCATCGGTTGGGGTACCGATTGCATCGCGATTGCCGGATGGCGCTGCGGCCGGCTGAGGCGCTGGCTTAGGGGCCGCCATCGGCGTCGGTGCCTCTGGTGCTGCAGGCTTGGCCGCAGGCGCGGGCTGGCCAGACTGCGCAGCCAGCTTGCGCCGGCGTGACTCCAGCCCCGCGGCAATCTCGTCCTGGTGATACCGCTTGGCAAAGTCGATCACGTCCATCTTCTGCTGATTGCGCAGGTTCATGTCCGCGCCCTCGTCCAGCAGCAGCTTGACCGTGGTGATGTGGCCGTTCATGGCCGCCATCATCAGCGGCGTCGTGGCGTTGGGGCTTTCCGCATCAATGTAGGCGGCGTGGTCGAGCAGGTATTTGACGACGTCGTCGTGCCCGTTGGTGGCGGCGTAGTGCAGCGCGGTCCAGCCGGTCTTGTTGACCTCCACCTCGTACGTTTCCACCATCAGCTTCACCATGGGCAGCAGGCCCTGGTAGGCGGCCATCATCAGCGCGTTCTCGCCGGCGGCGTTGGTGCGCTCGAAATCGAGGTTCTTGGCACGGATCAGCGCCTCGGCCACTTCGATGTTCTTGTCCTTGAGCGCGTCCACCAGCAGCGGCGTGCCTTCGCGCGTGTTCAGGTTCGGGTCGACGCCCTGCGCAACGTACTTCTGCACCAGCACTGGCCGGTTGTATTCGACGGCAGCACGCAGGTCGTCCTGTGGCGTGGCGAGTGCGACGCCCGACAGGGCCATCGTCAGCCCGACGGTCAATGCAATTTTTTTCATGCCGAACTTCAAGTTATTGCGGTATTGCGTTGAATAGATTGAAAAAATTCTCTGTCGTGGTGTTGGCAATACGATCCAACGGTTCCCCACGGAGCGTTGCGATAAATTCACCCACGTGCCGTACGTATGCTGGCTCGTTGGTTTTGCCGCGGAATGGCACCGGCGCAAGGTAGGGCGAATCGGTCTCGATCAGCATGCGGTCCAGCGGCACCTTCTTGGCGGTTTCCTGCAGGTCCACCGCGTTCTTGAACGTGACGATGCCCGAGAACGAGATGTAGAACCCAAGATCCAGCGCGGCCTTCGCCACGTCCCAGCTTTCGGTAAAGCAGTGCATGACGCCGCGTGCGGCCTGGGCATCCTCTTCGCGCATGATGGCCAGCGTGTCGTCCGCCGACGAGCGCGTATGGATCACCAGCGGCTTGCCGGTCTGCTTGGAGGCACGGATATGCGTGCGAAAACGCTCGCGCTGCCACTCCATGTCGGCCACGGTGCGATCGCCCAAGCGGTAGTAATCGAGCCCCGTCTCGCCAATGCCGACCACACGCGGGTGGTCCGCCAGCGCCAGCAGGCGCTCCAGCGTTGGCTCTTCAATGCGCGTGCCTTCTTCAATATCGGCTTCGGCATCCGGGTGCACACCCACAGTGGCGTACACGTTCGGCTCCTGCTCGGCGATCTCCAGTACGCTCGGGAAGTCTTCCAGCGTGACGGAAATGCACAGCGCGTGCGTAACGCGGTTTTCGCGCATGCGGGTCAGCAGATCCGGAAGGCGCGCCCGGAGATCCGGAAAATTGATATGGCAGTGGGAATCAACAAACATCAGAAAATCAGCAAGTTACGGCACAAATTTCATGCGCCGTCTCATAAAAGGTATCAGAGCGTTTGCGTGGGGCGTTGCGAGTTGATCTGCTTGCCCAGCAGCTCCTCAACCACGCGGCGCAGCACGCGGCAGGGTTCGTCTTCCCCCAGGTGCACGCCGATCCCCGGTGTTCTGTTTGGCGTGCCAACGGGCGTGATCCAGGCCACCTTGCCGGCCACTTGATATTTCTGCGGGCGGTCCAGCAGCGATAGCACGAGGAAGACGTCTTCACCGATGCGGTAAGGCCGCTGGGTAGGCACAAAGATGCCGCCGTTCTTCAGGAACGGCATATAGGCGGCGTGCAGGCCGGCTTCATCCTTGATGGCCAGGGAGACAATGCCCGGGCGCGTCGGGGCGCCAGCAGCCATGCCTGGGGCAGCAGGAGCGCCAGGGGTGACCGGTGTACCAGGCGTACGAAGAGGTGCAGTGCTCACAGAGGTTCCAGGAGTTCAGTTTCAGGCAGCAGGAAAAAGCTGCCGGTAATCCAGCAAAAGGCTTTCGATGACGAGCCGTGCAGCCAGCGGATGCTGCTCGGTACGGCGCCGTTCGGGCAAGGCACGGGCGAAACGCTCCAGGCGGTCCAGCGGGATGGCGCTTGCGCAACGCTGCAATGCGTCGCGCTGGGCCGGGAAATACCGTGGGCGCCCTGCCAGCCTTGCAGCCATCAGATCAAATACCCATCGGTGCATGGTACTGAGAACGGCGGGAACCGACAATTTCTGTAAATGATCGGCGGTGGCCAGTGCGTCGAGTTTCGAACCTTGGCCCAGCTGCTCGAGCAAAAACTGCAACAGTGGCCGGTCTTCGGACTCGGCGGCCGATAGCGCAGCCAGCGGTGCATTGCCGTATTCAGCCAGCAGGTTTTGCGCGTGCGGTACGCCCTGCTGCTCCAGCCACTGGCGCGCGGCGTCGGGCTGAGGCGGCTGCAGCGGAAACTGCCGGCAACGCGACAGGATGGTCGGCAGGATGCGGTCGATACGATCCGTCACCAGCAGGAAGATGGTGTCCTGTGGCGGCTCTTCCAGCGTCTTGAGCAGCGCGTTGGCGCCTTCGGTCTGCAGCGCATCCAGCGGGTACAGCACTACCACGCGCAGCCCTGCCCGGTGCGTGCCCACACCAATCGCCTCAATCAGGCTGCGCACCTGCTCCATGCGGATGATCTTGCTGGGCGCCTTCTTCTTACCCTCGGCGTCCTTCTCGGTCTCGGGCGCATCTTCCATGGCCTCAGGGCGCACAAGATGGAAGTCCGGATGGTTACCCTGCGCGAACCAGTTGCAGGCCGCGCACGTGCCACATGGCTGACCGTCGGCCGCGGGTGTGTCGCACAGCAGGCCCTGCGCAAAGTGCATGGCGAAATCGCGCTTGCCGGTGCCGGCCTGCCCGTTCAGCAGGATGGCGTGCGGCAGCTTGGACCGCATGGCCTGCAGGCGCGCCCAGTCAGCGGATTGCCAAGGATAAAGCATCATAAATCAATGGGTTGCGCTAGATTGTTGATGCGAAAGCTCGCCGTGAAACCATTATTTCAGTATCGGAAATTGCACGCAAAATCAAAGCACTGCAAGCAACTTCTCTAAGTCTTTCTGGAGTTCGCCGCGCTCGCGGTTGGCGTCCAGCACAACAAAACGCAGCGGCTCGGCGGCGGCGCGGCGCAGGTATTCGGCACGCGTGCGCAGGAAGAACTGGGCGGACTCTGCCTCGAACTTGTCGGGCGTGCGGGCGTCTGCCAGGCGCGCGGCGGCAATTTCGGGGGCGAGATCAAAGAGGATGGTCTTGGTTGGCTGCAGGCCCTGTTGCACCCACTGCTCCAGCGCTTCAAGCCGGTCAATGGCCAAGCCCCTGCCTCCACCCTGGTAGGCGAAGGTGGCGTCGGTGAAACGGTCGGAAATGACCCAATCGCCGCGATCGAGCGCGGGTTGAATCACCTCGGCGATGTGCTCGCGGCGGCTGGCGAACATCAGCAGCGCTTCGGTTTCCAGGTGCATGCGTTCGTGCAGCAGCACCTCGCGCAGGCGTTCGCCCAGGGGCGTGCCACCCGGCTCACGGGTGACGACCACATTCTTGCCTTGCGGCGCGAGCTTGGCCTGCAATTGCTGGGCGAACCACGCCAGGTGCGTGCTCTTGCCCGCGCCGTCGATACCTTCGAATGTAATGAACTTGCCGGTCATGGTTGGCCGCGCTGGTATTTGTTGACGGCCCGGTTGTGGTCCGTCAGGTTGGTCGAAAACTGGCTGCTGCCGTCACCGCGCGCCACGAAGTACAGCGCATCGGACGCCGCGGGGTTCAGCGCCGCTTGCAGCGAGGCCATGCCCGGCAGCGAGATCGGCGTGGGCGGCAGGCCGGCGCGCGTGTAGGTGTTGTACGGCGTGTCTGCCTGCAGATCGCGCTTGCGCAGATTGCCGTCAAAGCCGGCACCGATGCCGTAGATGACGGTCGGGTCGGTCTGCAGCAGCATGTTCTTGCGCAGGCGGTTGACGAACACCGCCGCGATCATCGGTCGGTCGACCTTCTGGCCGGTCTCCTTCTCGATGATGGAGGCCATGGTCAAGGCTTCGTACGGGGTCTTGTACGGCAGGTCGAGCGACCGCTTGGCCCAGGCGTCGGCCAGGCGTTTCTGCATGGCCTGGTAGGCGTGGCGATAGAGCTCCACATCACTGCTGCCACGTGCAAAGAGATAGGTATCGGGGAAGAACAGGCCTTCCGGATTGGATTCGGGTGCGCCGATCTTGCGCATCAAATCGGCGTCGGACAGGCCCGCCGTGTCGTGCTTGAGCGCTGGCTCCGCATCCACCACCGCGCGCATCTGGCGCATCGACCAGCCCTCAATGACGGTGACGACGTAGTGCGTGACCTCGCCGCGCGCCATCTTGTCGAGGATGGACAACGGCGTGGCGCCGGTCTCCAATTCGTAGCCGCCGGCCTTCAGGCTCTTGGCGTTGCCGGTAGCGCGCGCCACGAGCGAGAACAACTGCGGTTGCACGCCCACGCCCGCGCTGGCGAGCTGCTTGCCGACCGAGATCACGCTCGAGTTCGGCTTGATCACCACTTCCAGCGACGGTGCCGGAAGGCTCACCGGTTGCTGGGCCCACCACACCACGCCGCCTGCCGCCGCCAGCGCGATCAGGATCGCCAGCAGAATCAAGCGCTTGAGAAAAGAGAACATTGCGTTGCGTATTGACGGAATCCACGTGCGGAACGACTCGGCCGCAGCTTTGTCCGCACTATTGAAATGGGTTGAGAGGGCACAAACTGCCCTTCAGACAGCCTCATATAATACCGGGTCAATCTCAGGCAGCCTGCACACCATGAATGTCGTTTTCCAGGATTTCGTCGATACGCTCAGCTTTCCTCCGCTCGACGTCCAATTTGACGCCGCCACGCGCGGCAGCGTGCTGTCTGCGCCGACCAACCTCGCGCGCATTGCCGTTGAAGGCGCGGATGCGGCCGAATTCCTCCATAACCAGCTGACCAACGCCGTCACGGGCCTGGGGCCCGACCAGGCTCGTCTGGCCGGCTACTGCTCGCCCAAAGGGCGCCTGCTGGCCACGCTGTTGATGTGGCGCCAGGCCGATACGATCGTGCTGCAGGCCGACAAGCTGGTCGCCCCGGCGCTTACCAAGCGCCTGTCGATGTTCGTGCTGCGTGCCAAGGCCAAGCTGCGTCCGATGGACGAGTTCATCGCCATCGGCGTCGCCGGGCCGGATGCGGCCGATGCCCTGCTGGCGGCCGGCGCCGTGCTGCCGGAGTCGGATGCCATCTACGCCGTTGCACAGCAGCCGGCCACGGTGGGCCAGCAGGTTGGCGCAGTGATCCGCCTGCCCGACGCCGACGGCCGCCCGCGCTATCAATGGATGGTGCACGCCGAGCATTTCCAGCATGCATGGAAGATGCTGTCGTCGCGCCTGTCGCTGATCGGCACTGAGGTGTGGGACTGGTTGAGCCTGCAGGCAGGTGTGCCGCAAATCACCCTGCCCACGCAAGAGCAGTTCGTGCCGCAGATGGTGAACCTGGAGTTGCTGGGCGGTGTTGATTTCAAAAAAGGCTGCTATCCCGGCCAGGAAATCGTCGCGCGCAGCCAGTATCGCGGCACGCTCAAGCGGCGCATGCAACGCGCCCACGTGAATGCTCCCACCTCGGCGGGCGCCGAGGTCTACAGCGCAGCCGATCCGAGCCAGCCGTGCGGCATGGTCGTGAATGCGGCAATGGCACCGGACGGCGGCACGGACTTGCTGGTCGAGTTGAAGCTGGATGCGCTCGACACCGTCATCCACCTCGCCACGTTTGACGGCCCGGTGTTGACGTTGCAGAACCTGCCGTACACGATTCCCGTTTCAGAAAACGCCTGATACCGGACACCCATCATGGCCGATCACCTGTTCGTCTACTTCCGCATCGCCGAGCGCGACGCCGCCGCTGCCCTGCCACGCTGGCAACGCTGGCTCGACACGGTGGAAGAAGCGACCGGCGTGACCGGCACCGTGATGCGTCGCCCCGAGCTACGCGACGGGCAGGCCACGTGGATGGAGTGCTACCACGATATCCCGCCTGCCTTTACCGCTACGCTGGCCGGCCTGTGGGAGACCGGCGGCCCGCGCGAATTCGTTGCGGGCGAACGCCATGCGGAGCTTTTCGTCGATCTGGAGAACGGTTAACCCCGTACTCGCGTAATCGTCATCGCAAAAATTCGGCTGGCTGCTATGCTTGGCCGAAGCCCTCGCGACACAGGTCGTCACATTGACCACTCGCTTGGCACGTTCAAAGGAAGTGCTCATGTGTTTGATTCTCACGGCCTGGCACGCCCACCCCGCCTACGCGCTAGTGGTGGCCGCCAACCGGGACGAATTCTATGACCGCCCCGCGGCGCCGCTGGCGTGGTGGAGCGATGCGCCCAACGTACTCGCCGGGCGCGATCTGGCCCAGGTTGTCGGCCACGCAGGCACGTGGATGGGGATGACACGCGACGGCCGTTTTGCAGCGCTGACCAACTACCGTGCGCCGTCCGAGCGCCGCCCCGATGCGCGCTCACGCGGTGAATTGGTCTCCAATTTCCTGACGGCCGATGAGGCGTCGATCCCGACGTACCTCGATAGCCTGACCACTCGCGACCGCGCCTACAATGGCTACAACCTGCTGACCGCCACGCGCGACGAACTCTGGTGGACCAGCAACCGCGCAGATGCCCCGCTCAAGCTGGCGCCCGGCGTATACGGGCTGTCAAATGCGTTGCTCGACACGCCGTGGTTCAAGGTACGCCACCGCATGGCCGCGTTTGCCGAGGCCTTGGCCGCTGATACCGGCCGACACGGCAACGCGCTGGACGTGTCCCGCTATATCAACCTGATGGCCGAGACACGAGAAGCCCCCACCGGCGCCCTGCCTGCCACCGGCGTGGCACCAGAGTGGGAAAAGCTGCTCTCCGCCGCATTCATCCGCTCGCCGCGCTACGGCACGCGTGCCACTACCGTGCTGCGCATCCGCCACGATGGCTGCTTCGACGTGACCGAGCGCCGCTTCGACGCGCAAGGGCAGATTGGCGAGACACGCTACCTCGGCGTGCTCGATACCGTTACGCACGCCGATATGTAAGCGCGCATCGACTCATGCCGTCTCTTGTTTGGCGGCAACAAGCTGGTCGATTTCGGTGATGGCCGCACCGCCCGGACGCAGCGCAGAATGCTCACGCTTGGACTGCACCAGCGGGTAGAACATTTGCGCGGTCCAGCGCTCCTCGCCAAACAATACGTCGTCCTGCAAGCCGATCTGCGCGGGGTACTTGCGCGTGATGTGGGCGGTGCCGAACAGCACGTCCCAGAAGAACAGCAGGTTGCCGAAATTGCCCTTGTAGTGGCCGATGCCATCGGCGTTAGTAAGCGCGTGGTGCGCCCAATGCGTAGCAGGCGTGGAAATGGCGCGCTCAATCACCCACATCAGTGGGCGCAGCGCGCGAATGCGGTACAGCGGCGCATCCCACGGCCAGGCGCAATGCGCGCCCAGAATGACGGCCACCTTCACCACCAGATACACCCCGTAGACGCTGCCGAAACCCAGATACACCGCCACACCGCCAATCCACAGGCCGGGCATCATCAGGTAGTAGAAGAAGTTGTTGCGGTATGTGACTCGCACGCTCATGTACGACGAGCTGTGATGCGCGCGGTGCAACGGCCACAGCAGCGGTGTGTGCGAGGCACGGTGCCAAAGATACTGAGTGAGGTCATCGCCGATCAGCAGCAGGCCGGTCATGGCCCACCACGGCAGATTGGCCCAGGCGTTGTGCTGCGCAGGCATGAGCCAGTTGCACAGCGCGTTGCTGCCCAGCAGCGCAATCGGCTGGGTGATGGCGACCAGGCTAACGAACATCAGCACTTCCAGCCATGCGTCGTTGGCGGTGGCCTTGCCGCTGACACTGGCCTGGTAGCGCCGTGTGACGAACTCCATGGCGCCGAAGCCCAGGATGCAGGCGACGATCAGTGCCAATTGCAGGTGTGAACTCATCGGGTGTCTCCTCGCTTTTGTAGCGAATTTTTATGAAGACAAGCCTAGGCGTGGTAATTCAATGCGTCCAATGCATAATAAACATCTATTCAATGCAATGGACGCAACAGCATGGACTTGCGCCGCCTGAGTCACGTCGTTGCCCTGGCTGACACCCTGCATTTCGCCCGCGCCGCCGAGTTGGCGCACCTTAGCCAACCTGCCTTCAGCCGAAGCATCCAGGCCATCGAAGATGACCTTGGCATTCGCCTGTTCGACCGTGATGTGGGCGGCGTGCGCCCCACTGCAGCGGGTGAGTTCGTGATCGCACGGGGGCGCAAGCTGCTGTTCGAGGCGCGGTGCCTGCAGCGTGACGTAGACCTTTACCGTGACAGCCAACTCGGCGATACCGCCTTTGGCGTGGGGCCGCTGCTGACTGCCACCTTGATGCCGCAGGCGTTGCGTGAGTTGCGGCAACTGCATCCACAGGTGGCGCTGCGCATGGAAGTCGGCAACTGGGTGCAACTACTAGAAAGCCTGCGCACGGAAAGCATCGAGTTCTTCGCTGCGGACGTGCGCGATATGCCAAAAGACGCCGCGTTGGATATCCAGCCCATCGGCGGTCAACCGCCCCATCTGTACGTGCGGGCCGGGCACCCGCTGGCGCAGCGTGAGCACACGTTGCGCGAAGTGTGGGAATACGGCATTGCCGTGCCGAAGCTGCTGAGCCCGTCGAAGGTGGAATTGGCCGCCCTGCTGGGTTTGCCTGCGGGCGAGGAAGTCAGCATTGCGCTCGAATGTGACAACTACGGCGTGCTCAAGACGGTCGCGCTCACCACCGACACCGTGCTCGGCGCAACAGATGCCGCCCTACGCGAGGAACTGGAGTCCGGCGCACTTGTACGGCTGGCGGTAAAAGGCTGGCTGTCGCCGCCGTCCATCACGGGGATTGTGCGACTGCACGGCAGAACGTCGTCGCCGGCGGCACAGGCTGCGATCGAAGCGATCGTGCGCGCCGCCCGCGCGATCAACGTGTAGGCGGTCTGTTACAGCACGCGGCGCATGGTCCGGTGCGGGATGCCCGCCTCTTCAAACTCTGCGCCCTCGGCGGTAAAGCCAGCGCGTGTATAGAACGGCATGGCGTGGGTTTGCGCGTTCAGGATCAGTTCTGGGTAACCGAGCGACCGGGCCTTGTCGATCAACGCTTGCAGTACACATGCGCCAATGCCCGTGCCGCGCGCCTCCTTGCGTACTGCCATGCGCCCGATATGGCCGTCGGGCAGTAGACGGCCAGTAGCAACTGCGCGGCCGGCCGTATCGTGCGCCAGGGCGTGCCAGCACTGGTCGTCCCACTCATCCCATTCGAGTTCAACAGGCACGCCCTGCTCGACCACAAACACGTCGTAGCGAATGGCGCGCGCTTCTTCTCGCACGGTGTCCCAGCGGTCGATTTCAACGCCGGCAAGCGGGCGGACAGATTCAGGGGCAGTCATGTTTCAGGCTTGAGAACTTCAAAATTGAGAATGCGATCGCGCAGCGTGTCGGGAAGCGGCGCGGAGGTCTGCGTAGCGGGATCGGCGCATACGTAGATGACCTCGCCGGTAACGAGATGCTCGTCTGCGCGATACATCTCAATGATAAAACGCATGCTGGAGCGGCCCAAGCGCGCCACGCGGCAACGCAGGTCCAGCTCGTCGTCAAAGCGCGCGGACGCATGGTATTCGAGCGTGGATTTGACCACGTAGAAGTCGACACCAAACGTATCAACCACATCCACCGGATATCGCACGCCGATGCTGCGCCAATACTCGGTGATGCAGACATCGGCATACAACAGGTAGTGGCCATTGAAGACGATGCTCTGCGCATCGACTTCGGCCCAGCGCACACGCAATGGCGTGCTGTGGCGGAAATCCTCAATCGCCATGCGGGTCTCCTCTCATTGTTGCTTACTCCGTCTCGGTGCCGAAGGCGCGGCGCAGTGCAGTGGCGGCGTCGCGGTGTGCATCTTCGACTGCCGGCACAAAGCGGCCGATCTTGAAGAAGTCGTGGATCATGCCTTCGTACAGCTTCAGTTCGGCTGGCACACCGGCATCGCGCAGCTTGTTCGCGTAGCCGATGCCGGCATCGCGGATCGGGTCGAAGCCAGCCACCGCAATCCACGCGGGGCACACGCCTTGCACATCGGCGCCGTGGCCACCGGCATCCAGCGGGGCGAAGCGCCAGTCGTCGCGGTCGGCATCCGTGCGCAGGTATTGCGAGAAGAACCAGTGGATCATCTCCTGCGTGAGCAGGTAGCCCTCGGCGAATTTGCGGTGTGACGGCGTGGTCTCGCGCGCAGTGGTGCCGGGGTAGATCAACAGTTGCAGAACAGGCGCGAGGCCTCGGTTACGTGCCTCGATGGCACTGATGGCAGCTAGCGTTCCGCCCGCGCTGTCGCCGCCGAACGCGATGCGCGCGGGGTCGGCGCCGATGGTGACGGCTTCATCGAACACCCACTGCAGCACGTCAAACGCGTCGTTTACTGCGGTCGGGAATTTCCACTCCGGCCCGAGCCGATAGTCCACCGACAACACCATCGCCCCGGATTTGGCTGCCAATGATCGGCAGAGTTGATCGTGCGTCCTGATGCTGCCCACGGTGAAACCGCCACCGTGAAAGTACACCAGCAACGGCAGCGGATCGGCCCAGCTCACCTCACGTGCGGCATAGGTACGGATGGGAATCGCATGACCGTCGCGCGCAGTGACCGTCAGGTCATGTACGGCTTCCAGCGGAATGGCCGGGATGTCGACAATGGGGCTGCTCTTTTCGTAGGCGATCTTGGCGTCGGCGGGGTCGAGCGCATTCAACGGCGGACGCTTGGCACGCGCAACCAGGTCGAGCAACTGGGCAACGTGCGGGTCGAGAGACGGGTGCTGCATGAGGGCGTTAACTGAACGATCGTTCTAATTTAGCTATCATCGGAGTATCCATTGAACCACGCCCGCACGACAAGACGGGTGATGCACACATCCATCGGAGACAGCGCATGGCCCTCATCTACTACCTCACCCACGTCCACCTCGGCTTCGGCACGGTCAACGAACTGAAAAGCGAATGCGCGCGCGTCGGCATCCGCCGGCCAATGATCGTGACCGACAAGGGCGTGGCCGCCGCCGGGCTGGCCCAGCGGGCCATCGATGCCACGGGCGGGCTGCCCATCACCGTGTTCGACGAAACGCCCTCCAACCCGACCGAGGCGATGGTGCTGAAGGCCACCGCGCAGTACAAGGACGCCGGCTGCGACGGGCTGATCGCCATTGGCGGTGGTTCGTCGATCGACCTGGCCAAGGGCATCGCCATTGCGGCGACGCACCCCGAGCCACTGACCACCTACGCCACCATCGAGGGCGGCAGCGCAAAGATCACGGAAGCGGCGGCACCGCTGATCGCCATTCCCACCACAGCCGGCACCGGCAGCGAGGTGGCGCGCGGTGCCATCATCATCCTGGAAGACGGTCGCAAGCTTGGATTCCACTCGTGGCACCTGCTGCCTAAATCGGCGATCTGCGATGCGGAATTGACGCTCGGCCTGCCGCCCGCGCTCACGGCCGCCACCGGCATGGATGCCATCGCGCATTGCATTGAGACCTTCCTCGCCCCGGCCTTCAATCCGCCCGCCGATGGCATCGCGCTGGATGGACTGGAGCGCGCCTGGGCCAATATCGAACGCGCCACGCGTGATGGTGCCGACCGAGATGCACGGCTCAATATGATGAGCGCCTCGATGCAGGGTGCGATGGCGTTCCAGAAGGGGCTGGGGTGCGTGCATTCGCTGTCGCACCCGCTGGGCGGTGTGAAAGTGAACGGCAAGACCGGGTTGCACCACGGCACGCTCAATGCGGTGGTGCTGCCTGCCGTGCTGCGCTTTAACGAAACAGCGGAAACCGTGGTGCGGGACAACCGCTACGCGCGCATGCGCCGCGTGATGAACCTGCCCGCGGGCGCTGATCTGGCCCAAGCCGTACACGATCTAACGGCGCGTTTGGGACTGCCGACCAGCCTGCGCCAGATGGGTGTGCCGGAAGACGCGCTGGAGCACGTGGTGGAAGGCGCACTGCTCGACCACTGCCACAAGACCAACCCGCGCATCGCCACGGCAGATGACTACCGCCGCATGCTTGCGGAGTCGATGTAAGCCGGCGCGTTACGAAACGAACGGCCGGATCAGCGCGGTGATGCGCTCCGGCTGTTCGTGCACCACCCAATGCGTGCCGTTGGGAATGCGCTCAAGGCGCAGATCGGGAATGAAGCGCTCCAGCCCGTTGAGCAGGCCTTTCGGCAGCGCCATATCCATCTCGCCCCAGATCACCAGCGTGGGCACCTTCACGACAAACGCGTCGGGCGGCATCTGGTCGATGCGCAACGGTGCGGTGCCCTCGGTGGGCGGATGCAATGGTGAAGCACGGTAATAGTTCACGCCCCCAGTTAGCCCGTGCGAGCCGCCCTCGCCCGGCTGGCTCCATGCAGCGTGATAGCGTGCCCGCACCTCCGGCGTGAACCACTCGGCCACCGGCTGGCCCATGCCGTGGAAGAAACCTTCCAGCTTCTCGAATTCGTTGGCGGCCAGCGCCTCTTCCGAGCCCGGCTTGCGCAGCCAGTTCATGTACGCCGACGAAGCCTGCTGCGTCGGATCGCTCAGCAACGCATTCGCAAACACCCACGGGTGCGGCGAATTGACGATCACCAGCCGCTCCACCAACTCCGGATGCTGGATTGCCAGGTTCCAGCAGATCGCCCCGCCCCAATCGTGGGCAACCACGATGGCGCGCTCATACCCCAGCGCCGTAATGAGCTGCGCCAGATCCTGCACCAGGAACTTCGGACGATACGCATCCACTGCCGCTGGCTTGCTCGACAGGTTGTAGCCGCGCATATCGGGCGCCACAGCAAAGTGCGTATCACCGAATGCCGCAAGCTGTGACTCCCACTCGTACCAGAACTCCGGAAAGCCATGCACGAACAGCATCAGCGGCGCACCGCGCTTGCCGGCGCTGGCGTAATGCAGCCGCATGCCGTTGGGCAGATCGGCGAACTGCGATTCAGTGATGGCGGCGGTCGTCATGGCGGCTCCGGAGTCTTGGGTGTATGCGTTAGTCGCGCAGTGCTTCCACCAGACGCGCACGCACATCCGGCTTACCTTCGAACGGATCGGACGGATTGCGCTGCGAGACGATGTCTTCAAAACGATGCTGAACCGGTGCCAGCGCGTGCGGGTGCGAATAGATGTAGAAGCTCGCATCGCGGATCGCATCAAACGTCATCTGGCCGACCTGCTCCGCCGTCACCTTGCCAGAGCTGACGGCCTTGTCCGACATAGCTTGCGACACAAGCTGTGATTTCGTGGGCGGCGCCGTATTGGCAAGGTCCTGCGGGCGATTGCGGTGTGACTTAGTAATGCCCGTCGGCACAAAGTACGGGCACAGCACCGAGCAATGGATCTGCTCGGTCACCAGGCTCAAGTCCTGATACAGCGATTCGGACAACGCTACCACCGCATGCTTGGACACGTTGTAGATGCCCATGGCCGGCGCATTCAACAGCCCCGCCATCGATGCCGTATTGACGATATGGCCTTCGTACGACGGGTCCTTCTTGGCGGCTTCCAGCATCAGCGGCGTGAAGATGCGCACGCCGTGGATCACGCCGTGCAGGTTCACGCCCAGCACCCAGTCCCAATCGCGCTCGGTGTTCTCCCAGATCAGCCCGCCGGCGCCCACGCCTGCGTTGTTGAACAGCAGGTTGACCTTGCCGAACGTCTTGATGGCAGCATCGGCCAACGCCTGTACGTCTTCCACCTTCGACACGTCAACGCGCAGGCCGATGACTTCCACGCCCTGCGCTGCAAACTCAGCCACAGCCGCATCCAGCGCGTCCTGCTGGATATCGGCCAGCACCAGCTTCATGCCCAACCCGGCCGCGTTCTTGGCGAACTCCTTGCCGAAACCCGACGCACCGCCCGTGATGACGGCCACGCCGCCTGCGAATTGCTTCATACGTGTCTCTCTCGTGTTGTTGTCATGAAAGGGGATCAAAGCGGCAAAACCCGCCTGTCCAACGCCTAGCCCGCCGCTTCGACCTTGCGCACGGCGTAACCCACGCGCGGGAAATGCACCACCACCTGGCCGACGCGTGCGTCTTCGCGCAGCAGGCCCACCGTGTCGCGGGTGGAGACGATCAACTCGCCTTCGATCGGGTCGACGCCGTAGTCGACTGCGGCCACCGTCACGCGCGTACCCTTGGGCAGGCCGTAGCGATCGTCGAATGGCGCATTCGGCTCGGTCAGCGCGTGCGGTGTGGCGGCGCGGGCAACGTCCAGCGCTTCAGCCGGCGTCATCGGCTGGGCCTGCGAATGCCCAAGCGCGGCAACGCGATGCATCCACGCCACAACCTCCGGATGCGCGTCCAGAATGCCCGCCACGCCCGTCGCACGGCGGATGAACCACAGGCAGTGGTAGACAGAGAAATCAGCCACGCTCGGCTGCTCACCGAACAGGAAGATGTGCTCACCGGTGGCGAGTTGCCGCTCCAGTTGCGCGAGGAAGACGTGCAGCGTGGATGTCGCTTCCTGCGGCGGTGTGCGCAGGCCGGTACCGCCTGCGCGCATGGCCTTGCGGTCTTCCACGAACGCTTTGACGAACGCCTCTGGCATGCTGCCGAACAGACTCTGAAAACCGGCAGGCTGCATGACAAAGGTCGCCGCTGCCCAGAACAGCGTCGTATCCGCCCATTGCGCCATGGCAAACACGGCAGCGGCATGATCGGCCGGATACAGCGTCGGCACCGGATGGATCGACTCCAGCACCTGCGCAATCAGCGCGGTATCACAGTAGATATCTGCGCCGATCTGCAGGAACGGCGTGCGCCGGTAACCGCCGGTAAGTGGCATCACATCCGGCTTGGGCAGCACCACGGGCACCGTGACGGATTTCCACGGCTGGTCTTTGTAGCCGAGGATCAAACGTACTTTCTCTGAAAACGGCGAGGTGGCGTAGTGGTGCAGGATCAAGTCCGTCATGGATGCTCCAGGTGTTTAGAACCGATCAATCGAGCAGATCGGGTTGTTCCTTGACGATGCGGGCGTATAGCGGCTGGAACTGGAACCACCCTGCCTGCGCCGAGCCGACGATGGAATACGCCTGTCGCGCAGCGGCATCGGAAATCGTGCGCGGTGCCTCGCCGGTGCGCGCGGCTGCGGCCTCGGCCAGCAACTGCACCTGGCAGGAACGCTCCATGGTGATGAACCACCAGGCGGCCTCGTCGACCGTCTTGCCGACGGTCAGCAGGCCGTGGTTCTGCAGGATGGCGGCCTTGTTGTCGCCGAGTGCCTCGGCAATGCGTTGGCCTTCGTCCAGTTCGACCACCACACCACCGAAATCGTCGTACACGGCATGATCGCCATAGAAGGCGCACACGTCTTGCGTGAGCGGATCGAGCTTGCGTCCGAGCGTCGACCATGCGCGCCCGTACGTGCTATGCGAGTGCGCTGCGGCTACGGCATCAGGCCGTGCTCCATGCACGCGCGAGTGAATCGCGAAAGCCGCTGCGTTGACCGGGTAGTCGCCCTCGACCACGTTGCCGTGGTGATCGCAGCGGATCAGGTTCGACACCGTCACCTGGCTGAAATGCACGCCGAACGGATTCACCCAGAAACTGTCCTGGTGCTCCGGGTCGCGTGCGGTGATGTGCCCGGCCACGCCTTCGTCGAAACCAAATTTGGAGAACAGGCGAAACGCAGCAGCCAGACGCTGCTTGCGATGCAAACGCTCTTCGGCCACGGTGGCGAACTGCGGCGGCCGCGGCAGGTTGCGGTAACGGGCAGCGGCCTCAGGGCTAAGGTTGCTGGCCATGTCTTCGGGCCGCTTGGCGTGTGCGGTGTCGGGTGCGTTCATGGTGTCTCCTTCACGCAGTCGTTGTAGGTGGAGCCATTCTGTTGTGGCCCTCACCCAGCGGACTGTCAAACGATTGACAGTCCGCGCATTGACGTCGAAACGTCAGGTCAAAACATCAGACCAGCTTCACCAGTTGCTTGCCGAAGTTCTTACCCTTGAGCAGGCCCATGAAGGCTTCCGGCGCACTTGCCAGCCCTTGCGACACGCTCTCGCGAAACTTCAGCTTGCCCTGCGCCACGAAGCCGCCCAGCTCGCGCAGCGCTTCCGGCCACACGTCCATATGCTCGGAGACGATAAAGCCCTCGATGGTCAGGCGCGACACCAGGATCAGTTGCGGGTTCTGTAGCGGCAGCGGCTGGCCGTCGTAGCCGGCGATCATGCCGCACATGGCGATGCGGCCGAAGGCGTTCATGCGCAGCAGCACGGCATCCAGAATGGCGCCACCAACGTTCTCGAAATACGAGTCGATGCCGTCAGGCGTAGCGGCCTTGAGCATCTGGTAGAGCTCCTTCGGGTCCTTGGCGGCCTTGTAGTCGATGCAGGCATCAAAGCCCAACTCGTTGACCACGTAGTCACACTTGTCCTTGCCGCCGGCAAAGCCCACGGCACGGCAGCCCTTGAGCTTGGCGAGCTGGCCGACCACGCTGCCCACCGCGCCCGAAGCGGCGCTCACCACCACGGTCTGGCCCGGCTTCGGGAGCATGATCTTGTTCAGGCCGTACCACGCGGTCACGCCAGGCATGCCCACCGAGCCCAGGTACGCCGACAGCGGAATGTGGCGCGTATCCACCTTCTGGATGCCGCGCCCATCCGACACGCCCACTTCCTGCCAGCCGAACATGCCAACCACGTTGTCACCCACGGCAAACGACGGGTTCTTGGACGCTTCCACCACGCCCACCGTGCCGCCGATCATCACTTCATCCAGCGGCTGCGGTTGCGCATAAGACTTGCTGTCGTTCATGCGACCGCGCATGTACGGATCCAGCGACAGGAAATGGTTGCGCACCAACACTTGGCCGTCCTGCAGCTCGGGAATATCAGCCGTCTCTAGGCGGAAGTTGTCCAGCGTCACTGCACCCTGCGGACGGGACGCCAGAACGATGCGCTGATAAGTCTTCGACATAAAAAACACTCCTAGGTGTGCAAATGGATCACTTCTGGTGCATCAGGAAATCCGCCAGCGCGCCAAAGGCTGGCAGCGTGATCGGATCATTGGCGCCATTGGCGGCGATGGGGTGCGAGGCATAGCGCACGATCGTCATCTGCGCCACCGGATCAATATAGATGGCTTGACCATGGATGCCGCGCGCCTCGAAAGCGTGGTGGGCATTGTTCGAGATCCACCACATATCGCGGTACGACCAGCCCGGCAGTGTGGCGTAGCCGGCCTTGGCAAACTTGGCAGGGTCACCACCGCGGCGGATGTCGTCGATCACGCTCTTGGGCAGAATCTGGCGGCCATTGAAGCGGCCGTCGTTGCGGATCATCTCGCCAAAGCGGGCCAGATCACGCAGCGTGGTGTTCAGGCCACCGCCACCGGATTCGGTGCCGATACTGTCCACCCCAAAGTACGCGTCGTTCTCTGCCCCCATCGGTTGCCAGATACGCTCGGACAGCAGCGCCGCCAATGATTTGTTGGACGCGCGACGGACGATCCAGGCCAGAACTTCTGCGTTGACGGTCTTGTACGAAAACGCCGCGTCATGCTCGCCTTCCTTCTTCAGCGTGACGAGATAATCGTAGAAGTTGTCCGGTCCTTTGTAGCCGGCCGGGCGCGGCAGCATGCCGCCAGCACGGGCGTAGGCCCAGACATCGGCGTTCGGGTCGGCGTAGTTTTCGGAATAGTGCACCCCGATAGTCATGTCCATGACCTGGCGCACGGTGGCATCGCCATAGGCACTGTTCTTCAACTCCGGCACGTATTGCGTGACGGGCGCGGCCGGATCGAGCTTGCCATCGGCCACCAGCATGGCGGCCAGCGTGCCCACAAACGATTTCGTAACCGACATGGCAATGTGCTGGGTGTGTGCATCGAGCGCGCCAAAGTAACGCTCATACACCACCTTGCCCTTGTGCATGACGAGGATGCCATCGGTATACGTCAGCTTCAGTGCCTCAGCAAAAGTGCGGCGCACGCCCTCGGGGTCGGTGAACAGCACGCCGCTGATATCGCGTTCGGCGCGCGGCAGCTTGCTGACCGGGCCGTCACCGTGCCAGACCGCGCGCGTGGGCACGAACTCACGCACGTGGCTGAAACCGTAACGCGTACGCGGGAACATGTTGCCTGCCATATCGAAACGGATGATGCGATCAGGCGGTGGCGGGAAGCCCTGCATCCAGCCCATCTTGTTCGGGTCGGATTCGTCTGCGGTGAGCGGCTTCTGCATGGGGGGCTTCGGTGCGGACGGCGCCTGTACGGTCGTTTGGGCGTCAGCAGCCGGCGCTGCGGCCGGCGCAGAATTCGAGGCGCATCCTTCCAGGGTCATGATCAATCCGGTGCAGCAAAGCAGAGTAATGGCAAGGGCAGACGCCGTCCGCCGTGCGGGTTGTTGCATGGTTGTCTCCGTGATTGCTTTTCTTGTTGTCCAGGCCCCCGGGCCTGGGATGTGCAACTGGGTACTGCAACTGCAATCTTTGTGATCAGCCGTCCGCGCCAGGCTCAGGCGTGCGCGGCGGCGGCATGCGCTTGACGAACTTGAACGTGCCCGAGCCACGCGCGACCAGCTTGCCAGTGTCGTCAGTCACCTCACCCTCGCAGAAGGCCATGGTGGTGGACTGATGCACGCAGCGCGCACTGGCCTTGAGCGTGCCGCGCCCGGGCTGCATGAACGCCGTCTTCATCTCGATCGTCACCACGCCGCGGCCATGCACGTCAGCCGAGCGGCCGGCCATCGCCATGGCCACGTCCAGCATCGTCATGGTCACGCCGCCGTGGGCCATCTCCCAGCTGTTCATGTGGCGATCTTCCAGCGTCAGCTCGACGATGCCCTCGCCATCCGCCGCCTTCAGGCAGCGCATGTCGATGAGTTTCAGGAAGGGAATGTCGATCGGAAAACCGTTGTTGTCTGCGCTCATGCTGCGTTCAAAAGAGTGGGAAGCAGCCGAAATTAGACCACGCTCACGCCACCATCGACGGCGAGGATCTGCCCGGTGATGTGCTTCGAAGCATCCGATGCGAACAGCGCGGCCACGCCCTTGAGGTCTTCGTCGTCGCCAATGCGATGCAGCGGCGACTTCTCGGTCAGCTTGTCGACACCCAGCTTTTCCAGCGAGCCGCGCGTCATCTTCGAGGGGAAGAAGCCCGGGGCGATGGCGTTGACGGTGATGTTGTGCTCGCCCCATTCGCCGGCCAGCGCACGCGTGAAGTTGACCACGGCGCCCTTGCTGGTGTTGTAGGCGATCGTATCGAGCGAGCCTGGCGGATTGCCCTTCAGGCCGGCAATCGATGCCACGTTGACGATCTTGCCGTACTTGCGCGGGATCATCGATCGCTTACCGATCTGCTGCGTGAGCAGGAACAGGCCGCGAATGTTTAGGTTCATCACCTTGTCCCAGGCTTCGACGGGGTGATCTTCCGCTGGCGAGCCCCACGTGGCGCCCGCATTGTTGACGAGAATGTCGATGTGCCCCAGCTTGGCCAGCGCCTCGTCTGCCAGGCGCTGGATGTCGGCTTCGACGGCACCGTCGGCGGCAATCCAATCCGCCTCGATACCGAGCGACTTCAGATGCGCCTGCGCCTCCTTCAGCTCATCGGCCTTGCGCGCCGACAGCACGATGCGTGCTCCCTGCTCGCCCAGTGCTTCGGCAATCTGCAGGCCAAGCCCACGCGAGCCGCCAGTGATCAGTGCCGTCTTGCCGGAAAGATCGAACAGATGCTTGAGCGTACCCATGGTGTCTCCTGTGTGGTTGTCTTAGTTAGAACCAAGCGTCCTGCATGTCCAGCGTGGTCGTGTCGAGCGAGCCCAGCAGCGCAATCTGTGGGTCGATCTTCGGCAACTCCCACTGGAAGAAATACCGCGCCGCCTGCAGCTTGCCGCGGTAAAAGTCGGCGTCTTCACCCGTTGCATCGGGCAGTGCCTTGGCTGCGGTCAGGGCCTGTTCCAGCCAGAGCCATGCCACGACAACGTGACCGAAGGCTTCCAGATAGACCGACGCATTGGCCAGCGTCACACGCGGGTCGCCAGCGGCCCACAGCGCTTGCGTGACCTTGGCGAGCTTCTGCGTGGCCATGCCGAGTGCGCGACCTTGGCCCACCAGCGTTTCGTCATCCGTCTCAAGCGCCCGGCCAACGGTGCCCTGCACGCGCTCGCCCAGCGCCTTGAATGCCGCGCCGTCCTGCATCACCACCTTGCGGCCAAGCAGGTCCAGGCCCTGGATGCCGTGCGTGCCTTCGTGGATCGGGTTCAGGCGGTTGTCGCGGTAGAACTGTTCGACGTTGTATTCGCGCGTGTAGCCGTAGCCGCCATGTACCTGGATCGCCAGGCTGTTGGCCTCCAGGCACCACTGCGATGGCCAGCTCTTGGCGATGGGTGTAAGGATGTCGAGCAGCAGGCCGAGCTTGGCGTGCTTGGCCTCATCCGTTTCGCCACGCTCCTCGTCGACGAGCTTGGCGCAATACAGGTTCAGGCCGAGCGCGCCTTCCACATAGGCCTTCTGTGCCAGCAGCATGCGGCGCACGTCGGCGTGGTCAATGATGCGGATTTGCGGCGAGGCGGCGTCCTTGCCCGATGGCCCAATCGGGCGGCCCTGCGGGCGATTGCGCGCGTAGTCCAGCGCGTGCAGATAACCGGTGTAGCCGAGCATCGTCGCACCCATGCCGACGCCGATGCGCGCCTCGTTCATCATGTGGAACATGCACGCCAGGCCTTTATGCGGCTCGCCAACCAGGTAGCCGATGGCACCCGCACGCGGCTGGCCGTCTGCACCCTTCGGTCGGAACTGCGTGCCCTCGCCAAAATTGAGCAGGCAGTTGGTCGTGCCCCGATAGCCCATCTTGTGGTTCAGGCCGGCCAGCACCACGTCGTTGCGCTCGCCCAGCGAGCCATCGGCGTTGACGAGGAACTTGGGCACGATGAAGAGCGAGATGCCCTTCACGCCCGGGATCAGCTTGCCGTCTGGCCCAGGAATTTTCGCCAGGACAAGGTGGACGATGTTGTCTGACAGCTCGTGCTCGCCAGCGGAGATCCACATCTTGTTGCCGGTCAGGCGGTATTGCGCGCCCAGCGGTGATTCGCCTTCGTACTCGGCACGCGTCACGATGTCCGACAGCGACGACCCGGCCTGCGGCTCCGACAGGCACATCGTGCCGTAGAAACGGCCTTCCATCTCGGGCTGCACGAACGTCTCGATCTGCGCAGGCGTACCGTGCGCGAGCAGCAGGTTCGCGTTGCCGATGGTGAGGAATGGGTACGAGCTGGTGCCGACGTTGGCGGCCTTGAAGAAGCCGAAGCCGGCTTTCTCGACCACGGTCGGCAGTTGCATGCCGCCGCGTTCGAAGTCTTGCCCGGCGGCCATCAGGCCCGCCTTGTTGAAGGCGTCCAGCGCAGTCTTCACCTCGGGGATGATGTGGACCGTGGTGCCGTCAAAGTGCGGCTCTTCCTGGTCGTTCTTCTTGTTATGCGGGGCGAAAAGATCGGTCGCGATGCGCTCGCAGGTATCGAGCGCTGCGTCGAAGGTTTCGCGGGAGTGGTCGGCGTAACGGGGAATGCTTGTGAGTGACTCGACGTTGAGCCATTCGTAGAGCAGGAAGCTCAGGTCGCGGCGGGATAGCAGTTTCGAGGACATGATGTTGGTGGTGCATCTTGTGTTTCGTCCCCTGCCGGGGCCGACTCACTTTCTTTGTCTTGCCAAAGAAAGTAAGCAAAGAAAGGCGCGCCCGAGATGGCGACTTCCCCTTGAATTTCCGTAACCGGGCGGAGAAGGACCGAAACTCGCTGCGCTCAGACAGCGGTCCTTCTTTTTTCCGCCCGCTTACGAAAATTCAAGGCGCCATCTAGGGCAGGAACGGCAACTGCCAAACCGTCTAGGTACATGGGCTGACACGGAAGCCAGCCTGGCGGAAACAAAACAGGCTCCCGTTTTGAGCGGGAGCCTGCTTCGTTAGAGCACCTCGAACAGGCCGGCAGCGCCTTGGCCGCCGCCGATGCACATGGTGACGACCACATACTTGACGCCGCGGCGCTTACCTTCGATCAGGGCGTGGCCGACCAAGCGTGCGCCCGATACGCCGTACGGGTGGCCCACGGCGATGGCGCCGCCGTTGACGTTCAGGCGGTCCATCGGGATGCCCAGCTTGTCTGCGCAGTACAGCACCTGCACGGCAAACGCTTCGTTGAGCTCCCACAGGCCGATGTCTTCGACCTTCAGGCCGGCCTTCTTGAGCAGCTTGGGCACCGCAAACACGGGGCCGATGCCCATTTCGTCCGGCTCGCAACCGGCCACCGCAAAACCGCGGAACACACCCAGCGGCTGCAGCCCCTTGGCGGCTGCCACCTTGCCGTTCATCACCACGGCAGCGGATGCGCCGTCGGAGAACTGGCTGGCGTTACCTGCAGTCACCACGCCGCCGGGCATGGCGGTGCGGATCTTCGACACGCCTTCGAGCGTTGTGTCGGCGCGGATACCCTCGTCAGCCGAGATGGTGACTTCGCGCGTCATGAGCTGGCCGGTCTTGGCATCGGCCACGCCCATCACCGTGGTCATCGGCACGATTTCGTCGTTGAACTTGCCGGCAGCGGCAGCGGCGGCGGCGCGCTGCTGACTTTGCACGCCGTACTCGTCCTGGCGGTCCTTACCGATGTTGTAGCGCTTGGCGACGTTCTCGGCGGTCTGCAGCATGCTCCAGTAGATTTCGGGCTTGTGCTTGTTCAGCCAGCCTTCGGTCATCATGTGGCGGTTCATCTCTTGCTGCACGCACGAGATGGATTCCACGCCACCAGCCACGAAGATGTCGCCTTCATCGGCAATCACGCGCTGCGCGGCCATGGCGATGGTCTGCAGGCCCGATGAGCAGAAACGGTTGACGGTCGCACCCGGCACCGTCACCGGGCAGCCGGCACGCAGCGCGATCTGGCGGGCGATGTTGGCGCCGGTCGCGCCTTCGGGGTTGGCGCAGCCCATCAGCACGTCTTCGACTTCGCCCGGCTCGATCTTGGCGCGCGCGATGGCGTGCTCGACCGCGTGGCCGCCCAGCGTGGCGCCGTGCGTCATGTTGAAGGCGCCCTTCCAGCTCTTGGCCAGGCCGGTACGTGCGGTGGAAACGATGACTGCTTCGGTCATGGTGTTGCTCCTCGTATCTGGTGGCGGGCGCGGCTTCTGTTGCGCGCCCGTTGTATTCCGTTATCCGTTCAGAACCTCGTGCGACTGCAACCGCGCGACGCCCGCATCCGTCATGTGCTGCCACGCTTGCGCAAGCGACCCGTTCAGGTCAATCGCGCGGCAGGCATCTTCGATGACTGCGACTTCCAGCCCCGCCGCACGCGCATCCAGTGCCGACCACGCTACGCAAAAGTCTGTAGCCAGCCCGACGCAGAACACGCGCGCGATACCCAACTCGCGCAGATAGCCCAGTAGGCCGGTCGGTGTCTTGCGATCCGCTTCAAAGAAGGCAGAGTAGCTGTCGATGTGCGGGTGATAGCCCTTGCGGACGATCAACTGCGCATGCGGCACGTCCAGCCCGTCGGCCAGCGCGGCGCCAGTGCTGTGCTGCACGCAGTGCACCGGCCACAACACCTGCGGCCCATATGGCAGATCAATCGTGCCGAACGGCTGCGTGCCGGCGTGGTTGGCGGCAAACGACACATGCTCGCGCGGGTGCCAGTCCTGCGTCAGCACCACGCGCCCGAATGCCTTGGCGAGCCGATTGACGACCGGGATGACCTGGTCGCCGTTCGGCACGGCCAGCGCACCGCCGGGCAGAAAATCGTTCTGCACGTCGATGACCAGCAGGCAATCGGTGGGCATGCGTTGCATGGCGGCTCAGTCGCGTTTGTCGGTTGATTAGCCGCTCATTTACCCATTGAAGCCCTTGCCCTCATCGGCCAGCTTCTGCAGCAGCGGCGCAACCTTCCACGCTTCACCGTGGTAGCCCTTGCTGTAGCGGTGCATGGTCTGGGCGACGTTGTACAGGCCGACGGTGTCTGCGTAGAGCATCGGGCCACCACGGAACAGCGGGAAGCCGTAGCCGGTCAGGTAGACCATGTCGATGTCGGACGCCTTGGAGGCGATGCCCTCTTCCAGGATCTTCGCGCCTTCATTGACCAGCGCAAATACCAGGCGCTCGACGATTTCCTCATCGGAAATCTTGCGGCGCGTGATGCCCAGATCCTTCGAGTGCTGGACGATCATGTCGTTGACTTGCTGGTTCGGATACGGCTTGCGGTCGCCCGCCTTGTAGTCGTACCAGCCGCCGCCGGTCTTCTGGCCGAAGCGGCCCATCTCGCACAGCAGGTCAGCCGTCTTCGAGTACACGATGTCCGGCTTGTCCACGGCACGGCGCTTGCGGATGGCCCAGCCGATGTCGTTACCGGCCAGGTCGCCCATGCGGAACGGACCCATCGCAAAGCCGAACTTCTCGATGGCCTTGTCGACTTGCTCCGGCAGCGCGCCTTCGTCCAGCAGGTAGCCGGCCTGGCGGCTGTATTGCTCGATCATGCGGTTGCCGATAAAGCCGTCGCACACGCCGGAGACGACTGCAGTCTTCTTGATGGCCTTGGCCAGCTTCATGACGGTGGCCAGCACGTCCTTGGCGGTTTCCTTGCCGCGCACGACTTCCAGCAGCTTCATCACGTTGGCCGGGCTGAAGAAGTGCATGCCGACCACGTCCTGCGGGCGCTTGGTGAAGCTGGCGATCTTGTCGACGTCCAGCGTAGAAGTGTTCGAAGCCAGGATCGCGCCCTGCTTGACGACTTCGTCCAGCTTCTTGAACACGACTTCCTTGACGCCCATTTCTTCAAACACGGCCTCGATGACGAGGTCGGCGTCCTTGATATCGTCGTACGAGAGCGTCGGGGTCAGCAGAGCCATGCGCTGCTCGACCTTCTCCTGCGTCAGCTTGCCCTTCTTGGCGCTGTTCTCGTAGTTCTTGCGAATGGTGGCAACGCCGCGGTCCAGCGCTTCCTGCTTGGTTTCCAGCATGGTGACCGGAATGCCCGCGTTCAGGAAGTTCATAGAGATGCCGCCGCCCATGGTGCCGGCGCCAATCACGGCCACCTTCTCCACCTTGCGCACCGGCGTGTCTTCCGGCACATCGGGGATCTTGCTGGCAGCACGCTCACCGAAGAAGGCATGGCGCAGTGCACGCGATTCCGGCGTATTCACCAGTTCGATAAACAGCTCGCGCTCGAACTTGATGCCATCGTCAAAGCGCTTCTGCACAGCGGCCTGCACGGCGTCCACGCACTTGCCCGGTGCCGGAAAGTTCTTGGCAACAGCGGCCACGGTGTTGCGAGCGAATTGCAGGAAGCCTTCGGGGTTGTCATGCTCGATCTTGCGATCACGCACCTTCGGCAGCTTGCCTTCGGCAGCGGCCTTCAGCGCAAAGTCGATGGCGCCAGCCATCAGGTCACCCTCGACCATCTGGTCGAACAGGCCGCTTTTGGCCAGTTTTTCCGACGGAATGGCGGTGCCCGAGACGATCATGTTCAGCGCTGGCTCCAAGCCGATCGCGCGTGGCAGACGCTGCGTGCCGCCGGCGCCCGGCAGAATGCCCAGCTTCACTTCCGGCAGCGCGATCTGCGCGCCCGGTGCGGCCACACGGTAATGGCAGCCCAACGCCAGTTCCAGGCCGCCGCCCATCGCCACCGAG
Organism: Ralstonia flaminis; assembly: GCF_958415495.1. NCBI lineage: Bacteria > Pseudomonadati > Pseudomonadota > Betaproteobacteria > Burkholderiales > Burkholderiaceae > Ralstonia > Ralstonia flaminis. The sequence goes on along the minus strand of NZ_CATZLL010000008.1, from coordinate 219,665 downwards.
TGAATGGCGGCCACGACCGGCTTGCTGCTCGACTCGACCGCCTTGATGACGGCGTGCAGCGTCGGCTCTTGCGTTGCCTTGGGCGTATTGAACTCGCGGATGTCTGCACCGCCGGAGAAGGCCTTGCCAGCCCCGGTGATCACGACCGCCTTGACGTTGGGGTCATCACTGGCCTTGACCATGCCCTCGACAATACCCAGGCGCGTGGAATGGCCGAGACCGTTGACCGGCGGGTTGCTGAGCGTAATGACGGCAACGCCGTCCTGGACCTTGTACTCCGCTGTCATGCTGGTTCCTTTGGTGATGCGAGGGCCGGCTCGAATGACGCCAGAACTGCGCGCCGTGCCTCGCGGTTGAACTGTCTCTCAAGTATCGTTTTTTTAACGCGCGGTAAGGCCGCGACTCGACACAGAATACACAAAATAGCACGGTCGTTCAATTTTTATTTTTGCGCTGCACGGCGCCGTCCGGCGGGCAATGCAGCGGGCTGCGGCAGGTTCAAACGCGTGTGCTGCAGCATCGATTTTTTGCCCGGCACATGACGGTTTTGATAGAGTCGCGCATTTCGTCCGCCGGGTGCCCATCAGGCGCGGGGACGTCTCGTCACATTTCGTCGATTCCATTCGTGATCCGAGCGGAATCGCCCACTCTGCATCCATGTCAGAACACGCTACCCCGTCCACAGAGACGCCGGGCTTGCGCCGCACATTGCGCGCGCGCCATCTCACCATGATCGCCATTGGCGGATCGATCGGTACCGGGCTGTTCGTGGCCTCGGGTGCATCGGTCTCGCAGGCGGGCCCCGGAGGGGCACTCGCCGCCTACATCCTGATCGGGGCCATGGTCTACTTCCTGATGACCAGCCTGGGCGAGCTTGCAGCCTACATGCCGGTCTCAGGCTCTTTCGCCACCTACGGCGCGCTCTATGTCGATGAGGGCTTTGGCTTCGCGCTGGGCTGGAACTACTGGTACAACTGGGCGGTGACGATTGCCGTGGAGCTGGCGGCCGCGCAACTCGTCATGCACTACTGGTTTCCAGATGTGCCGGGTGTGCTGTGGAGCGCGGTGTTCCTGCTCATCATGTTCCTGCTCAACGCCATTTCGGTACGTGGCTTTGGCGAGGCGGAATACTGGTTTGCGCTCATTAAGGTGATCACGGTCATCTTCTTCATCGGCATCGGTCTGGCGATGATCTTCGGGATCATGAAGGGCGGCCCGCAGTCGGGCCTGCAGAACCTGACGCTGGGCGATGCGCCGTTCGTGGGCGGGCTACCGGCGATGATCGGCGTAGCGATGATTGCGGGGTTCTCGTTCCAGGGGACGGAGCTGATCGGCGTGGCAGCGGGTGAGTCGGCCGATCCTGCACGGACGATTCCGCGCGCGGTCAAGCAGGTGTTCTGGCGCATCCTGTTGTTCTACGTGCTGGCGATCTTCATCATCGGTGTGCTGGTGCCGTACACCGATCCGAATCTGCTCTCAACGGAAGTCACCAACATTGGCGTGAGTCCGTTCACGCTGGTGTTCAAACATGCCGGTCTGGCGTTTGCAGCCGGGCTGATGAACGCGGTGATCCTGACCGCCGTGCTGTCAGCGGGCAACTCGGGCATGTATGCGTCCACGCGCATGCTCTACAACCTGGCGACCGAGGGCCGTGCGCCGCGCATCTTTGCCCAGCTCACCAAGAATGGCGTGCCACGCAATGCGCTGCTGGCGACGACTGCCGTGGGCGCGCTGTGCTTCCTCAGCTCGCTGTACGGCGACAAAACGGTCTATCTGTGGCTGCTGAATACCTCGGGCATGACGGGCTTCGTGGCGTGGCTGGGCATTGCCATCAGCCACTATCGCTTTCGCAAGGGGCTGGTAGCGCAGGGGCATGATCCGGCGCAGTTGCCGTATCGCTCGAAGTTCTTCCCATACGGCCCGCTGTTCGCGTTTGGGCTGTGTCTGGTCATCACGCTGGGTCAGAACTATCAGGCGTTCACTAGCGGCACGATCGACTGGCCCGCGGTCATTGCCACGTACATTGGTATTCCGGTTTTCTTCTTGATCTGGATCGGCTACCGGCTGGTACGCGGTGGCGGCATCGTCCGCTACCAGGACATGCACTTTCCGCGCCCGCCCGTGGTGCGTGATCCGCTGGCCGGGCAAGACCCTGGCCCGGAACTGCCGACCGTCGCCGCCCGCACCCAGCAATAACATTTGCCTCGCCTGCCGTTTGCATTGCATTCGGCGGGCGTTTTGATTTGCGCGCTCCACTTTGGCGCCACCCGCTATGCACACACCCATTACCCCCACCGGCCTCGAAGCCCAATCCGAACTGCGCCGACGCCTGCGCTCGCGGCACATCATGATGATCGCCCTGAGCGGCGCCATCGGTACGGGGCTGTTCGTGGCCTCCGGTGCATCGATTGCGACGGCGGGCCCCGGCGGCGCGCTGCTCACCTACACGTTGATCGGCGTGATGGTCTATTGCCTGATGACGAGCCTGGGCGAGCTGGCCGTGCATTTGCCGGTGTCGGGCTCGTTCGTGACGTACAGCCGGTTGTATGTAGAGGAAGGCTTCGGCTTTGCGCTGGGGTGGAACTACTGGTTCTCATTGGCCGTAACGGTTGCCGTTGAACTCGCGGCTGCCCAACTGGTGATGAAGTACTGGTTTCCGGAAGTGCCCGGCATGGTGTGGAGTGCCGCGTTCCTGCTGCTTATGTTCGGGATCAACGCCTTCTCCGTGCGTGGTTTCGGTGAGGCGGAATACTGGTTCTCGATGATCAAGATCGTAACCATCGTGGTGTTCCTGCTGATCGGATTGGCAATGATCTTCGGCATCATGCACGGCGGTCCGCAATCGGGTTGGCAGAACTTCACCGTGGGCGACGCGCCATTCGTGGGCGGTGTACCAGCCATGGTGGGCGTGGCGATGATCGCCGGGTTCTCGTTCCAGGGCGTCGAGACCATCGGTGTGGCCGCCGGCGAGGCGGAGAACCCCTCCCTGACCATCCCTCGCGCCATTCGCCAGACGTTTTGGCGCATCCTTCTGTTCTACGTGCTGGCGATCCTGGTTATCGGTGTGGTGCTGCCATATACCGATCCGAACTTGCTGCGCAACGAAGCGACAGACATCGGCGTGAGCCCATTCACACTCGTCTTCCAGCATGCCGGACTCGCTTTCGCTGCCGGAATGATGAACGCGGTGGTACTGACCGCGCTGTTGTCGTCAGGCACGTCGAGCCTGTATGTGTCGACGCGGATTCTGTATGACCTGTCGCTTGAGGGTCAGGCGCCGCGCTGGTTTGCCAAGGTGTCAGGCAACGGCGTGCCGCACCGCGCCCTGGTCGCCACCTCAGCGGTGGGCGCGCTGTGCTTCTTCAGTTCGCTGTTTGGTGATCAGGTGGTCTACCTGTGGCTGCTGAACACGTCTGCAGTAACGTGCTTCATTGCCTGGTTTGGCATTGCGCTAGCGCACTATCGGTTCCGCAAGGGGTTCATCAGCCAAGGGCATTCAGTCCAGCAACTGGCATACCGGTCGCCGTTCTTCCCGTTCGGGCCGATCATGGTTGCGATCGTGTGTGTGGTGATCATTCTTGGGCAGAACACCAAGGCGTTGCTCGCGCCGATCGATAACTTTGGCGCCTTCGTCGCGACATATTGCGGTGTGGTCGTGTTTGTGGCGATCTGGCTGGCTTACCGCTGGAAGTTCAAGACGCGGTTTGTGCGTTATGCCGACATGCAATTCAGTACCGAGCATCTCGAGCACAATGCGGCGCCTCCCAAGGCTGGCGCTCCCGCCTCGGGGGTGGCTGCCAACTAGGCGGTGATCACGGCCCGACCGCACGCAGGACCGAGAGATTGATGGCGTTAGCCATCGCCGCGTAGCCTGCGTCATTGGGGTGGAGGTGATCCCCGCTGTCGTACGCTGCCAGAAGCGCCGCAGGATTGGCCGGATCACGCACTGCCGCGTCAAAATCAACAACGGCATCAAAGGCGCCGCTGATCCGGATCCATTGGTTCACGGTTTGGCGGATGGATTCCTTTTGCGGTGACCAGTAGCCCTTATACGCGGCGTCCTTGAACGGCGTGATAGTGCCCCCCATGACCTTGATGCCTCGCAGATGGCTACGCGCAATCAGCTGCCGGTAGCCGTTGATGATGTCTGATGCGGGCACCAGGGGGGCCGTGGGCTCCAGCGATGTGCCGGGGTAGCCAATATCGTTGACGCCCTCCAGCAGAACCACCCACTGAACGCCCGACTGGCTCAACACGTCGCGATCAAACCGGGCAAGCGCACTCACGCCAGCCAGATCCGAAAGGATGCGATTTCCGGCAATGCCCTGGTTGAGCACGGCAAACGCGCCCCATGGACCATGACTGTTGAGCCGCCGAGACAAATAGTCTGGCCAACGATGATTTGCGTCGATCGTGGAGTAGGCGCCATCTGTAATGGAATCACCAAATGCGACGACGGTGCGTGGATTGTTGCGCGCCTTGACCAACAGGCCCGAGAGATAGAACCGGCTGGTATGGGTCGACGATGATGGCTGATCCTGGGCGGCGGTGTTGTCCCCGCTCGATATATAGGCCGTCTGGTTGCCAAGCTGATGGATCGTCTCCAGCTTCGTGGCATTGGGCAAGAACAAGCTGATCGCAACGTCCGCCAACGGCGTGATCGGGAGGTCGATCGGGTCGCTGATCAGCGGTGCGCCCGCAGCCAGTGTGGCACTCGTTTTTCCACTGAATGTCACGGGCCGGTCGGTATTCGGAAAGATTTTTGCACCACCGGCGGATAGCGCCACGTGAACCGCCCCGACCGACACCGGCGCCGTCCCAAATTCATTCGTCAGCAGAATACGCAGTTGGTCGCCGCCGACACTGCTATGGACGATCTGCCGAATTGTCGTTGCGGCAGGAAAACTCTGCGGTGTCGTGGCGTAGTTGTTGCGGTCGGCGCTGGCTGTCCAAGTGGCTACCCATCCGCTGTCTCTTGCGTCATCGGCATGTAGCGCTGGAGCGGTCAGTGAGATCAGGGCAATCGCGGCTACACGGCACAGCCGCTGTCGAAGAACGCTGCTACGCATGATGTCTCCATTGAATGTGATCGGATGAACAAAGCCATGTCGAACGCATGGCCCACTCGAAGTGGTAATGACCGTTCGCACCGACTTCAAGGAGAGATTTGTCAACTGGTGGTTGCCGCTCGACAAAAGAAAAAGCCCGCACGGTCATCCATGCGGGCCACTCTTTAAGCTTGGCGCAGAGAACGAGGTTTAAACCTCCAGCCACTCCTGCCGGACCTTCGCATCTGCCTTCAACTGTTGGGGCGTTCCCTCAAACACAATCTGCCCATGCCCCATCACATACACCCGCTGTGAAATGTCGAGGGCAATCGCCAGCTTCTGCTCTACCAGCAGCACCGAAATCCCCCGCTCCTTGAGCGTTTTCAGGTACTCGCCCACCAGCGTCACGATCAGCGGTGCAAGCCCTTCAGTCGGCTCATCGATGATGATGAAATCCGGATCGCCCATGAGTGTGCGGCACAGCGTCAGCATTTGCTGCTCGCCGCCGGAGAGCACACCTGCCGGCGTGTTTTCCCGTTCCTGCAGTCGGGGGAACATGCGGTACATGTCTTCCAGCTGCCAACGCGGCTTCGGTTGACTCGGGTTGCGCTTTTCGCCCAGCAGCAGGTTCTGCCGCACGGTCAGCGTCGGGAAGATGTCGCGGTTCTCCGGCACGTAACCGATGCCTTGATGCGCCACCTCGAAGGTGCGCAGACCGCTCACGTTCTTGCCGCGCAGCAGGATCTCGCCTTCGTGCTTGACCATCCCCATGATGGATTTCGCCAGGGTCGAGCGCCCCACCCCGTTGCGCCCGAGCAGGGCGACGATCTCGCCCTCGCCCACGTGCATGTCGACGCCGTGCAGGATGTGGCTCTTGCCGTAGTACGCGTGCAGGTCGCGCACCTCCAGCATTGGAGTATTCGTTGCCATCAATGCGCTCCTGCAGACTCAGTTTCGTTGGTATCCAGCGTGGTGCCGAGGTAGGCCTCCTTCACGCGGCGGTTGTTGCGAATGGCCTCGGGCGTGTCGGTGGCAATCACCTCACCGTAGACCAGCACCGAGATGCGATCGGCCAGGCCGAACACCACGCTCATGTCGTGCTCGACCATCACCAGCGTCTTGCCGACCGTCACTTTGCGGATCAGGTCGACCGCATGGTCGGATTCTGATCGGCTCATCCCGGCAGTCGGTTCGTCCAGCAAGATCACATCGGCTCCACCGGCGATGGTGATACCGATCTCCAGCGCGCGCTGCTCGGCATACGTCAGCATGCCCGCAGCCGCATCGCGCCGGTGCGTCATGCCGATCTGCTCCAGCACTTCCTCGGCGCGTTCACGTGCATCGCGCAATTCCGCCAGCTTGTGCCAGAACGAATACTTATAGCCGAGCGACCAGAGCACTGCGCAGCGCAGGTTCTCGAACACCGTCAGCCGATGAAAGATGTTGGTGATCTGGAAGCTGCGCGACAGGCCCTTGCGGTTGATCTCGAACGGAGCAAGGCCGCTGATCTCTTCCCCATTCAGGCGCATGCTGCCCGAGCTGGCGGGGAAGCGGCCCGAGATCAGGTTGAAGGTGGTCGACTTGCCGGCACCATTCGGGCCGATGAGCGCGTGGCGCTCGCCTTTGCCGATTGTGAGGTTAACGCCTCGGATGATCTCGGTCTGGCCGAAACGCTTGCGGACGTCGCGCAGTTCGAGTGCTGGAATCGGTTGGCTCATGGTTGCGGCTCCTGCAAGGCGTTGTCCCAGGCGGTGCGCAGCTTGCTTACTGCGGCACGCAGGCCGAAGGCTCCCACCAGCCACAGCACGGCGGTCACAACCCACGGCATCCAGGTGGTTGGTTCGACAGACATGCCGAACAGCGTTACCACGCCGCCCGAGCCCTCGTCCTGCACGGCGTAGATCATCTCGACGGTAGAAATCAGAGCCACCAGCAGGATGACCGCTGGCACGAATGCCACGCTGTAGGCCGGCAGCAGCGTCTTCAATTTGCCGCGTCGTGCAATCGGCAGATGCATCACCAGCAGGCTGGCAATACCACCGGGTGCATACATGACCATCAGCACGAAGAACAAGCCCAGATACAGCAGCCACGCCTTGGTAATCCCCGACAGCGCCACGGTAAAGAACACCGTGAGCACTGCACCGATGATCGGACCGAAAAAGCTGCCCATACCACCGATAAACGCGGCCAACAGCACCGCCCCCGAGCGCACGGCCGATACGTTCTCCGCCGTCACGATCTCAAAATTGATGCACGACAGCGCCCCAGCAATGCCCGCGAAGAACGCAGACAGGATCACCACCAGAAAGCGCACGCGCTGCGTGTTGTAGCCGATGAACTCCACACGCTCGGGGTTGTCTCGCACGGCGTTGGCGATACGGCCCAGCGGCGTCTGCGTCCACGCGTACATCAGCGCCATCGAGATCAGGCACCACGCGGCGATCAGGTAGTACACCTGGCGCGCTGGCCCGAAGGTAATGCCGGCAAGCGCATCACCGATGCTGCGGTTGGTCGACACCCCGCCCTCGCCGCCGAAGAAGTCCGGGAACATAAGCGCGCTGGCAAAGACCATCTCGCCGATACCCATCGTGATCATCGCAAACGTGGTGCCGGCCTTCTTGGTGGTCACGTAGCCGAAGATCACGCCGAACAGCGCACCGCCCAGGCCACCGACAATGGGGAGTAGCGCCACCGCCAGCGGCCCGGCAACCCCTAGCGTCTGCATGGCGCCAATCTTGTTGAGCAGGTGCACTGCCATGAAAGCACCCAGCCCAGCGTACACCGCGTGCCCGAACGACAGCATGCCGGACTGCCCCAGCAGCATGTTGTACGACAGCGCGAAGATGATCATGATGCCCATCTGCGAGAGCAGCGTGATGGCAAAACCCTGCGGCCAGATCAGCGGCAGGACAATCATCACCAGCGCAGTGGTGCTCCAGATCAGCCAGCGGGCGAGGTTGACGGGCTTGAACTTCATCGCGCGCGCACGATCATTGGCGGGCAACGCCCCTTGTTGTTGCGCTTGTTGGTGCATAGTGCGTTCCATTTAGCTCTCCCGCGTACCCATGAGCCCACGCGGGCGGAAGATCAGCATCAGCACCAGCAGCAGGTACGGCAGCACCGGCGCGACTTGCGCAATCGTCAGGTTCCAGACCGAGATGAGCGGTACGTCCGGATTGAGCGTGACACCGATCGCCTGCAGCACGCTCGTCACCGAAATATCCAGCGTGACGGCAAAGGTCTGAATGCATCCGATCAGCAGCGATGCGATGAAGGCGCCGACCAGCGATCCCATGCCGCCCACCACCGCCACCACGAAGACGATGGAGCCCACTGCTGCGGCCATCGACGGCTCGGTCACGAAGGCGTTGCCACCGATCACACCAGCCAGCCCAGCCAGCGCACAGCCGCCGCCAAACACCAGCATGAACACACGCGGCACGTTGTGGCCGAGCGCCTCCACCATGTCCGGATGCGTGAGCGCGGCTTGAATGACAAGGCCGATGCGCGTGCGCGTGAGCAGCAGGAAAATGCCCACCAGCATCAGCAGCGACACCAGCATCATGAAGGCGCGGTACTTGGGGAAAGACGACGTGAACAGCGTGAACAGCGGGCCGTCCAGCACCTCCGGCACGCGGTACGGCACAGCGGGCAATCCCCACACCAGCTTCACACCTTCTTCAATGAGATACGCCAGGCCGAAGGTGAACAGCAGCTCGGCAACGTGGCCGTAGCGGTGCACAGTACGCAGGCCGAAACGCTCGACCACCGCGCCCAATGCACCCACCAGCAGCGGTGCCACGATCAGCGCGGTCCAGAAGCCCAGGTACCCGCTGACAACGTAGGCGAAATACGCCCCCAGCATGTAGAAGCTGGCATGCGCAAAGTTGAGAACGCCCATCATGCTGAAGATCAGCGTCAGGCCCGAAGACAACATGAACAGCAGCAGCCCGTAGCTGATGCCGTTCAAGAGATTGATGACTAGAAATTCCACGCTACAGCCCTCTCGGCAAGGCATGGACCATTCCGCGAAAATGCGGCACTGGTCCACGCCTTTCTCCGTTTAAAACATCGCCGCACGATAGCATCGGGCGGCCCTTCGGCGCACCATCTACCGTTTTACTGCGGCCGTTTCATTTGGCAGGAGGTCGGCTGCGACGCTACGTACTGGTCGAGCACGGCGTCGGTCTTCCAACCGTAGCCGGTGTTTTCCTGGTCGTACTTGACGTTCTTGCCGTTGGTCTTTTCCCAAGTGGCGATGTAGAGCGGCTGCTGACCTTGGTGGTCAGACGCGCGCATCTCGAAGGTGCCGTTCAGGCTGTCGACCTTCATGCCTTCAAAAGCTTTGGCAACCTTGGCGGGCTCGGCTGACTTGGTCTGCTTGATGGCCTTGGCCAGCATGGCAATGCCGGTGTACGAGGCCATCAGGTAGAAGTCGTCGTTGTACTTCTTCTTGAAGCCATCGACGATGTCTGCGCCCTTGTAGCCGTCGTTGTTGACGTTCCAGTAACCGACAAATTTCACGTGGTCGGCACCGGCTGCGCCCATGGCGGTCGGCACACCGGTCGTGGCACCGTAGTACGTATAAAAGTTGGCGTTCAGGCCCGCATCCTTACCTGCCTTGATCAGCAGAGCCAGATCGCTACCCCAGTTGCCGGTGATGACGGTGTCCGCGCCCGACGACTTGATCTTCGAGACGTACGGTGAGAAATCCTTCACCTGCGCCAGCGGGTGCAGGTCTTCCCCCACGATCTCGATGTCCGGACGCTTGCGCTTGAGGTATTCCTTGGCCGCGCGCGCCACCTGGTGACCGAACGAATAGTTCTGGTTGATCAGGTAGACCTTCTTCACCTTCGGGTCCTTGGCCAGGTAGCTGGTCAGGGCTTCCATCTTCATGTCGGAGTTGGCGTCCAGACGGAAGTGCCAGTAGTTGCACTTGCTGTTGGTCATGTCAGGATCGACCGCCGCGTAGTTCAGGTAGATGATTTCCTTGCCCGGATTACGCTCGTTGTACTTGGCCACGGCATCTTCCAGCGCCATGCCAACGCTCGAGCCGTTGCCCTGCACGATGTAATGGATGCCCTGGTCGGCCACCTGCTTGAGCACGGTCAGGCTCTCCTGCGGCGAGAGCTTGTTGTCGAACCCCACCACCTCGAACTTGGTGCCGTCGCCAGCCCAGTTCTTCTGCGTGGCCATGTCGGCGATGTACTGCCAGCTGCGCAACTGGTTCTGGCCCAGTGCGCCCATGAGGCCAGACAGCGGATCGATCCAGGCGATCTTGACGGTTTCAGCGGCGGATGCAGCGGCGCTCCCCAGCGCTCCACCAATTGCCACCACACTTGCCACAGCCACAATCAACGGACGGAACTTCGTCATGCGTGTCTCCTTCAGGTGGTGGAGTCGCCGGCGAGTCACTCTCCCGCGTGCCATTGATGGGCACGTCGGCTGCTTGCGTCTCCAGGTTGCAACGCGCCCGGGCTTCATTCCGCCGCGCCCCTATTGCTGGTAGGTGCGTGGCGGCTGGCCCTGATCCGGTTGTCTTACGTCCGCCGTCCTCACGCCCGGCTTGTTGCCAGTGCGCGGGCGGCGGTTTCTGTTCTGACTGCTAGGCCTGTGCAGCCGGGAACTGATAGTCCTTGAACTGCTCGCGCAGCTTGAGCTTCTGCATCTTGCCGGTGGCCGTGAGCGGAATCTCGGTGACGAACACCACGTCATCCGGAATCCACCACTTGGCGACCTTGCCCTCGAAGAACTTGAGCATCTCCTCACGCGTGAGTTCGGTGCCCGGCTTCTTCATCACCACCAATAGCGGGCGCTCGTCCCACTTCGGGTGGTAGCAGGCAATGCACGCTGCCATGTGCACGGCGGGGTGCGCAGCGGCCACGTTCTCCACGTCGATGGACGAAATCCACTCGCCGCCGGACTTGATCACGTCCTTGCTGCGATCGGTGATCTGCATGTAGCCGTCGGCGTCGATATTGGCAACGTCGCCCGTGGGGAACCAACCGTCCACCAGCGGCGAATGATCGCCACGGAAATAGCTGTCGATGATCCACGGCCCACGCACGTACAGGTCGCCAAACGCCTTCCCGTCCCACGGCAACTCGTGGCCTTCCGCATCGACGATCTTCATGTCGACGCCATAGATGGCACGCCCCTGGCGTTCGAGCACATGCTGCTTAGCTTCGTCAGACAGATCGGTGTGCTTGCCCATCAGCTTGCAGGTTGTGCCCAGCGGCGACATCTCGGTCATGCCCCAGGCGTGGATGACCTCCACGTCGAGCGATTTCAACGTGCGGATCATGGCCGGCGGCGCAGCCGAGCCGCCAATCACGGTACGTCGGAACGTCGAGAACTTGAGGTTGTTGCCCTGCACGTGCTGCAGCAACCCCAGCCACACGGTCGGCACACCGGCAGAGAAGGTCACCTTCTCCTGCTCGAACAGTTCGTAGATGGAAGCACCGTCCAGCTTCGGCCCCGGGAAAACCAGCTTGGCACCCACCAGCGGCACCGAATACGGCAGTCCCCACGCATTGACGTGGAACATCGGCACCACCGGCAGGATCACGTCCTGCGCCGAGCATCCCAGCGCATCCGGCAGCGCCGATGCGTACGAATGCAGCACCGTGGAGCGATGCGAATACAGCGCACCCTTCGGGTTACCCGTCGTTCCCGATGTGTAGCAAAGACTGGAGGCCGTGTTCTCGTCGAACTGTGGCCAGGTGTACTCCGCAGTCTGCGCATCCAGCAGCTCTTCGTAACAGAGCATCGGCACGCTGGAGGTGGGCATGTGCGCGCGATCGGTCATCGCCACCCAGCCCTTCACGTTCGGGCAATGCGGTGCAATGGCTTCGATGAGCGGCACGAAGGTCAGGTCAAAGAAGACGTACTGATCGTCGGCGTGGTTGACGATGTAGGCGATCTGGTCCGGAAACAGCCGCGGGTTGATGGTGTGGCACACCGAACCCGAACCGGACACGCCGTAATAGATTTCAAGATGGCGATAGCCATTCCAGGCGAGCGTACCGACGCGCTCGCCGGGCTGCACACCCAGTGCGGCCAGCGCATTTGCCAGTTGCTTGGGACGATCCCGCACTTGCCGGTACGTGGTGCGATGGATATCGCCCTCGACACGGCGCGACACGACTTCAGTCGAACCGGAATTGCGCGCGGCATGTTCGATGATGGTCGAGATGAGCAAAGGGTTGCTCATCATTTGTCCCATCAGGGCCATGGTGTCTCCTAGAAAAACTGAACAACCGTTCTATTTTTTGGCCGATTGTTCCCGTGATCGTCTAACGCGTCAACGGGTTGTTGTTGTGCGCTGCCGCATCGGCCCCCATGTTTACCCGGCCATCTGAAAAACCCTGCGAACCGTTGTGGTGCAAGGGTTCGCAGGCTGCAGCTTTTTTTACTGCCAAGTACAATACGCGATAGCGTTGCTGCGTCTCAACATGGCGTTTTCCCCTACGCAGAGCGCATTTTTCTGCACCGCGGAATCCATAACTCTTGACGATTCAGCGCTGTTTTTGCGCAGTTTCCTGTGCTAATCGATCGCCCGATCCATGCCGACTTCCCCTGCTGTCCTGCCTGACGATTCCCTTATCAGCACATTCGACTGGTCGAGCCGCCCCGTCGCCGCGCCCGGATTCTCCGCACTGGGTGAACGTTTTCTGACGCGCCTGCCCCCCATGCCGATGTCCTCGGCGGGCACGCCGTATCTCGTGGGCTTCTCACCCGATGCGGCCACACCGTTGGGCATTGCGCGTGCAGAACTCGATACCCCTGCTGGCCTCGATGTGTTCACGGGCAACACGATTGCCGCATGGAGCGATCCGCTCGCCACCGTCTACTCGGGCCATCAGTTCGGCGTGTGGGCCGGTCAGCTGGGCGACGGCCGCGCGCTGCTGCTGACCGAGTTGCAAACCGCTGACGGCCCCTGCGAAATCCAACTCAAAGGCGCAGGCCGCACGCCGTATTCGCGCATGGGCGACGGGCGCGCCGTGTTGCGCTCATCCATTCGCGAGTTCCTGTGCTCGGAAGCGATGGCAGGCCTCGGCATCCCCACCACGCGAGCGCTGTGCGTGACCGGCACCGATGCCCCGGTGCGCCGCGAGGAGATCGAAACTGCTGCCGTCGTCACGCGCCTGGCGCCGTCGTTTGTGCGCTTTGGTCACTTCGAGCACTTTGGCGCCAACGAGAAGCTGCCCGAATTGCGCGCCCTGGCCGACTACGTCATCGACCGCTTCTACCCGGACTGCCGCACCGCACCACAGCCCTACCTGGCGATGCTGCGTGAAGTCGCGCGCCGCACCGCCGAGCTGATGGCGCAATGGCAGGCCGTCGGCTTCTGCCACGGCGTCATGAACACCGACAACATGTCGATCCTCGGCCTCACGCTCGACTACGGTCCGTTCGGCTTCCTGGATGGCTTCAACGCCAACCACATCTGCAACCACTCCGACACCGGCGGTCGCTACGCCTACGCCCAGCAACCGCAGATCGGCTACTGGAATCTGTTCTGCCTCGCGCAGGCCCTGCTGCCGCTGTTTGGCGAAGATCCCGACGTTTTCGTCGACTTGAGCGACGAAGCACAAGCGCAGCCCGCCATCGACGCCGCGCAAGACACGCTGCTCACCTACCGCGACGTCTACGGCGCAGCCTTCCACGCCCGCTACCGCGCCAAGCTGGGCCTGTCGACCGCGCAGGATGCCGATGAAACCCTCTTCGGCGATCTGTTCAAGCTGCTGCACACCCAGCGTACGGACTACACGCTCTTCTTCCGCCACCTCGCCGATGTGCGGCGTAACGACACACCCGCCGCGGCAGAAGCGCGCACGGTGCGCGACTTCTTCTTCGACCGCGCCGCCGCCGACGTGTGGCTGACCGCGTATCGCCAGCGCCTGCAGGCTGAGCCGCAATCGGATGCGGAGCGCGCGACGGCCATGCACCGCGTCAACCCGAAATACGTGTTGCGCAACCACCTGGCCGAAATCGCCATCCGCCGTGCCAAAGAGAAGGATTTCTCCGAGGTCGAAAACCTGCGTGCCGTGCTGGCCCGCCCGTTTGACGATCACCCAGGCTTCGAGCACTACGCGCAGCCCGCACCGGATTGGGCGTCATCGCTGGAAGTGAGCTGCTCGTCGTAATACGACATGCGGTGCACGTGGTGCAGAGGAACTGACGCCGTGCTCTAATCCGCGCCTGTCAGGATCACCGCCGCAACACGACAAAACAACGTTGGCCGCCCACGAAGCCGCCAACGAGACCAACAAGGAGCCTCATCACCATGACTGTCCAGAAAACCAACGCCGAATGGCGCGACCAGCTCTCCGACATCGAATACCGCGTCACCCGCGAAGCCGCCACCGAGCGCCCCTTCACCGGCGAGTACTGGGACCACTGGGAACGCGGCGTCTACAACTGCGTGTGCTGTGGCACGCCGCTGTTCGAATCGTCGACCAAGTTCGACGCCGGTTGCGGCTGGCCGAGCTATTTCCAGCCCATCAACGGCGAGGTGATCGCCGAGAAAACCGACCGTTCGCACGGCATGCTGCGCATTGAAGTGCAGTGCAAGAACTGCGGCGCACATCTGGGCCACGTATTCGAAGACGGCCCCGCCCCGACCGGCCTGCGGTATTGCATCAACTCGGCTGCGCTAAAATTCGGCGATTGATCTTCCCTAATGGCCCGTATAGGCCCGCATAAGCGCGTTCCCGCATGAAATTCCTGTTCGATCTGTTCCCGGTCATCCTGTTCTTTGCTGCCTTCAAGGTGGCCGGTATTTATGTGGCGACCACCGTCGCAATGGTCGCCACCGTGCTGCAGATCGCCTGGGTGTGGTTCAAGCACCGCAAGGTGGACGCCATGCAGTGGCTGTCGCTGCTCATCATCGGCGTGTTTGGCGGCGCTACGCTCATCTTCCACAACGACACCTTCATCAAATGGAAGCCGACGGTGCTGTACTGGCTGTTTGGCGTCGTGCTGTTGGGCAGCGTGGTGTTCGTTCGCAAGAACCTGATTCGCGCCATGATGGAGCAGCAGGTGTCGCTGCCCGAGTCGATGTGGGGCCGCCTGAACGCAGTCTGGGCGATTTTCTTCCTGGCCATGGGCTGCCTGAACCTGTACGTGGCCTACCACTTCGATACCGACGTCTGGGTCAACTTCAAGCTGTTCGGCTCGATGGGCCTGATGGTGGTGTTCATCCTGGCGCAGAGCGTCTGGCTCGCGCGCCATATGCAGGAGCGCCCAGCAAATGCCACCGACGCTGCCGCCAATGACGCCAACATCGGGGACGACCGCTGATGGCCGCAGACCCGCGCGAAATCGAGCGCCTGCTGCGCGAGGCCTTCCAGCCCACTCACCTCGTCGTTGAAGACGACAGTGCCAAGCATGCCGGCCACGCCGGCGCGGCCTCCGGTGGCGGGCATTACAACGTCGATATCGTCAGTTCAGCCTTTGCAGGCAAGAGCCGCATTGCGCGTCATCGCATGGTGTATGATGCGCTGCGCACGCTGTGGCCCACCGCCATTCATGCCCTGGCGATCCGCGCGGTCACACCCGAAGAAAACGTCTGAGTCCTTCCCTCGAACGCAATCCCATGAAGATTTCCAGCCTTACCGCCAGCCTGCTGGCTGTTGCCCTTGCTGCGACCGCTGCTGTCACCGCTACCCCTGCCCTGGCCCAGAACGCTGCCGTGGTCAACGGCAAAGCCATCCCGAGCGCCAAGCTGGACGCGCTGATCAAGAAGTCGGGTCAGCCTGACTCGCCGGAACTGCGCAACCGTGCTCGCGACATGCTGATCGACCGCGAACTGATCGAGCAGGACGCCGCCAAGCGTGGCCTGCTGGAGCGCGATGACGTGCAAGAGCAACTCGCCTCTGCCCGCCTGAACGTGCTGGTGGCTGCCGAGTTCGAAGACTACGTCAAGAACAGCCCCGCCACCGAAGAAGAACTGCAGAAGCAGTACGAGAAGATCAAGGCCCAGTTCGGCAACGGCAAGGAATACCACGCTCACCACATCCTGGTGGACAAGGAAGCCGACGCCAAGGCCATCATCGCCAAGCTGAAGGCCGGTGGCAATTTCGAAGCCATCGCCAAGGCCCAATCGAAGGACAAGGGATCGGGCGCCAACGGCGGTGATCTGGACTGGGCGAATCCGGGCACCTACGTGCCGGAGTTCTCGGCAGCCCTCACCGGCCTGAAGAAGGGTGAGATCACCCAAACGCCGGTGAAGACGCAATTCGGTTGGCACGTGATCCGCCTGGACGACACGCGCGATGCGAAGATCCCGTCGTACGAGGAGGTCAAGCCGCAACTGCTCGAAATGATGATGGGCGACCAGAACTGGCAACGCACCAAGTTCCAGGCAATGCTGAAGGATCTGCGCGAAAAGGCGAAGATCCAGTAAGCACCGCCCCGCAGGGGGCAGTAGAAAAGGGGCCTCGTGCCCCTTTTTGATTTTTGGGCTCCAGATCGATCGCGTGCAACGCGAATCTCCTGCCCGGCCGATCAGGTATGCCCCAAAGCGCTTCTGAAGTGTTTGCTGAAAAGCAGTGAGATTTGTCTCATAATGTGCGCCCACGTGCGCCGGCTTTGCACTGCTTCGGTGCGCTCAAGAACGTCTGAAAACCAACCACGCCGGCACGGGCTCATCCCGCCCGCTGTCAGAGCGAAACCACCCAAAAGGGAAACAGGAGATCCGTATGTCCAGCTTCAAACACGCCTTCCGCCTCGCTGCGCTTGCCGCCATTCCGATGGCGCTTCTGCAAGCCCCGCCGGCACTGGCCCAGGCCACCAAGTCGGTCGAAGTGCTCGCCATCGTTGAGCACCCGGCACTCGATGCCATCCGCGACGGCGCCAAGGAGCAACTGAAGGCCGAAGGCTTCGATGCCGGCAAGAACCTGAAGTGGGAATACCAGAGCGCCCAAGGC
Source organism: Ralstonia flaminis (assembly GCF_958415495.1). NCBI lineage: Bacteria > Pseudomonadati > Pseudomonadota > Betaproteobacteria > Burkholderiales > Burkholderiaceae > Ralstonia > Ralstonia flaminis. Next base: position 202,681 of record NZ_CATZLL010000008.1, on the reverse strand, counting down.
AGCACCGCCACCGCCGCGCAGATCGCCCGCAAGTTCATCGGTGACAAGCCGGACGCCATCATCGCCATCGCCACGCCGTCGGCACAGGCTGTCGTGGCTGCTACGAAGACGATCCCGGTGGTCTACTCCGGCGTGACCGATCCGGTTGCCGCACAACTGGTCAAGAGCTGGGAGCCGGCCGGCACCAACGTGACCGGCGTGTCGGACAAGCTGCCGCTGGACAAGCAGATTGCCCTGATCAAGCGCGTGGTGCCGAATGCCAAGCGCGTGGGCATGGTCTACAACCCGGGTGAAGCCAACTCGGTCGTGGTCGTCAACGAGCTGAAGAAGCTGCTGACGGCGCAAGGCATGACGCTGGTGGAATCGGCTGCACCGCGCACCGTGGACATCGCCCCGTCGGCCAAGAACCTGATCGGCAAGGTTGACGTGATCTACACGAACACCGACAACAACGTGGTGTCGGCGTACGAGTCGCTGGTGAAGGTGGCCAACGAGGCGAAGATCCCGCTGGTGGCCGGTGATACGGACAGCGTGAAGCGTGGCGCCATCGCCGCGCTGGGTATCAACTACTTCGACCTGGGCAAGCAGACCGGCGCCGTTGTCGCTCGCATCCTCAAGGGTGAGAAGCCGGGCGCGATCGCCTCGGCCGGCAGCTCCAACCTGGAACTGTTCGTGAACGAAGGCGCCGCCAAGAAGCAAGGCGTGACCCTGTCGGCAGACCTGCTGAAGGACGCCAAGGAAGTTATCAAGTAAGCCGCAAGGCGCCGGGTCGGTTTCCGCCCAAGGGAGACCACCCGGCGTGGGTCATGGCGGCCCGAGCCCAAACGCGGCTATCCGCCGCATAATGGCCGGGCGCTCGCGCTCTACCCTCAAGCGTCCCCGTTCATCGCCTTCTTTGCCTTAAGGCGTGGTGCCCAACCACCTCGCCCTACTCTGTCATGTCACTTTTTTCGTTACTCGGCGCCCTGGAGATCGGCCTGATCTTCAGTCTCGTGGCGCTCGGGGTGCTGATCTCCTTCCGCATCCTCAACTTCCCTGACCTCACTGTCGACGGCAGCTTCCCCATGGGCGGCGCTGTGGCTGCCACGCTCATCGCGGGCGGCCACGATCCGTTCATGTCGACCTTCTGCGGCATGCTGGCCGGTGCGTTTGCCGGTTTTGTCACCGGCTGGCTCAACGTGCGCCTGAAGATCATGGATCTGCTCGCCAGTATCCTGATGATGATCGCGCTGTACTCGGTCAACCTGCGCATCATGGGCAAGCCGAACGTGCCACTCATCTCCGAGCCGACTGTGTTCTCGCTGCTGCAGCCGGAATGGATGCCCGACTATGTCTTCCGCCCGGTGTTGCTGGGTGTGGTCGTGGTGATCGTCAAGCTACTGGTGGACTGGTTCTTCTCGACGCAAGTCGGTCTGTCGCTGCGCGCAACGGGTGCCAACCCGCGCATGGCGCGCGCCCAGGGCGTGGCTACCGGCCGCGCCACACTGGCCGGCATGGCGCTGTCCAATGCACTGGTCGCTCTTGCCGGCGCGCTGTATGCGCAGACGCAAGGCGGCGCTGACGTGTCGATGGGTATCGGCACCATCGTGATCGGCCTGGCCGCCGTCATCATCGGCGAGACCGTGCTGCCGGCACGCCGCCTGGTGCTGACCACGCTGGCCGTGGTGGTGGGCGCGATCCTGTATCGCTTTTTCATCGCCCTGGCGCTCAACAGCGATTTCATCGGTCTGCAGGCGCAAGACCTGAACATGGTGACCGCTGCGCTGGTGGTGATCGCCCTCGTGCTGCCGGGTGTGCGCCGCAAGGTGTTCGGCAAGTTCGCCAAGACTGCGACCAAGGGGAACTGACATGCTGAGCGCACAAGGACTCACCCTCACCTTCAACCCGGGTACGCCCATCGAAACCCGCGCGCTGCGTGGCCTGTCGCTGGAGATCCCCACGGGCCAGTTCGTTGCCGTGATCGGCTCGAACGGCGCCGGCAAATCGACGTTCCTGAACTCCATCAGCGGCGACCAGTTGGTCGATTCGGGCAGCATCACCATCAACGGTGAAGACGTCACCCGCAAGACCGCTTGGCAACGCGCCGACAAGGTCGCCCGCGTGTTCCAGGACCCGATGGCCGGCACCTGCGAGAACCTGACCATCGAAGAGAACATGTCGCTGGCCATGTGCCGCGGGCAGCGTCGCGGTTTCAAGTTCGCGACCAACCGCAAGTGGCGCGAGATCTTCCGCGAGCAACTGCGTCGACTGGACCTGGGCCTGGAGAACCGTCTGACGGATCGCATTGGTCTGTTGTCGGGTGGCCAGCGCCAGGCGGTGAGCCTGCTGATGGCATCCTTGCAACCGTCGCGCATCCTGCTGCTGGACGAGCACACCGCCGCGCTGGACCCGAAAACGGCTGCCTTCGTGCTGGAACTGACCGCCAAGATCGTCTCGGAGTCCAAGCTGACGACGATGATGGTCACGCACTCCATGCGCCAGGCGCTCGACTACGGCGACCGCACGGTGATGCTGCACCAGGGCAACGTGATCCTCGACGTGCAAGGCGAGGAGCGCAAGGGGCTCGACGTGCCGCACCTGCTGCAGAAGTTCGAGGAAACGCGCGGCGCCAAGGTGGACGACGACGCGCTGCTGCTCGGTTGATGCCGACGTAGCGCTTCAACGCACCATGAAGAACGGGCACCTTCGGGTGCCCGTTTTCTTTGCGCCAATGGAGGCGCCGTGAAGTCGCCTGCCTACAATGCTCTGTCAATCCTGACGTCTTTCGCATTCTTGAACCCCCTGCCATGACCAAGGCACGCCGTCCGGCCATCAGCATTGCGCCCGATCAGAATCAGAACCAGCAGGACGCATCAACGCTGTCGAAAGGACAGAGATCATTCAATGCGCTGATCAAGCAGATCGAGAATCGGCGCAAGCGGCTAGCTGACTGGGAAGCCGCTACAACGCAATTTCAGACGCGCTATGCCGGCGAGCTTGTACCGCTGAAGCGAACCAGCGTTGCCTTGCAGATCCGCATGGTGCACGCCCTGGACCAGGCGTATGAGCACGAGGGACTCACCAAGCCCGAGCGCCGCAAGATATCCGCCCTCATCGTCGATCTGGCCGGCAACTTGATCGATGAAGACGCCAGCCTCAAGGCCATCTACAACAAATACAGCGGAACGGACTTCGATCGTGAAGCTGCAGCGCAAGCCGCGGAAATGAAGTCGCGGCTGGAGGCAATGCTCGGTGTCGATCTGGGGGATGACGCGGATGCGCATTCGCAGGACACCGTACTGCAACGCGCCCGGGCGCACATCCAGCAACAGGCAGCGAAAAAGGCTGCCCTCGCGAGCAAGCGCGAAGCACGCCGGGCTGCCCGGGAAAAATCCCCCAAGCAGCTCGCAGCAGAAGCACGCGAGGAAGCGGAGCAAGCGCAGATCACCCTGTCCATTCGCGAGGTCTATCGCAAGCTCGCCAGCGCTTTGCACCCTGACCGGGAAACCGATCCGCAGGAACGCGATCGGAAGACTCGGCTCATGCAGCGCGTCAACGAGGCCTACGACAAGGGCAACCTTTTGCACCTGCTGGAGTTGCAGCTTGAGCTTGATCACATCGACCAGCGCTCGATCAACCACCTCAGCGAAGCCCGGCTGACGCACTACAACGAGATCCTGAAGGACCAGGTGGGTGAGCTTGATCGGCAGATCCACCGTGTCGAGACAACGTTCCGGTACACCTATGGGTACCAGCGGTTCGGGGCGTTGTCTCCGGATGCCGTCTTGCGAAACCTCGCCACCGACATCGATGTCCTCCACCTGCATATTCGCAACATCGAGCAGGACCTTGCCGCGTTTGACGACATCAAGGCCCTGAGGCGCATGCTGAAATCGCGCACTGCCTTTGGTTGATGGCGCTTTCAGCGGCGCGCTCCAGTCACGCAAAAACGGGCACCCGAAGACGCCCGTTTTTCTTTGTGGTTTCCGCTATCGGGTCACACATTGCGCGCTCGCCGGCACCAGTCTCGGCCGCACCAACAGCATCAGGACGAGAACAAGCGCCAGCGCCAACATCACTGAGCCTGCGGCAAACGACGACGCAATCCGATGCGCCAGCAGTGTCCGCGCATCGCCAACACCACCTGCCGCCGCAAACACCACCACCAGAATCCCGAGCCCCAACGAACCGCCCAGTTGGTGCGCCACGTTGACCACGCCCGACGCTGCGCCCGCGTCTTCCGCCGCCACACCAGTGATACCCGCAACCGTCAACGGACTGAGGGAAGCGCCCTGCCCGAGCCCGATCAGCAGCATCGGTAGCGCCACCCCGCTCACGTATGCTGTATCCGCGCCAACGTTGCTCAGCCATGCAAGACCAATCAACGCCAACGTCAGACCACAGGCCAGCAAGCGGCCGTTGCCAATGCGCCGTGTAAGCCGTGGCACCGCCATGGCCGCCGCAAAATTCGCCAACGTTGCAGGCAGAAAGGCAAGACCGGCTTCAAAGGGGCTGTAGCCGAGCACGCCTTGCAGAAACTGTGTGGCGAAGAACCAGAAACCGACCATGGCACCCAGGAACAGCACGCGCACCGCGTAGGCCCCGGCCCGCTCGCGATGGGCAAACAGGCGCAGCGGCATGATAGGCTGCGGCGCACGCGCTTCGTTCCACACAAAGCCCGCCAGCAGCAGCACGCCTGCCACCACTGTTGTCACCGTCAGCGCATCGCTCCAGCTTGCGCTGGCCGAGCGGACAATGCCGTAGATCAGCGCGCTCATGCCCAGCGTCGAACTCAACGCGCCAACAAGATCGAACCGCCCTGCATGCCGTGGCGTTTCATCCAGCCAGCGTCGGGCAGCCAGCAACAGCCCCAACCCGATCGGCAGGTTGATGAAGAAGCCGACACGCCAGGAGAGCCAACCCGCAAGCACCCCGCCCAGTACGAGCCCGATGCTGGAGCCGATGCCTGCCACCGCGCCGTAGTAGCCCACGGCACGGGTGCGCTCCGGACCTTCAGAAAAATGCGTGGTCAGCAGCGCGAGTGTTGACGGCGCCAGGATCGCCGAGCCCGCACCCTGCACGGCACGTGCTGCCAATAGCCAGGCGGCCGACTGCGCCAACCCGATCGCCAGCGAGGCCAATGAGAACACTGCCAGGCCCGTGATGAACATCCGGCGGCGTCCAAGAATGTCGCCGGCGCGCGCGCCAAGCAGCAGCAAGCCGCCCAAAGCCAGCGTGTACGCGTTCTGTACCCACGACAGTCCGGTGGCAGAGAAGCCCAGTTCGTCACGCAACTTCGGCAGGGCTGCAATCACGATGGAGATGTCCAGCACGATCATCAGATAGCTGACCAGCACGATCGCAAGCACGGCGTTGCGGCGGGCATACGCCTCGGCTTGCATTACAGGGCTCCCTGCCCGGCGCGGTATTGCTCGTCGCTCACGTGCTCCATGAAGTCGGCGGTCGAGCCGTCAAGCTCCTCTTGGATCGCGATATGCGTCATGGCCGTGGTAGCGGCGGCGCCATGCCAGTGCCGTTCGCCGGGCGGGATCCATACCACGTCGCCGGGGCAGATGGTCTCGATCGGGCCGCCCTCACGTTGTACGAGGCCGCTGCCGGCCGTCACGACCAGCGTCTGGCCCAGCGGATGGACGTGCCAGGCAGTACGCGCACCCGGCTCGAATGTCACGCTCACGCCCACAGCACGGGCCGGCGCATTCGCCGCGAACAAGGGGTCGACGCGTACCGAGCCGGTGAAGTAGTTGGCCGGTCCTTGGATGGAGGCTTGCGAGCCACCGCGTGTGATTTCCATGGTTGATGTCGTTTCGATTGGAATGACGCCAATGTACGGACCGCACCGCGCTTTGATTAGATGGCAAAATCGGCAAGCGCCTATGAATCGATCTCATGAATCCCGGAGCCGCCCATGCCACGCGAGAATTTCAATGACCTGCAGGCCTTCGTGCTCGTGGCGCGTGAAGGCAGCTTCACGCGTGCGGCGGCGCAGTTGGGCGTGTCGCAATCGGCACTGAGCCATACGATTCGCGGGCTGGAAGCGCGGCTCGGCCTTCGCCTGCTGACACGCACCACACGCAGCGTGTCGCCGACGCAAGCTGGCGAACGCCTGCTGCAAACCATCGGCCCGCGCTTTGACGACATCGAAGCCGAATTGGCCGCCCTGACCGAGCTGCGCGACAAGCCCGCCGGCACGATCCGCATCACCACCGCCGAACATGCGGCCGACACCGTGCTCTGGCCGGTGCTGGAGCGCTTTCTACCGAACTATCCGGATATCCAGGTCGAGATCTCCGTCGACTACGGCCTCACCGATATTGCGGCCGAGCGCTTCGAAGCCGGTGTGCGCCTGGGCGACCAGGTGGCCAAAGACATGATTGCGGTGCGCATCGGGCCGGACCTGCGTACAGCGGTGGTCGGCGCGCCAAGCTACTTTGCAAACCGGCCGCAGCCCACTACCCCGCACGATCTCACCGCGCACACGTGCATCAACCTGCGGCTACCCACGCATGGCGGCCTGCTGGTCTGGGAGTTCGAGAAGGACGGCCAGGCCTTGAACGTGCGCGTGGAAGGCCAGTTGATCTTCAACAGCAGTACACCGCGCCTGCGTGCTGCGCTGGCCGGCTTTGGCCTGGCGCTGCTGCCGGCAGACATGACCGAGCCGCACGTGGCGGCCGGGCGGCTCGTCCGCGTGCTGGATGATTGGTGCCCGACCTTCCCGGGCTATCACATCTACTACCCGAGCCGACGGCAGTCCTCACCAGCATTTGCGCTGTTGATTGACGCCCTGCGCTACCGCGGGTGATCCACCGGTCAAACAAAAACGGGCACCCGAAGGTGCCCGCTCTGTTTGGTGCGATCGAAACGCCGATCAGAAGCGGTGCTGCAGACCCGCCGTCACACCGACCTGGCTGTTGCCGTAGCCAACCACATCACGCGACAGGCTCACGTTCTGGCCGTTCTGGGCCTTGGCGTAGGCCGCCGACAGATACGCCGTAGTGCGCTTGGACAGCGCGTACTGGCCACGCAGCGAGAACATGATCGGGTCAGCCGAATTGTTCACGCCCTTGATGTTCTGCTTGTACACCGCGCCGTACAGTGTGAACGCTGGCGTGAAGTCGTAGCTGGCGCCTGCCCAGTACATATCGCTGCGCTGGGTGGCCGCCGTCGTGGTGAACGCGCGCTTGTAGTTGCGGTAGCCCGCGAACAGCTTCAGCGCACCGAAGTCGTAGCTGGCACCGGCGTGGATGCCCTGGATGTAGTCCGTCGTGTCAGCCGGCGTCACGCTCGTGCCCGCGCCGTTCTGGCGGTCCCACGTGGCTGCCGCCGAGAAGCCGCCCACGCTGTAGCCGATACCCAGGTCGTACTTGGACGAGCTCTTGAAGTTGCCCGCCGCCTCGCCAAAGCCCACCGTGGCGCCCAGCTTCAGGCCCCCGAAGGTGCCGTCATAGCGGACGGCGTTGGACGAACGCGAGAACAACCCGTCCTTGCGGTCGCCCGTGGCGGTGGACGACGTGGCCCACGAGTAGTTCGGTGCGTAGCCCATCGGGTCGTACGGCAGCATGAAGTCGTACGTGGTGGTGAAGGTGCGACCCGCCACCACTTGGCCGAAGCCACCCGCCAGACCCACCACTGCACGGCGGTCGAACAGCGTGTTGTCGGTGTCGAGCTTACCGGTGTCGACCGCGATGCCGCTTTCCAGGTTGAACACGGCCTTCAAGCCACCGCCCAGGTCTTCCGTGCCGCGCATGCCCCAGCGCGAGGTGTTCTTGCCGCCCGATACCAGACGGGTGACGCCGCCGCCGTTCGGGCCGGCGTGGTTCACGTACTCGACGCCCGAGTCGACGATCCCGTACAGGGTCACGTTGGAGGATTGTGCGGCTGCAGTGCCGGCGGTGGCAAACGCAACTGCCGCCAGCGCCATCGAAGTCATTTTCATCAGGTCTCCCTTATTCGTTGTCCTGCCGCAAGCGCCGCTGTGACGGGCCTTGGGGCGGCACGGATCGTATGAGGAGCGCACTTTCAGTTCACTTTCGATTGCCGGGAAATTGGGAGGGGGTGCCTAGGGCATCGGGGGTTTCCCCTAGCTTCAAATCATGCGGGGATGTCTGTATTTCTCTGCGGCTTGTTAAGAGAAGTCCGATATGCGCATCCTGTTGGTCGAAGACAACCAGAAGCTGGCCAGCACGCTGGACGAAGCCCTGAGCCAGGCCGGTTTCACGGTCGATTGCGTGCACGACGGCCACGCTGCCGATCTGCTGCTGACCACACAGGACTACGCCCTGGCCATTCTCGATATCGGCCTGCCGCGCCTGGATGGGCTGGAGGTGCTGCGCCGCCTGCGTGCCCGTAAGAACCCCCTGCCGGTGATGATCCTGACCGCACACGGTGCCGTGGAAGAACGCGTGCGCGGCCTGAACCTCGGCGCTGACGATTACCTTGCGAAGCCGTTCGACCTGACTGAGGTGGAAGCCCGCGCCCGCGCACTCATCCGCCGCAGCCACGGTCACGAGAGCACGCAACTGCAATGCGGCCCGCTGCACTACGACGGCATCAGCGGGGCCTTCACGCTCCATGGAGAACTGCTCGCCCTCACCGGCCGCGAGCGCGCCGTGCTGGAAGTGCTGATGCTGCGCGACGGCCGTGCCGTCAACAAGGCGGCCATCTCGGAAAAGATCTTCAGCATCAACGAATCCGTCAACGCCGATGCCATCGAGATCTACGTGCACCGCTTGCGCAAGAAGCTCGACGGCAGCGGTGTGGCCATCGTCATGCTGCGCGGGCTCGGCTATCTGCTGGAAGCCACACCGGGCGCGCCAGCAGACGCGGCCTCATGAGCCCGCCGAGCCTGCGCCGGCAGCTCTCGTTCTGGCTGCTGTTGCCGCTGTTAGGGCTGCTCGCGCTGGATGCCTGGCTGACCTACACGCGCGCCATGAACGCCGCGCACGCCGCGTTTGACCGCACGCTGGGCGCTTCGCTCAAGGCCATGCACGAAGGCGTACGCCTGCGCGAGGGGCGCTTCGCCATCGACCTGCCCTACCTGGCGCTGGAAATTCTGGAGTCGGAAACCGGCAGCAGCATCTTCTACCGGATTGCCGATACCGCCGGCAACACGCTCACCGGTTACAACGAACTGCCCTTGCCGGGTGGGCGGCAACCCATGCCGTACCGCACCGTCTTCTACGACACCACGTTCCGCAACATGCATGTACGCATGGCAGCCCAGCCTGTGCCGGTGCGCGACGCGCAGTCCTCGGAGATTCAACTGGTGTGGCTGCTGGTGGGCGAAACGCTGGAGCCGCGCGAGGCGCTGGCCCACGAGATCCTGGCGGGCTCGCTGCAGCAGGAGGTGCTGCTGGTGGTGCTGGCCGTGGGCATTGTCTGGCTGGGCGTGCGGCGCGGGCTGCGGCCGCTGCGGCAGTTGAGCGAAAGCATGGCTGGCCGCGGCACCGATGAACTGGCCCCCTTGCCCCAGCATGGCTTGCCGGCCGAGGTCGCACCGCTGGTCGAGGCGATCAACCTGTACGTGGCGCGCCTGCTGCGCATGGTGCAGGCCCGCAAGCGCTTCTTTGCCGACGCGGCACATCAACTGAAGACGCCGCTGGCCGTCATCCAGGCGCAATCGGAACTCGCTCTGCGCGAGCCCGACGGTGAGCGCATCCGCCGCCACCTTGAGCCGTTGCACGGCACGGTGCGCCAGGCGGCCAAGGGCGTGCAGCAACTCCTGTCGCTCTCAAGGCTGGAGCCCGACAGCGGCTACGCCCCGCAACTGCAACCGCTGCGCCTGGACACGTTGGCCGGCGATGTCGCGCTCGAACTCGCGCCGGTGGCACGCAAGGCCGGCATCGACCTCGGCTTCGAAGGTGAACCCGTGATGGTTGCCGGCGAGCCGCAATGGCTGCAGGAGCTCACCGGCAACCTGCTCGACAACGCCATCCGCTACGCAGGCCACGGCGCCCGTGTCACGCTGCGCGTCAAACGCCAGACGATGGTCATGCTGGGCGACCAGGCCGTGTTGCAGGTAGAGGACGACGGCCCCGGCATCGCCGTACCGGAGCGTGATGCGGTATTCGGCCGTTTCTATCGCGGTGCCGCTGCGGCCGCGGCGCAAGATCAGGATGGCAGCGGCCTGGGGCTGGCTATCGTGCGTGAGATCGCCCGTGTGCATGGCGGCACGGTGGCGCTGTCCGAAACGCCCGGCGGTGGGTTGACCGTGAGTGTGTGTCTGGCGCTGGCCCCGGCAGACGAACTGGCAGTCTGATCGCGCATCGCACGGCCGGTTGCTGCGGGGCAACATGGTCGGGCCGTCATCGCGTGCTGCGTCAGCCGCCATGCACCGCTACCGTGACAACGCGGCGCACCATTTCCAGGCGTACGCGCCACCTGCCTCAGCACGCGAATTGGTTCCATCCGATCCCTGGCGACCATCGCCGCATCTGCCCGGGCAGCGACCTACACTCCAACGATTGCGTCATTCGCCCTAACTCCCCGCCGTGCTTGCCTGGGCAAGGCGTTGGGGCTTTTCCCTATTGTGGTGCCGGAGGGCCTTTCGCCCGCTTGCGGTGCACGTTTCGCGCTCAGAATTGGCTCTATCAAATAACCAGAATTGGGTCCACTTTGCAAAACAATGAGCCGCTATAGTCCATCCACAATTCGTCACAACACGACATGTTGACCCGCTCGACATGCGCGGGAAACGGCAGGAGGCAGCAATGAAGACAGACGACGTGATCGTCAGCTTTCGAGGTGTGCGCAAGACGTATGACGGCGAGACCCTGGTGGTCAAGCACCTGGACCTCGACATCTACCAGGGCGAGTTCCTCACCCTGCTCGGCCCCTCCGGCTCGGGCAAGACCACCTGCCTGATGATGCTGGCCGGGTTCGAATTTCCGACCGGCGGCGAGATCCGCCTGGAAGGCGCGTTGCTCAATAACGTGCCGCCGCACAAGCGCAACATCGGCATGGTGTTCCAGAACTACGCGCTGTTCCCACACCTGACCGTGGCGCAGAACGTGGAATACCCGCTGACCGTGCGCAAGATCCCCGCCAGCGAGCGCGCAGACCGCGTGCACAAGGCCCTGCAGATGGTGCGCATGGAAGGCTTTGCCAAGCGCTATCCGGCGCAGCTCTCGGGCGGCCAGCAGCAGCGCATTGCCTTGGCCCGCGCGCTGGTGTTCGAGCCCAAGCTCGTGCTGATGGACGAACCGCTGGGCGCGCTCGACAAGCAACTGCGTGAACACATGCAGTACGAACTGAAGTCTCTGCATGAAAAGCTGGGCGTGACCTTCGTCTACGTGACGCACGACCAGGGCGAGGCGCTCACCATGTCCGACCGTGTGGCCGTGTTCGACAAGGGCATCGTGCAGCAGCTCGACACCGTCGACAGCCTGTACGAACGCCCCTGCAACGAGTTCGTCGCCAACTTCATCGGCGACAGCAACACGCTGCGCGGCACCGTCACCCGCATCGACGGCGACTACTGCGAGCTGCAACTCAATGATGGCGCCCGCATCCTGGGCCGCAACATCGCCGGTGCCAGCGTGGGGGCCACGGCCACCGGGTGCATCCGCCCCGAGCGCATGCGCCTGGCCGAAGGTGCATCGGCGGCCGGCAATGCGATCACCGGGCAGACGCGCGGCCTCGTCTACTTTGGCGACCACGTGCGCATGCGCTGCGCCCTGCCCGACCAACCCGAATGTTTCGTCAAGGTGCCGCTGGGCACGCGCGCGCTCGAAGGCTTTGCGCCGGGCGCCCCGATCCAGCTTGAGTTCGCACCGGAACACCTGCGCGTTTTTGCCTGAACCACGCAGCATGTCATCCGACGTGCTGCGTGCCACGACCACAAGCCGTAACTACAAGCCAAAGCCAAAAGAGGAGCCAAGATGAAACACATCGCGAAGATGCGTCTGAGCCTGTTTGCCGGCGCGTTCGCCATTGCATTCGGCGCGCACGCTGCAGAGATCACCGTCGTCAACTTTGGCGGCGCCAATGGCGACGCACAGAAGGCCGCCTTCAACAAGCCGTTCGAAGCACAGACCAATAACAAGGTCACCGTGGTCGAGTACAACGGCGAGCAGGCCAAGATCAAGGCCATGGTGGAAGCCAAGCACGTCAACTGGGACGTGGTGGAAGTCGAGTCCGGCGACATCGGCCGCGGCTGCGACGAAGGCCTGTTCGAGAAGCTCGACTGGAGCAAGATCGCCAAGAAGAGCGACCTGATCCCCGAGTCGCCAAGCACCTGCGGCGTGGGCTTTTTCGTGTGGTCGACCGCGATGGCCTACAACGCCGACAAGCTCAAGACCGCGCCCACCGGCTGGGCCGACTTTTGGGACGTGAAGACATTCCCTGGCAAGCGCGGCATGCGCAAGGGTGCGCGCGGCAACCTGGAATTCGCACTGATGGCCGATGGCGTACCGCCCAAGGATGTCTACAAGGTGCTGGCCACCAAGGACGGCCAGAACCGCGCGTTCAAGAAGCTCGATCAGTTGAAGGCGAACATCCAGTGGTGGGAAGCCGGCGCGCAGCCGCCGCAGTTCCTGGTGGCGGGTGATGTGGTGATGTCCACCGCGTTCAACGGCCGCATCGACGCCGCCCAGCGCGAAGGCAAGAACCTGAAGGTGGTCTGGAACGGCAGCATCTACGACCTGGACTACTGGGCCATCCCCAAGGGCACGCCCAACAAGGCGCTGGCCGAGCAATACATCGCCTACACGCTCTCGCAGAAGCCGCAGCAGGAATACGCCAAGCACATCGCGTATGGCCCGGCCAACGTAGCGGCCATCAAGGCGCTGGATGCCAAGACGCAGGCCAACATGCCTAACTCGCCCGAGAACGCCAAGAACGCCGTGCTGCAGAACCTGCAGTTCTGGACCGATCATGGCGACGAGCTGGAACAGCGCTTCGCCTCGTGGGCGTCGAAGTAAAACGTAATGCAGTGACCTGCGCGGATGCCGAGCCACCATGGCGCGGCATCCGCCGGATGAATCTCCGCAGCACTCGGCGAGGCAGCATTGAACACCATGACGATCGCGGCTGAATCGGTTCCCGAATCGACGGCCAAACTCAAACGCGAACTGAAGAGCGCTGAGGCGCGCAGGCGTGCCATGGCGCTGGCGCTGGTAGCGCCGCTCGCCATCTTCCTGCTGCTGATCTTCGTTGTGCCGATCGGCGCTCTGCTCACGCGCGCCGTGCAGAACCCCGAGGTGGCCGACGCACTGCCCAAGACAGTGGTCGCGCTCAAGAACTGGGACCGCAAAACCCCACCCGCCGACGACGCCTACGTTGCACTCACCGCCGACCTGACCACCGTGAGCGAAGGCGAGGCGATGGGCGCCCTGGCCCGCCGCCTGAACACCGAGATCCCCGGCTTCCGCTCGCTGGTGGCCAAGACCGCACGCGCCATGCCGCTGGCCGACGACCAAGGCAAGGCGCTGACACTCACGCCCGCACAAACGCGCGCCAAGCTGCTCGAACTCGACGAGCGCTGGGGCGACGTCACCTACTGGCAGGCCATCGCGAAGAACAGCAGCCGCACATCGCCGTTCTACCTGCTGGCTGCGCTGGACCACCGGCAAGACGCCTTCGGCCATATCGAAGCCACCGACCCCGACGAGCAGATCTACGTGACGGTGTTCATCCGCACCTTCGTCATCAGCGCGATGGTGACGCTGTTCGCACTGCTGCTGGGGTATCCGCTGTCGTACTGGATCGCCTCGCTGCCGGAGCGCCGCGCCAACCTGGTCATGGTGCTGGTGCTGATCCCGTTCTGGACGTCCATCCTCGTACGTGTAGCGGCGTGGATCGTGCTGCTGCAGACAGAAGGCCTCATCAACCACGGCCTGATGGACCTGGGGATCATCAAAGAGCCGCTGGCGCTGCTGTTCAACCGCGTGGGCGTGTACATCTCGATGACGCACATCCTGCTGCCGTTCATGATCCTGCCGCTTTACAGCGTGATGAAGTCGATTCCGCCCACGTATCAGCGCGCGGCCGTGTCGCTGGGCAGCCATCCGTTTGCCGCGTTCTGGCGCGTGTACGTGCCGCAGACGTATCCGGGTATCGGCGCCGGTGCGCTGTTGGTGTTCATCCTGGCGCTGGGCTACTACATCACCCCCGCGCTGCTGGGTGGCCCGAACGACCAGATGGTCAGCTACTACGTGGCCTACTTCACCAACGTCACCATCAACTGGGGCATGGCCTGCGCGCTGGGCGCCCTGCTGTTGCTCGCTACGCTGGTGCTGTATGCGGTGTACGGCCGCTTTACGCGGCCCAAGGTTCGCGTTGGTTGAACGGAGCCCATCGACTATGAAACTCACCAAACCGATGTTCGCCCCGCACACCTCGCTCGTCGAGCGCATCTGGTACTTCACGCTGCGCGGGCTGGCCGTGCTCACGCTGCTCTACCTTGTGCTGCCCGTGCTGGTGATCGTGCCGCTGTCGTTCTCGTCGAGCACCTTCCTCTCGTACCCGATCCCGAGCTATTCGCTGCGCTGGTACCAGAACCTCGTCACCTCAGACGAGTGGCGCATGGCGGCCAAGAACAGCTTCATCGTGGCGCCCGCTGCCACGGTGGTGGCGACCGTGCTGGGCACGCTGGCGGCCATTGGCCTGAACAAGGCGGACTTCCGCGGCAAAGGGCTGCTGATGGCGGTGCTGGTGTCGCCGATGATCGTGCCGGTGGTGGTCGTGGGCGTGGGCATGTACCTGTTCTTCGCGCCGCTGGGGCTTGCCAACACGTACATCGGCCTGATCCTCGCGCATGCGGCGCTGGGCGTGCCCTTTGTGGTGACGACCGTGCTGGCGACGCTGCAAGGGTTCAATCACAACTTGGTGCGGGCGAGCCTGTCTTTGGGGGCGAATCCGGTCATGACGTTCTTCCGCATCACCTTGCCCGTGATTGCACCGGGCGTGATTTCGGGCGCCTTGTTCGCCTTCGCCACCTCGTTCGATGAGGTGGTGGTCACGCTCTTTTTGGCCGGGGCAGATCAGGTGACGCTGCCGCGCCAGATGTTCACCGGCATCCGCGAGAACATCTCGCCGACGATTGCTGCGCTGGCGACGATTCTGATTGTGTTTTCTACCTGCCTGCTGCTGACATTCGAGTGGCTGCGCGGGCGGGCGGCGGCTAAGGCGGTGGCTTGATTACTTGTCCGCACTTCGCCATGCGCTAGCGTTGCCGGTCCATCCCTTGTTTCATCCCCTGCCGGGGCTGACTCACTTTCTTTGTCTTGCCAAAGAAAGTAAGCAAAGAAAGGCGCGCCCGAGATGGCGACCCATCCCTTGAATTTGTGTAACCGGGCGGAGACGGGGAAAACTCGCTTCGCTCAGACAGTTCCCCGTCTTTTTTCCGCCCGCTTACACAAATTCAAGGCGCCATCTAGGGCAAGGGCAAGGCACCCCTTCTTGTGCCAGTGCTCCACTTTGTCTTGCACTGCCTTTGGCCCGCCCGCCTTCTCGGCTTCATTCGCCATGCTTGGCTGCCACAGCCCTCTCTTGCTCCGCGCCCTCTTCCGGCCTGCTTCACCCACCCGACTGATTCCTCGCCGGTTTGGCCTTTGACGTTCCTGCCCTTGATGGCGCCTTGGATTTTTGTTGCGGGGAGGAAAAAGGAAGGAGCCTTGTCTGAGCGCAGCGAGTTTGGCTCCTTCCCCTCCCCGCGACAAAAATCCAAGGAGGGTGTCGCCATCTCGGGCGCGCCTTTCTTTTGCTTACTTTTCTTTGGCAAGACAAAGAAAAGTGAGTCGGCCCCGGCAGGGGACGATACCGGGGATGGACCACCAGCACACGCCGTCGCGCAGAGTCCATCTCAAAACCTCGACACATGGACCTTTTAGCTCGGCAGCCGACGGTCTGAGCTCCACCATTGGACCTCAGACCCTCACAAGCGCACCTTTTAGGTGCACCGCCGGACCTCCCGACCTCCGACGTCGGACCTTTGAGGTCCAGCTTTGCCCCTCAGAGCCCCGGCATCGGACCTCCGAGCTCGGCGCGCGGACCTTTTTGCTCCATCAATGGACCATTGGACGTCCACCGTTGGACCTCAGAGGCCCGCGAATGGACCTCAGACCTCCACGCAAGGCAGTTCGAGGCGCTTAAAGGAACATGCCGCCCGAGGCCTCGATGCGCTGCGCGTTGATCCAGCGGTTATCCGGCGATAGCAGCGACGCCACCACCCCACCGATATCGTCCGGCACGCCGGCGCGGCCCAGCGCCGTGTTGGCGGCCACCATGGCGTTGAGATTCGCGTTGTCGCGCACGGCCCCACCGCCGAAGTCGGTCTCGATGGCGCCCGGGGCGACCACGTTGACGGCAATGCCGCGCGGGCCGAGTTCCTTCGCCAGATAGCGCGTCAGCACTTCCACCGCGCCCTTCATCGCCGCGTACGCGCCGTAGCCCGGCAGCGCAAAGCGCGCCAGCCCCGACGAGATATTCACGATGCGCCCACCGTCGGCCATCAGCGGCAGCAGGATCTGTGTGAGGAAGAACACGCCCTTGAAGTGCACGTTCATCAGTTCGTCGAACTGGGCCTCGGTCGTCTCGGCCAGGTTGGCGTGCACGCCCACGCCGGCGTTGTTGACGAGGTAATCAAAGCGCTCGGCGTTCCATTGCGCCAGCACGCCGCGCACGGCATCGGCAAAGGCGGGGAAGGTGGCGATCTTGCCGGCGTCGAGTTGCAGCGCGGCGGCGCGCCGTCCTAGCGCTGTCAGTTCAGCCACCAGCGCCTCGGCTTCGGCGCGGTTGCTGCGGTA
This sequence comes from Ralstonia flaminis, assembly GCF_958415495.1. NCBI lineage: Bacteria > Pseudomonadati > Pseudomonadota > Betaproteobacteria > Burkholderiales > Burkholderiaceae > Ralstonia > Ralstonia flaminis. The sequence goes on along the minus strand of NZ_CATZLL010000008.1, from coordinate 185,939 downwards.
GGTGAAGATCACGTCGGTGCCGCGCTGGGCCAGCTTCTGCACCATGTTCTTGCCGAGGCCGCGGCTGCCGCCGGTCACGATGGCGATGGGGGTGTGGGATTGGGTCATCTTGCTCTCCAGTGAGTGAGGGGTGCCGAGCACCGTGAGAGCATGGTATTGGGCGATAAACACAGAATAAATATCGCCTATCCTATTGCTGTGTTTGCTCACAGATAACAATCGACCCACCCCGCTATGCCCGCCAACCAACTCGAAGCCATGCAGATTTTTGTGCGCGTGGCTGAACTCGCCAGCTTCACGCGCGCGGCCGAAGCCCTCAGCATTCCCAAACCGGCGGCCTCGGTGGCGGTGCAGCAGTTGGAGACCACGCTCGGTACGCGCCTGCTGCACCGGACCACCCGTAAGGTGCAGCTCACGCAAGACGGCCAGGCCTTCTACGAGCGCTGCCAGGATCTCCTGGCCGACATGGACGAGCTGCAGACGATGTTCCGCCAGAGCCCGCAGGCGCTGCGCGGCCGGCTGCGTGTGGATATGCCGGTGGGTGTCGCACGCCGCATCGTCATCCCCGCCCTGCCCAGCCTGCTGGATGCGCACCCCGAGCTGGAAATCGAACTCTCCAGCACCGACCGCCGCGTGGACCCAGTGCGCGAAGGCTTCGATTGCGTGCTGCGCATCGGCACCCTCACCGACAGCAGCCTCATCGCACGACCTCTCGGCCAGGTGTCACAAATCAACTGCGCCAGTCCCGCGTACATCGCCCGCTACGGCATGCCGAAAACGCTGGAAGACCTCGACCACCATCGCATCGTCCATTACGTGCAGACGCTGGGGACGAAATCGCCAGGGTGGGAATACACGGTGGATGGCCGCTTGGCGTTCCGGCCGATGCAGGGCGCGGTAACGGTCAGCTCGGCCGAGAGCTATGACGCCGCGTGCCGCGCGGGGCTGGGGATGATCCAGGCGCCGGTGTATGCCGGGCTGTCATCGGCCATTGCAGATGGCACGCTGGTGGAGGTGCTGCCCGACCTGCGCCCGCCGCCGATGCCGGTGTCGTTGGTGTATCCGAACCGGCGGAATCTGCCCGTGCGGGTTCAAGTGTTTATGAACTGGATGGAGGGGTTGATGGGTCCGTACTTGGAGGCGCGGCCGTCGGGTTCGTAGGAAGTCGCCCGTCAAAGAATCGAAGAAATCGAACAGGTCAGCGCCTTTCCATTTGAGAAGCCGATGAACCTATAAAATACGGATTCGCCACGATTCCCGTGGCAACCGCACTCAGCACCCATGTTACGTTTAAGTGAAGTCAAACTCCCTCTGGACCATGCCGAAGACGATCTTGACGCCGCAGTTCTCGCGCGCCTCGCAGATCTCGGCGTAGCGGCAGACGGGCTCGTCCGTTACACCGTATTCCGCCGTGCCCACGATGCACGCAAGCGCTCGGATATCAAGCTGACCTATATCGTCGACGTCGAAGTCAAGGACGAGGCGGCCGTGCGCAAGCGGATCGCCGGCACGCCGCATTGCGGGGTGACGCCGGACATGACCTACCGTTTTGTCGCGCGGGCACCCGAGCACATGACGCGCCCGCGTCCGGTGGTGATCGGCATGGGGCCGTGCGGTTTGTTTGCTGGGCTCATCCTCGCGCAGATGGGGTTCCGTCCCATCATCCTCGAACGTGGCAAGGCCGTGCGCGAGCGCACCAAGGACACCTTTGGCCTGTGGCGCAAGTCCGTGCTCAACCCGGAATCCAACGTGCAGTTTGGCGAAGGCGGCGCTGGGACGTTTTCCGACGGCAAGCTGTACAGCCAGATCAAGGATCCGCACCACTACGGCCGCAAGGTGCTCGAGGAGTTCGTCAAGGCGGGCGCACCGGAAGACATCCTGTATCTGAGCCGGCCGCACATCGGCACGTTCCGCCTCGTCAGCATGGTGGAAAAAATGCGCGCGACCATCCACGAACTGGGCGGCGAAGTGCGTTTCGAAACCCGGGTTGACGATATCGAAATCGATCAGGGCAAGGTGCGCTCGCTCAAGCTCTCGAACGGTGAAACGCTGCGGTGCGACCACGTCGTGCTGGCCGTTGGCCACAGCGCCCGCGACACGTTCCAGATGCTGCACGATCGCGGTGTTTATATCGAAGCCAAGCCGTTTTCACTGGGTTTTCGCATCGAACATCCGCAGGGGCTGATCGATCGCGCCCGCTTCGGCAAGTTTGCGGGCCACAAGGAACTCGGCGCGGCCGACTACAAGGTGGTCCACCACTGCAGCAATGGCCGGGCGGTCTACAGCTTTTGCATGTGCCCTGGCGGTACGGTGGTCGCGGCAACCTCCGAGCCGGGCCGCGTGGTCACCAATGGCATGAGCCAGTACTCCCGGGCCGAGCGCAACGCGAATGCGGGCATCGTCGTCGGCATCACGCCGGAAGACTATCCCGGCGGGCCACTGGCGGGCATCGCGTTCCAGCGCAAATGGGAAGAGCGGGCATTCGAACTCGGCGGCGGCGATTACCGCGCGCCGGGCCAGTTGGTCGGCGATTTCATCGCAGGCCGGCCATCGACGTCGCTCGGCACCGTGGAGCCGTCGTACAAGCCGGGCGTGAACCCGACCGATCTCAGCACGGCGCTCCCTGACTACGTGATCGAAGCCATCCGTGAAGCACTTCCCCAGATCGATAGGAAGATCACGGGCTTCGCGATGCACGATGCCGTGCTCACCGGCGTGGAGACGCGCACGTCATCACCGATCCGGATTCGACGCAAAGACGATTACCAAAGCATGAACGTCGAAGGTCTGTATCCGGCCGGCGAAGGCGCCGGGTATGCCGGTGGTATCTACTCGGCGGCCATCGATGGCATTGAAGTGGCGCAAGCAGTGGCACTCAATCTGACATCGACACACGCGTCCTGATGTGTGGATGCAGGGCGCGGTAACGGTCAACTCGGCCGAGAGCTATGACACCGCATGCCACGCTGGGGTCTCTGGTGAAACATCAAAGAAAAACGCGCCAAGGTTACCCTTTGGCGCGTTTTTCCTTTGCTGCCTGGCAGACGCATCTTCACGCGTTCGCATTGCCCTCATCCACCGCACGCCAACGTCGCATCGACAGCAACGGCGCAGGCACCCAGCGATCCAGCGACTTGAACAGCAAGACGAGGACACCCGACCCCGCCAACACGGCCGCCGTATTTGCCAGAGCAGCCGGATAGCCGATCTTCGCCACATTCAAGAACGGATAGGGATACCACCCACTCAACGCGCCATGCATGAAGGTGTACGCAAGCCACGCCGCCGGCCAGATCAGCGATAGCGCCACGGTCGACCACCCGATGCGGGGCCGGGGACCAAACAGCAGCCAGCCGACAAGCGCCATCCATGGCGAGACGTAGTGAAAGCCGTCTGACGCCAAGCGCGCCAACCCCGTTGCCTTCGAGATCGGCGCGAGCACGATGTGAAACACCAGCCCCGTCGTTGCGATGCCGAGCAAGCCATCCAGCCTGAGTACGCGCCACCATTTGCCGTCTCGCGCAGGGTCCATCACGAGAGAGATGGCAGCCACCGCAACCAGGATGTTGCTTTGGATGGTGAAGTAGCTGAACAAGCGGACAAGTCGCGTTGCAAGCGAGACCTGGCTACCCACACCGCTGGCGGTCAAGGTGACTTGCACGATCAACGCAACGACAATGACGGCGGCCAACACGGCATGCCATGCCCGTGCCAGCCGCACCGGTGATGCATTGATCGGCTCAGCCATGCATCAGGCCATCCACTTGCGTGCGTTGCGGAACATGCGCATCCACGGGCTGCTGCCGTCGCCGGCGGCTTCCCATTCCTTCGGATGCCAGCTCATCTGCACCGCGCGGAACACGCGTTCCGGGTGCGGCATCAGCGCGGTGAATCGACCGTCGTGCGTCGTCACCGAGGCAATGCCCTGCGGCGAGCCGTTCGGGTTCAACGGGTACGCTTGCGTGACCTGGCCGCGGTTGTCGACATAGCGCAGGCCGACAGCCACCTTGTCGATGTCGCCTTGTTGCGAGAAGTCGGCATAGCCTTCGCCGTGCGCGACGACGATGGGGATGCGGCTGCCCTCCATGCCCGCGTAGAAGATCGATGGGGACGCTTCCACCTGCACCGTCACCAGACGGCCTTCGTACTGCTCCGACTGGTTGCGCGTGAACTTCGGCCATGCACCGGCGCCCGGGATGATCGGGGCGAGGTTCGCCATCATCTGGCAGCCGTTGCACACGCCCAGCGCGATCGAATCGGTTCGGTTGAAGAACGCCGCGAACTGCTCGGCGAGCATGCTGTTGAAGAGGATCGTCTTCGCCCAGCCCTCACCCGCGCCAAGCACGTCACCGTAGCTAAAGCCACCGCACGCGACGAAGCCCTTGAAGCTGGCGAGGTTCGTGCGGCCTGCCAGCAGGTCGCTCATGTGGACGTCGTAGGTGTCGAAGCCGGCCTTGTCCATCGCGTAGGCCATTTCCACCTGCGAGTTGACGCCCTGCTCGCGCAGGATCGCCATGCGCGGGCGGGCGCCCGTGGCGATGAACGGCGCGGCCACGTCTTCCGCAATATCGAACGTGAGCTTGGGCGAAATGCCTGGGTCTTCGGCATCCAGGAGGATGTCGTACTCGCTCTGCGTGCACTCGGGGTTGTCGCGCAGGCTGGCGATGCGCCAGGAGACATCCGTCCAAGTGCGTTGCAGCTCGATGCGTGAGGCACTGAACACCTTCTTGGCATCGCGCCAGATTTCAATGTGGCCGTTGGCGTTGGGCGCGCCGATCACGTGGCTGCAGCCAGACAGGCCATGCTCACGCAGCACCGCGAAAACCGCATCGCGCTGGGCCAGCGGCACTTGAATGACGGCGCCGAGTTCTTCGGCAAACAGCGCGCGCAAGGTCAGGTCGGCGCGGCGGCCGGAGACCTGCTGCGCCCAGTTCTTGGCATCGCCATGATCGGCTGCGTCGTCAAGCGTGAGCATATCGACGTTGATCGACACGCCGCAGTGGCCAGCAAACGCCATTTCGCAGACGGTCGCCCACAAGCCGCCGTCGGAGCGGTCGTGGTAGGCCAGCAGCGCACCGCTGGCATTCAGTTGCTGGATGGCCGCGAAGAAGCGCTTGAGGTCTTCGGCGTCGTCCACGTCCGGCGCGCTGTTGCCGATCTGCTGCGTGACCTGCGCCAGAATGCTGCCGCCCATGCGGTTCTTGCCGCGGCCGAGGTCGATGAGGATCAGCGTGGTGTCGACCGGTGCGTTGGCCGATTCGACTTGCTTGAGTTGCGGCGTAAGCGTCTTGCGCACGTCCGTCACCGGCGCGAAGGCCGAGACGATGAGCGACACGGGTGCCACGACTTCCTTCGCAGCGCCCTCGTCTTCCCACTTGGTGCGCATCGACAACGAGTCCTTGCCCACCGGAATGCTGATACCCAGCGCCGGGCACAGTTCCATGCCGACGGCCTTGACGGTGTCGTACAGGCGGGCGTCTTCGCCGTTCACGCCGCAGGCCGCCATCCAGTTGGCGGACAGCTTCAGTTGCGTGAGCGAGTCGATGGGCGCGGCGGCGATGTTGGTGATGGACTCACCAATCGCCATGCGGCCCGATGCGGGCGCATTGATGACGGCCAGCGGCGTGCGCTCGCCCATCGTCATCGCCTCGCCGGCGTAGCCCTTGAAGTCGAGCGTGGTGACGGCCACGTCAGCCACCGGCACCTGCCACGGGCCGACCATCTGGTCGCGCGTGTTCAGGCCGCCGACGGTGCGGTCGCCAATGGTGATGAGGAACGATTTGCTGGCAACGGTCGGGTGGCGCAGCACATCGCGTGCGACGACTTCCAGGTCCAGACCGGTGACGTCCACGTCCGGCAGTTCCTGCGCCACGCGGCGCACGTCGCGGTGCATGCGTGGCGGCTTGCCGAGCAGCACGTCCATCGGCATGTTGACCGGGTAGTGGTCGGCACCATCCACTGGGGCATCGCTGTCGACCACTTGCAGTTGCTGTTCATCCGTGGCGAAACCGACCACCGAGAACGGCGCGCGCTCGCGCTCGCACATGGCCTGGAAGCGCGGGAAATCGCCCGGGGCAATGGCCAGCGTGTAGCGCTCCTGCGATTCGTTGCACCAGATTTCTGCCGGCGAGAGGCCCGACTCTTCCAGATGCACCTGGCGCAGATCGAAGCGTGCGCCCTTCCCCGCGCCGTCCACGATTTCCGGGAAGGCGTTGGAGATGCCGCCCGCACCCACGTCGTGAATCGACAGGATCGGGTTGTCTTCACCCAGTGCCCAGCACGCGTTGATGACTTCCTGGGCGCGGCGCTGCATTTCGGGGTTGCCGCGCTGGACGGAATCGAAGTCCAGGTCTGCGGTGTTGGTGCCGGTGGCCATCGAGCTGGCGGCGCCACCGCCCATGCCGATGCGCATGCCGGGGCCGCCAAGCTGGATCAGCAGCGTACCGGCCGGCAGGCCGTGCTTGTGCGTGTGGCCGGCGTCGATGTTGCCGATGCCGCCGGCAATCATGATCGGCTTGTGATAGCCACGCACCGTGCCGCCCACGTTCTGCTCGTAGACGCGGAAGTAGCCGCCCAGGTTGGGCCGGCCGAATTCGTTGTTGAACGCAGCGCCGCCGATCGGGCCTTCGATCATGATCTGCAGCGGCGACGCGATGCGGTCGGGCTTGCCGACAGGCCCCGGTGCGGCTTCAGCGGGATTGCGGTGTGCCACGAGCTGGGCTGTATCGCGCGCGTTTTCCCACGATTGCTCGGCGTCCGGCAGCAGCAGGTTCGACACGGTAAAGCCCGTCAGGCCCGCCTTGGGCTTGGCGCCGCGGCCGGTTGCGCCTTCGTCGCGGATTTCACCGCCCGCGCCAGTCGATGCCCCCGGGAACGGCGAAATGGCCGTCGGGTGATTGTGCGTCTCCACCTTCATCAGCGTGTGCGTGAGGGCTTCGCGGCGGCCGTATTGCGGCACGCCCGTCGCGGCCTCGGTACCGGCGTGCGGGAACCAGCGCTCGGCCATGCCCCCTTCCATTACGGCGGCGTTGTCGGAGTAAGCGACGATCGTGCCCTGCGGCGCGAGTTGGTGCGTGTTACGGATCATCGCGAAGAGCGACTTGTCCTGCTGCTCGCCGTCGATGGTCCAGTCGGCGTTGAAGATCTTGTGGCGGCAGTGCTCGCTGTTGGCCTGCGCGAACATCATCAACTCGACGTCGGTCGGGTTGCGTTCGAGCTTGCGGTAGGCGTCGACCAGGTAGTCGATTTCGTCGTCGGACAGGGCCAGGCCCATCTCAATGTTGGCGGCTTCCAATGCTTGGCGACCGCCGCCGATGTCCACAAAGCGCAGCGCCTTGGCGGGCAACACGTCGAACAGGCCGTAACCGGCTTCGCGCGAGTCGATCACGGTTTCGGTCATGCGGTCGTGCAGATGCGCGGCCACGGCGGCGCGGGTGGCGTCGTCCAGATGCTTGGCAGTACCCGTCAAGCTGCGGATGAGGCCCTTCTTGCACGTGACGGTGAATTCCACGCCGCGTTCGATGCGGTGGATTTGCGGCAGCGCGCAGTGGCGGGCGATTTCGGTCGCCTTGCTGGCCCATGGCGAGATGGTGCCAAAGCGCGGAATGACCACAAAGCGGTCGCCCTCGACATCCGCCGGTGCGGGCGAGCCGTAGGTCAGCAGCGCTTGTACACGGGCGGATTCATCGGCCGAGAGTGGCGTGTCAGCGGCCACGAAGTGCAGGTACTGAGCGCTGACGGCTTCGATATCAGGATCGATGCGCTTGAGGGTGGAAAGCAGGCGTTGCTGGCGGAAAGCGGACAGCGCGAGAGCGCCGGGAAAGCACGAGAAATGCGCCATGGTGGGCAAGGCAGGCAGTAGCTGGAAGGAGGGTTTCCCGGCGTGCGCGGGGGCACGCGCGAGAAAGCCGACATTGTACCTTGCCCTGCCCCGCTTACCGAGCCTCAAAGCGCCCCAAAATGCCCTTGCCGAGGCTGAAACCAGCGTTTTACAGCGATGTTGCCGAGCGGGCGGCCTGTTCGTACAGCCCTGTCAGCACGCGCAGCAGGCGTGCCAGCTCGCCAATTTCCGCATTTTCCTCGCCACCGGGCGAGATGTTGCTGGTCAGGCACTGCTCGCGGATCTCGCGGTAGCGGGCGCAGGCCTTTTCACCGGCAGATGTGGTGGTGTAGGTGACTTCCTTGCCGCTGCGCGTGCCCTCCACCAGTTCCATCCCCTGCAGCTTCTTGAGGGAATACGTGACGAGGTGGGTATCTTCCACGTTCAACACAAAGCAGATGTCGGCCAGCCGCTTGGCGCGGCCGCGGTGGTTGACGTGATGCACCACCAGCACATCGAGGAAAGTCAGGTCGCGCACGCCTGCGGCGGCCATGCAGCGCACGCACCAGCGGTTGTAGGCGTTGTAGGCGGTGTTGAGCGCAAACTCGAACTCCGACAACTCCGGGCTGCGCGCCGACACCAGATGCGAGGAAGACACGATCGGCCCGCCCTTGCCTCCTTCATTGGCGGCGGCTTCCGGCAGATCGGTTTTCGGGGTGGAGGGCGATTTAGACATGCGCAACTCAGGGAAAAAGGATCGGAAACAGTCGGAGACGCGGGCTATTGTAAGAGAATAGATCGTCATGTCTGCCCCGGTTAGACCCATCATGTCCGCACATCCGACCTGGCGTGAAATCCTGATCAGCGGCGTTTTGGCCGCGCATCACGGCGCCGACCAGCTCTTCGGCACAGCAGGCGTTCGCGCGTTGGAAGCCGCTGCTTACCGCTCCCTCACCCCCTTCACCCTGATGGCCCGAGCCGGCGAGGCTGCCGCAGACTGGCTTCAGACGCGTGTGCCACACGGCCATCTGCTCTTTATCGCTGGCCCTGGCAACAACGGTGGCGATGCCCTCGTCGCAGCCACTGTGCTGCACCTGGCGGGCCGTGCCGTCACCGTGTGGCTGGCCGCCGATCCGGCCAAGCTGCCCGACGACGCCCGCCGCGCGTGGACCGAGGCGCGCGCTGCCAACGTGCCGATTGAGCTTCTGCACACACCTGCTTCCGTGCCGGCCACAACCACGGCCATCGTCGATGGGCTGTTCGGCATCGGGCTCGCGCGGCCGCTGGCCGGGCTGCATGCGGCGCTAGTCGATACGCTCAATGCCAGCGGCCTGCCGATTTATGCGCTCGACATTCCCTCCGGACTGAATGGCGATACGGGCCAACCGCCGGCGCCAGGATCACCCGTAGTGCATGCACATGCCACGCTCACGTTCCTCGCGGTCAAACCGGGCTTGCTGACCGGCGGCGGCCGCGATGCCACCGGCGACATCGCGCTGGCCGATCTACAGGCCGCACAACCTGCGTACGACGGTGTGATTGAAGCGGAAGCGCTCGTCAACACGCCCGCGCGCTGGCTCGCCCATCTGCCGCGTCGCAGGCACGATGGTCACAAAGGGTCGTATGGCAGCGTGGCGATCGTCGGAGGCGCACATGGCATGGTGGGCGCTCCGCTGCTGACTGCGCGTGGGGCGCTGTACCTGGGCGCGGGCAAAGTGCACGTCGTGTCGTTGGCGGCGGATGCACCGCGTGTGGACTCCGCTCAGCCCGAACTGATGCTGCATGCGTGGGGCGCGCTCGACCTGGACAGCATGCAAGCGCTGGCCGTGGGCCCAGGCATGAGCACTGCCAAGGATGCTGAGGCAGCGCTCGACCATCTGCTGGATCGGATGCTGTCGTCGCGCATCCCCGCCGTGTTCGATGCTGATGCACTGAACCTGTTTGCCAAAGTGCCCGCGCTGCTCACGCATCTGACGCAGTTGGCGCAAAGCGGCGTGCCCGTGGTGCTAACACCCCATCCGCTTGAGGCCGCGCGCCTGCTGCAGCTCGACGCCCAAGCCGTCCAGCGCGACCGCTTGGCCGCCGCCAAGGCGCTCGTCAACCGGACGGGTGCCGTTGTCGTGCTCAAGGGTTCAGGCACAGTGATTGCGGCACCGGGCATGCCACCCGCCGTCAACCCGACGGGCAACGGCGGTCTGGCCTCGGGCGGCACGGGCGACGTGCTCACCGGCATGGTGGGCGCGTTGCTTGCGCAGGGCGTGGCGGCGCGCGAGGCGGCGCTGTCCGCCGTCTGGCTACATGGCCGGGCGGCGGACGATCTGGTCGCTTCGGGCGAGGGCCCGATCGGCCTGCATGCGAGTGAACTGTGCGCCCCGGCGCGACGCGCACTCAACGCACTGCTGGCGTCAGACACGCGCGGATAGAAAGGCGCCATGTTGCGCCGTTATACTGCGCATTCGTTTTTGCTACTCAATGTCATACCGCATGCCCACAGCCTTTCCTGCCTGGCAATCCCTGACGCAACATGCCCAAACCATCCGCGCCGCCCATATGCGCGATTGGTTTGCCGCGCCGGACGCCGAGGAACGGGTGCGCGCCTTCACCCTGGAAGCTGCTGGCCTAACGGTCGACTACTCAAAAAACCGCATCACATCCGACACGCTCGCCCTGCTGCTGCAATTGGCCGATGAAGCGGGCGTGCTCACGCTGCGCGACGCCATGCTGCGCGGCGACCGCATCAACAACACCGAGCACCGCTCTGTCTTGCACGTCGCCTTGCGTGGCCGCGCAGAAGACGACTACCGTGCCGACGGCGAACCCGTCATGCCCGAGGTGCTGCGCGTGCGTGCCCAGATGCACGATTTCGCCAACCGCGTGCACAGCGGCGCCTGGACAGGCCACTCCGGCCAACGCATCACGGACATCGTCAACATCGGCATTGGCGGCTCAGATCTTGGCCCCCGTATGGTGTGCCGCGCGCTCGACCATCTGGCCGTGCCACAGGTGCGCGTGCATTTCGTCTCGAACGTCGACGGCACAGATCTGGCCGAGACGCTTGACCACCTGAACCCTGACACCACGCTCGCCATCGTCTGCTCCAAGACGTTCACCACGCTTGAGACGATGGCCAACGCGCATAGCATGCGCCGCTGGTTTGTCGAGCACGGCGTGGCGGAAGATCAGCTCAAGCACCACTTCGTTGCGGTCTCCACCAACCGCGAAGCCGTCGCCCAGTTCGGCATTGACCCAGACCACATGTTCACCTTCTGGGACTGGGTGGGCGGGCGATTCTCGCTGTGGTCTGCGGTGGGTCTGTCGATCGTGCTGGCGATCGGGCCGCAGCAGTTCGAAGCGATGCTCGACGGCGCGCGCGCAATGGACCGCCATTTCGCCACAGCCGCGCCGCGCGAGAACCTGCCGCTCATTCTCGGGATGTTGTCGGTGTGGTATCGCGGCTTTTTCAACGCAGCAAGCGCCTGCACGGTGCCCTACTGCGCGCCGCTGGAACTGCTGACCGACTTCATGCAGCAACTGGAGATGGAGAGCAACGGCAAGTCGGTCCAGCGCACGGGCGCTGCCATTGATACTGACACCGGCCCCATCGTCTGGGGCACGGCGGGCACCAATGGCCAGCATGCGTACTTCCAACTGATCCACCAAGGCTCGCAGATCGTGCCGGTGGATTTCATCACCACACTGGAGCCGGTGCGCAATCTGCCCGGCCACCATGCCAAGCTGCTGGCCAACTGCTTTGCTCAGGGCGAAGCACTGCTGCGCGGCCGCACCGCGGATGAAGTCCGTGCGGGCGGTGTGACTGACGAGGCGTTGGTGCCGCACATGGTGTTTGAGGGCAACCGCCCGAGCACGACCATCGTGATGGAGCGTCTCGATGCTGCATCATTTGGCGCGTTGATCGCCTGCGCTGAGCACCGGACCTTTGTGCAAGGCGCGGTGTGGAACATCAACTCGTTCGACCAGTGGGGCGTGGAGTTGGGCAAGAAGCTCGCCAAGCCAATCCAGGCGGAGCTGGAAGGCGCCCCGGCCTCGGTAGCGCATGACGCATCGACAGCTGCGCTGATCCACCGCGCCAAGACAGCGCTCTAATCGATCAAAGCGATCAAAGCTCGGTGACGGACTCGTCGCCGACCAGGTGACCCGCTTCAATGGTGAGGATGCGGTTGCAGCGTGCCGCCACAGAGCGGTCATGCGTGACCAGCACCAGCGTAGAGCCAGCGCTCTGATTGAGCTCGAACATCAAGGCGATGACCGCTTCACCGGTGGCGGTGTCCAGGCTGCCGGTCGGCTCATCCGCAAACAGGATGTCCGGCTCGGTCACGAATGCGCGGGCCAGTGCCACACGCTGCTGCTCGCCGCCCGACAGCGTCTTCGGATAGTGGGAAAGCCGCGCACCGAGGCCGACACGTTCCAGCAGCGTCGTGGCGCGACGGCGCATTTCCGCAGCGCCCACATCGCCTTGCAGTTCGAGCGGCAGCATCACGTTCTCCAACGCAGTCAGATGCGGCAGCAACTGGAACGACTGAAACACAAAGCCCACGTGACTGCCGCGGACGGCTGCGCGGCCATCCTCATCCAGCCCGAACAAGTCATGACCCAGCAGCTTGACCTTGCCAGCGCTCGGCAGGTCCAACCCTGCCAGCAACCCCAGCAACGTCGATTTGCCCGAGCCCGACGCGCCAACGATGGCCAGCGTCTCGCCCGCCTCCACACGGAAGCCAACATCGCTCAGAATAGGCAACTCACCGGTGGCATCGCGCACGGTCTTGTGCAGCGAATCGACTTCAATCACCCAGTTAGCGGAAGACGACATGATTGGACAGGTAGGTAGTAGAAGGCGCAGCTTGAAGGCACTGGTAGCGGTACTCAGCTGCTCTGTGATGGGCATACTGCCCGTCGCGCAAGCAGCGGCACAAGGCGCGCCCGTAGCGCATCGCGTGGTGGTGCTGGGCGATAGCCTGTCGGCGGGATACGGCCTGGCGCAAGGCACTGGCTGGGTCGCACTGCTCGACAAGCGCCTCAAAGAACGGAAGCCCGATTATAGCGTCGCCAATGCAAGCATCAGCGGCGATACCACGGCCGGTGGCCGCTCACGCCTGCCCGCCGTGCTGGCGCGCGAGAAGCCCTCTGTGGTAATCGTGGAGCTAGGCGGCAATGACGCACTACGCGGCCTGTCACTCGCCTCCAGCGAGGCCAATCTGAAGGCAATGATCGATGCCTCACAGGCGGCAGGCGCCAAGGTGCTACTGGTCGGCATGCGCATTCCGCCCAACTATGGGCCCGACTACAGCGACCGGTTCTTCGCCATGTACGGCAAGCTGGCGCAGCAGTACAAGCTGCCACTGGTGCCCTTCCTGCTAGAGGGCGTGGCACAACGTCCCGACTGGTTCCAGGAGGACCGCATTCACCCGATCGCCGCGGCTCAACCGACGATGCTCGAGAACGTCTGGCCCAAACTGGAACCTCTGCTGAAGGCGCGGGTCGGACGGTGACGGCCCACCCGCGCCGACTTGCTCGCTAGAAGCTCGACGCGCATCACAGCCGCATCTCATACGGGGGAATGCCATGAAGCTTTTGACCGGCGCGCTGCGTGCGGCGCGAGATAACAAACGGTTCCTGGTCGGCATGTCGCTGCTGTTTGCCTTCCGGGCCTGCATTGCCGACTGGGCAGTGGTCCCCAGCGGCTCGATGAATCCAACGCTCATCGAGGGCGACTATATTCTGATGAACCGGCTGGCCTACGGTATACGTGTGCCTGCCACGACCGTCTGGCTCAAGCGTGGCGACGAGCCAAGGCGCGGCGATGTCGTCGTGTTCTCATCGCCCGAAGATGGCACGAAACTCGTCAAGCGCCTGATTGGTCTGCCCGGCGATGTTGTCGAGATGCGCGGCGAAGCGCTTTTCATCAACCATCAGCGCATCGCATACACGTCGCTCCCGACGTTGCCCCCGGTGCATTGCCACAAGCCACTGCAGCCTTGCCACACGAACTCTGGTCTGAGGCCCTGCCGGGGCAGGCGCACCCTGTGATGGTCTTGCCTGACGTGGCCGCGCTACGCAACTTTGGCCCAATCACCGTGCCGACAGACCACTACCTGATGCTCGGCGACAACCGCGACAACAGCCACGACTCGCGCTACTTCGGGTTTGTCCCACGCAAGAACCTGATTGCGCGCGCCTCGCACGTAGCCGTGTCATTCGATCCGGACCGCTGGTATCTGCCACGTCTCGCGCGTATCGGTAAACCATTGAACTGACCGTGCGCCTGTAGGCATAAAAAAGCCCCCTCAATTGAGGGGGCTTTTTGTCTGGCCAGCGATGATGCGTCTAGCTCAGTCATCTCCCGAACTGGACGGCTTGGCAGCGTCGATCACGCTGCTGTTGATCTTCACCTTCGAGCGGGCCTTCAACGCTTCGTAGTAGGCATTGAAGTCGGTCTGGCCAGCGGCTTGCGCCAACTGCTGTGCATCGGCAGCGCGGCGGGCTTCATCCACATTGGCTGGCGGCAGCACCTTGTTGATGCGGTACAGCGCATAGCCTTGGGCGCCCAGATCAACACCGATGGTGGTCGGCAGCTTGGTGGCATCGGCACGCAGGATGGCTGTGAGCGCCGGCGCCGGCGTGCCCTGAGCCTGCTGACGCGACACCGCCTGCGCAGCGCTGAAGCCATCTGCGCTGTTGCTCTGCTTGACTGCAGCCAGCTTCTCTTCACCGGCCTTCTTGGCCAGCGCAGCTGCCTGCTCAGCAATTACCTTGGCCTTGACCTGTTCACGCACATCAGCCAGCTTCTTGACCGTCGCCGGGCGATACTCCGCCGCACGTGCTGCCACCAGCGTGGTCGGACCAACCTGGATGGCTGCCGTATTGCGATGGTTCTTGATGACGTCATCGGCAAACAGCGCCTTGAGCACCTTCTCGTTGCCGATCGGGCTGCCCGACTGCGCAGGGCTTGGCGTGCGCGTGACGTTGTCAGCGGTTTGGATTTGCAGCTTGAGCTTGTCGGCCACCGGCTTCAGGCTGTCAGACTGATCTTCAACTGCGTTGGAGAACGCGTCGGCCAGTTCGGTGTACTTCTTGTTGGCCAGTTGCGTGCGCACTTCGCGCTCCAGTTCCGGCTTGACGGCTTCCAGCGGCTGCACACCACCGCCCTTCACTTCCTCAAGCTTGATGATGTGGAAACCGAAGTCGCTCTGCACGACATCGCTGATGTCGCCCGGCTGCTTGAGCGCAAACAATGCGTTCTCGAACGGCGGAACGGTCGCGCCCTTGGCCAGGAAGCCCAGTTCACCGCCTTGCGCGGCCGAGCCCGGATCGCCCGAGTACTTCTTGGCCAGTTCAGCGAAGCTCGCCGGGTTCTTGCGCACTTCAGCCAACACTTCTTCGGCCTTCTTCTTGGCGGCGTCCTTGTCGGCAGGCTTCGCGTTGTCCGGCAGCTTGATCAGGATGTGCGCAGCGCGGCGTTCTTCCTGGGTCTTGAAGCGCGCGGCGTTCTGATCGTAGTACTCCTTGATCTGCTCGGGCGTGACCGGAATCTGCTTCATCATGTCTTCGCCCGAGAACACGACGTACTCGGCCTTGACCTGCTCCGGCACCGAGAACTCTTGCTGGTGCGCGTCGTAGTAGGCCTGGATGGCCTTGTCGTCAACGGTGACCTTGGCAGCGTAGTCGGTCGGCTTGAACACCAGGGCCTGTACTTCGCGCTGCTGGTCACGCACCTGGATGAGGTGGTCCACCAATGACTTGGGCACAAAAGCCGTCGACACGATCGACTGCGGAATCTGCTGCTGCGCGAGCTCAAAGCGCAGGTTGTTTTCCAACTGCTCGGGCGTCATGTTCTGCGCAGCCAGCAGTTGCACGTAGGCCTGCTCGTCGAACGAACCATCCGGCTTGCGCAGCGCTGCCACGGCCGGGATTTGCAGAATCGTGTCGCGAATCTTATCGTTCGAGACGCTCAGGTTGGCACGCGCGACCTCATTGGACAGCACACGCTGCTGAATGATGCCGTCGAGCACATCACGACGCATCTGCGGGCCTTCGAACTGACGCGGGTCGTACTGCGCGCCAAGCATCTGGCGCAGGCGGTCGGTCTGTTCGCGCACGCGATTGTCGACCTCGGCGGTGGTGATGACCTTGCCGTCAACCTTGGCTGCGTCGTGCGAGCTGTCCATGAAGCTCGAATAGCTTTGCACGCCAAAAAACACGAACGAAGGGAACACCAGAATCAGCAGCACCAGAAACATCAAGCGCCGATGCGTACGTACGAATTCAAGCATGCTGGACCGGAGTGAATAGAAGATGGGAAATCCGGCGATTCTATCAGGTGCCGTAGACATCCCGGACATTCGCGGCGCAGTGTTCAGGCATCACCTGCAACACATCTGCCGTAGAAAAGACAAAGGCCCGAACAACGTCGGGCCTTTGCTATGTTCTGGCGGAGCGGACGGGACTCGAACCCGCGACCCCCGGCGTGACAGGCCGGTATTCTAACCGACTGAACTACCGCTCCAGATTGGGTCGGACTGCACGACGCACGGAGCGGCATTGCGAACGATGGTGGGTGCTGAGAGGCTCGAACTCCCGACCCGCGCCTTGTAAGGGCGCTGCTCTACCAACTGAGCTAAGCACCCGTTCGCATTGCCGGCACAGGCCGGACTGTCCGGCGCTCACATTCGTTGTCACCCGAATGTTGTGAGCACCAAAGCCCGCTAGTTTAGCGCATCTTTTAGCGCTTTGCCAGGTTTGAATTTCGCAACTTTGCCGCCTTCGATTGTGATGGTGGCTCCGGTGCGCGGATTTCGTCCGTTGCGCGAAGATCGCTTGCCGACCAGAAACGTGCCAAAACCGACCAGCGTCACTGATCCGCCGTCGCACAACGCATCCTTGATACCGCCGATCAGCGCGTCGATGGCACGCCCGGCCGCGGCTTTTGACATGTCAGTCTGCGCCGCCACATGGTCGATGAGATCTGTCTTGTTCATCGCGCCACCTCCCCGAACACCCGCTTAGTGTGGATTTATTAAAGTGGCCGCCAATCGACGTGTCAAGGCGAAGAGACCAACGTTGAACACGCCGGCTGCATCGCACACAACCCAAAGAAAAAGGGCCCGAACAATGTCGGGCCCCCTTCAACTCAAGCAGCCTGCCGCATCAGTGATGCAGCATTTCCTGCGTCTTGCCGTCATCCGCCTTGGCAGCTTCAGGTGCAGGCTTGGCCTCCTCTTCCGGTAGCGGCTCAGGCTTGCGCACCAGCGCGAGTTCCAGCACCTTATCAATCCAGCGCACCGGCTGGATCTCAATGCTGTTCTTCACGTTGTCCGGAATGTCCGCCAAGTCCTTGACGTTCTCTTCCGGAATCAGCGCCAGCTTGATACCACCACGGTGTGCGGCCAGCAGCTTTTCCTTCAAACCACCGATCGGCAGCACTTCGCCGCGCAGCGTGATCTCGCCGGTCATCGCCACATCGGCGCGCACCGGAATACCGGTCAGCACCGACACCAGCGCCGTCGTCATCGCGATACCTGCCGACGGGCCGTCCTTGGGCGTCGCGCCTTCGGGTACGTGGATGTGGATGTCGCGCTTCTCGAACATTTCATCCTTGATACCCAAGCGCGCCGAACGTGAACGCACCACCGAACGCGCGGCCTCGACCGACTCCTTCATCACGTCGCCCAGCGAACCGGTGCGGGTGATGTTGCCCTTGCCCGGCATCAACGCAGCTTCAATGGTCAGCAGATCGCCACCCACTTCCGTCCACGCCAGACCCGTCACTTGGCCCACCTGGTCTTCCTTGCCGGCCAGACCAAAGTCGAAGCGACGCACGCCGAGGAATTTGTCCAGGTTGTCCGAATCCACCTTCACGGACGTGCCGGCTTCCTTCTTCAGCAGCAGTTGCTTGACGACCTTGCGGCAGATCTTCGAGACCTCGCGCTCCAGCGAACGCACGCCAGCTTCTCGCGTGTAGTAGCGGATGATGTCTCGCAGCGCGCCTTCGGTCACCTCGATCTCGCCATCCTTCAGACCGTTGTTCTTGATCTGCTTGGGCAGCAAGTAACGGCGAGCGATGTTGACCTTCTCATCTTCCGTGTAGCCCGACAGACGAATCACTTCCATCCGGTCCAGCAACGGCGCCGGAATGTTCAGTGAGTTCGACGTCGCCACGAACATCACGTCTGACAGGTCGAAATCCACTTCGATGTAGTGGTCCTGGAACGTGTGGTTCTGTTCCGGGTCCAGCACTTCGAGCAGCGCCGACGACGGATCACCGCGGAAATCCGCGCCCATCTTGTCGATCTCGTCGAGCAAGAACAGCGGGTTGCGCACGCCAACCTTGGTCAGGCTCTGCAGGATCTTGCCCGGCATCGACCCGATGTAGGTACGACGGTGACCACGAATCTCGGCTTCGTCGCGCACACCACCCAGCGCCATGCGCACGAACTTGCGATTCGTTGCACGCGCCACCGACTGCCCGAGCGAAGTCTTACCGACGCCCGGCGGCCCCACGAGGCACAGGATCGGCGCCTTGAGCTTGTCGACGCGCTGTTGCACCGCGAGGTACTCAAGAATGCGTTCCTTGACCTTCTCCAGACCATAGTGGTCTTGGTCCAGCACCTGCTCGGCATTCGACAGGTCGTTGTTGACCTTGCTCTTCTTGCGCCACGGCAGACCAACGAGCGTGTCGATATAGTTGCGCACGACCGTCGCCTCCGCCGACATCGGCGACATCAGCTTGAGCTTCTTGAACTCGGAGTCGGCCTTCTTCTTGGCCTCCTTGGGCATGCGGGCGGCCTTGATCTTCTTGTCCAGCTCTTCGAGATCGGCGCCTTCTTCGCCTTCGCCCAATTCCTTCTGGATGGCCTTGACCTGCTCGTTCAGGTAGTACTCGCGCTGGCTCTTTTCCATCTGGCGCTTGACGCGGCCACGAATGCGCTTTTCCACCTGCAGGATGTCAATCTCGCCTTCCAACTGCGACAGCAGGCTCTCCAGACGTTCAGTCACATTGAACATCTCGAGGATCTTCTGCTTCTGCTCAAGCTTGATCGGCAGATGGGCGGCGATGGTGTCAGCCAGGCGACCCGGCTCGTCGATACCCGACAGCGAGGTCAGGATCTCCGGCGGGATCTTCTTGTTCAGCTTCACGTACTGATCGAACTGCGACACGATGGCGCGACGCAGCGCCTCGGTCTCGGCCGATTCAGTCGGTTCCGGGCCGACGGGCACGGCTTCGCAGAAGAAGTGCGATTCGTCGTCGGTCACGGTCAGGATATTGGCGCGCTGCGTGCCCTCGACCAGCACCTTCACGGTGCCGTCCGGCAGCTTCAGCATCTGCAGGATGTTGGCGATACAACCGATCTCGTAGAGGTCCTTATCGGTCGGCTCATCCTTGGCCGCTGTCTTCTGCGCGACCAGCATGATGCTCTTGCCCGCCTCCATCGCGGCTTCCAGCGCCTTGATGGACTTGGGGCGCCCCACGAACAGCGGAATCACCATGTGCGGAAACACCACCACGTCACGCAACGGCAACAGCGGCAGGCGAATCTGCTCAGCGGGTAAAAGTTGGGTTCCGGACATTATTTTCCCCAGAAAGTCATGTAAGGGCTAAATTGGGCGCAGCAACGGTTTTACAAGACCGCCACCGCAAGTCGCATGCCGACCCGGTTTCCCGAAGCAAAAAAAGCCGCTCGCGTGCGAACGGCTTCCTGCATGGGACGCATACGGCGCATCCCGGCCGGGCATTCGCGTCAGTTGGAACCTGCAACCTTGGGTTGCTCTTCGTACATCAGCAAGGGCTTGCCATCGCCGGAGATCGTGCTTTCGTCGATCACCACCTTCTGCACACCCTTGTGGTTGGGGAGGTCATACATCACATCCATCAAAGCGTGCTCGACGATGGAACGCAGACCGCGCGCCCCCGTCTTGCGCTTGATCGCCTTGCGGGCGATTGCCGTCAGCGCGCTCGGACGAATTTCCAGTTCCACCCCTTCCATGGCCAGCAGTTTCTGATACTGCTTGACGATTGCATTCTTAGGCTCGACCAGGATTTCCATCAAGGCAGCCTCGTCGAGCTTGGCCAGCGTTGCCACCACGGGCAGACGACCGATCAGCTCGGGAATCAGACCGAACTTGATGAGATCTTCCGGCTCCACCTGCGGCAGCACTTCGTTGACGTCGCGCTCTTCCTTGCTCTGCACCTCTGCGCCGAAGCCGATCCCAGTCTTGTCGGAGCGCTGGCGGATGATCTTTTCCAGACCATCGAACGCGCCGCCACAAATGAACAGGATGTTGGTGGTGTCGACCTGCAGAAAGTCCTGGTTCGGATGCTTGCGGCCACCTTGCGGCGGCACGGACGCCATCGTCCCTTCGACAAGCTTCAGCAGCGCCTGCTGCACACCTTCCCCAGAAACGTCCCGGGTGATGGATGGGTTGTCAGACTTGCGCGAAATCTTGTCGATTTCGTCGATGTAGACGATGCCGCGCTGGGCCTTGTCCACTTCGTAATTGCAGTTCTGCAGCAGTTTCTGGATGATGTTTTCGACATCTTCGCCCACGTAGCCGGCTTCGGTCAGCGTGGTGGCGTCGGCGATGACGAACGGCACGTTCAGCAAGCGTGCCAGCGTTTGCGCAAGCAGGGTCTTGCCCGAGCCAGTCGGCCCGATGAGCAGGATGTTGCTCTTGGACAGCTCGACATCATCCTTCTTGCCGAGGTGCTTCAACCGCTTGTAATGGTTGTAGACCGCGACCGCCAGAATCTTCTTGGCCTGCTCCTGACCAATCACATATTGATCAAGGCTTTGGCGAATCTCATGGGGGGTGGGAAGATCGGACTTTACCGCAAGACCACCTTCCTTCTCGGTGATGGCGGCTTCGTCCCGGATGATTTCATTGCACAGGTCGATACATTCATCGCAGATGAAGACCGAGGGGCCGGCAATCAGTTTCTTGACCTCATGCTGACTCTTGCCGCAGAACGAGCAGTACAGCAGCTTTTCGCCAGTCGAGCCTTTCTTGTCCGCCATAACGATAACCAGTAGTTCCTGGCAGCATCATACGCCAAATTATCTGGCGACGACCCGCAGGAGTTGCACAAAGCAAAAACGAGGCGCGAAGCCTCGTTTTTGACACCGCTTGATATAGCCGGCGCGGCTCAGTCGGTGTGCGGCCGGGGGTGACCCGAAGCGCACCGAGAACCGCGTTCACCCATCACTTAACGCTTGCTGATGACCTGATCGATCAGACCGTATTCCTTGGCCTGTTCGCTACTCATGAAATTGTCGCGGTCCGTGTCACGGGCGATCTTGTCGACCGGCTGGCCGGTCGCTTCCGACAGCACCGTGTTCAGGCGCTCGCGCAGGTACAGGATTTCACGTGCCTGGATCTCGATGTCCGAGGCCTGACCGCGCGCGCCACCCAACGGCTGGTGGATCATGATGCGCGAGTTCGGCAGCGCCAGGCGCTTGCCCTTCGCACCAGCCGCCAGCAGGAACGCGCCCATGCTGGCAGCCATGCCCATGCACAGCGTCGATACATCCGGCTTCACAAACTGCATCGTGTCGTACATCGCCAGGCCCGACGATACCGAGCCGCCCGGCGAGTTGATGTACAGCGAGATGTCCTTGTCCGGATTCTCGCTTTCCAGGAACAGCAGTTGTGCAACCACGAGGTT
This sequence comes from Ralstonia flaminis, assembly GCF_958415495.1. Taxonomy (NCBI): domain Bacteria; kingdom Pseudomonadati; phylum Pseudomonadota; class Betaproteobacteria; order Burkholderiales; family Burkholderiaceae; genus Ralstonia; species Ralstonia flaminis. Next base: position 164,445 of record NZ_CATZLL010000008.1, on the reverse strand, counting down.
GGCAGTCTGGTCGTTGACCTCGCCCACCATGAAGATCACTCGCTCCTTGAGCAGGCGCGAGTAGATGTCGTAGGCGCGTTCGCCGCGGCCCGACTGCTCGACCACCATCGGCACCAGACCGAGCCCCTGCGTTTCAAGCGCAGAAGCCTGGGTACGGGCAAGTTGGTCGATCAGTTCATTGCGGATCATGCGGTTCTCCGGTGCGTGGATCGATCGAATCAGCCTTGCGCCGGGGTGGCGGTCAGCTCTTCGAACGACACAGCCTTGTCAGTAACCTTGGCCTTGTCGCACACAAAATTTACCACGTTGTTTTCGAGCACGTAGGCTTCCATCTCGGCCAGACGCTGTTGGTCGCCGTAGTACCAGCGGATGACTTCCTTCGGATCTTCATAGCTCTTGGCGAACTCTTCGATCTCAGCCTTGATCTGCTCTGGCTTGGCTTCCAGGTTGTTGGCCTTGACGACTTCGGCCAGCACCAGACCCAGCTTCACGCGGCGCTCGGCCTGTTGCGTGAACATCTCAGCCGGGATCGGCATGTTCTTGGCATTCGGCATGCCGCGTTGCTCAAGGTCGCGACGGGCCATTTCGACCAGGCGCTCTTGGTCTTGTTCGACCAGCGACTTCGGCACGTCCAGCTCTGCCACCTTCAGCAGCGCTTCCATGACTTGGTCCTTGAGCAGCGCGTGGGTGCGGCGCTTGACTTCACGCTCGAGGTTTTCGCGGATGTCGGCGCGCATCTTGTCGAGGTTGCCGTCGGCGATGCCCAGCGACTGGGCGAAGGCTTCGTTGACTTCCGGCAGGTGCGCCCACTCGACTTGCTTGAGCGTGACGGTGAACTCAGCCGTCTTACCGGCCACGTCCTTGCCGTGGTAGTCCTCGGGGAAGGCCAGCGGGAACACCTTCGACTCGCCCTGCTTCAGGCCCAGCGTCGCTTGCTCGAACTCCGGCAGCATACGGCCTTCACCCAGCACGAAGCTGAAGCCTTCAGCCTTGCCACCGGCAAATTCCACACCGTCGATCTTGCCAACGAAGTCGACCGTCACGCGGTCGCCGTTTTGTGCAACGGCAGCGCCGCCATCACCGTGCTCACCAGCCTCGCCACGCGGGTGGTAGTGCACGCGTTGCTTGCGCAGGATGTCGAGGGTCTTGTCGATTTCAGCGTCGGTGATCTCGGTCTTGGTGCGGGTCAGTTCCGCGCCGGCCAGATCGCCCAGCTTGACTTCCGGATACACCTCGAAGGTGGCGTCGAATGCGACTTGGTCGTCAGCCACGCCCTCGGTCTTCAGCTCGAAGCGCGGTTGGCCAGCAACCTTCACGCCTTGCTCATTGGTGATGTCGAAGAACTGGCGGGCAGCCTTGTCGTAGCGCACTTCAAACTCGACTTGTTGGCCGTACTGTTTCTCGACCATCTTCATCGGGACCTTGCCTGGGCGGAAGCCCGACATCTTGACGGTCTTGGACAGACGCGCCAGACGGCTTTGCTTCTCTTGCTCCACTTCGGCCTTCGGGACGGCCAGGGTCACCTTGCGATCGAGTTTGCCGAGGTTTTCGATAGTCGACATGGTCGTAATTCCAGATTCAGTAGAAAGTTGCGTCGAACGGCGCAGCGCCAGCAGCAGCCGTGGTTCAAAGTTCTTGGTCTTGCCGGGCTTGCGCGGATGCGACGCGAGGGCCGCTCAGGTGAAACTTCGGCGGCTTAAACGGGTGCAACAGGCGCGTTCGGGCTGGCAAACGCAAAACGCATATTATGGCATGGAACGCTCACCGGCCCTGATTTTTTGGGTCAGAACGCTTGGAAACCCCTTCAAACAGCGGGTCAGTCGAGCGTATCGGCCGCTTCAGTTTCAGCGGGTGCAGCGCCCTGCCCGCGCCCGTGTCCATGCTGCAACGCACGCAGGACAAAGCGCCCTGGATCGAGCGCCGCTGCAAGGTCAACTTCCAGCGGCAGCGGGCCGCCGTCGATCTGCGCGGCGAGCAATTCCGCCCCCAGGACGGACCATGTAAGGCCGCGCGAGCCATATGCAAGTGCGGCATACAGCCCCGGCACGCGAGGAAGTTGCGCATGCGGCCCTCGCAGGCGAAAACCCGGCGCCATAGCCACTGCCTCATCGACCACCGCACCGATCAGCGGCAAGCGGTTGGCGGACACGCACCGCACCCCAACATACCCATGCAGTTGCGCCGGGTCCAGCCGCGCCAGCGCCCGCGACTGCTGCGGCTGCATGCCTGCCAGCCGCTTCAGGTTGGCGGCGTGATCGCTGGCGCGCTCGGCCAGATCAGAATCGCCCGGTTGGAACGACGAGCCGATCCGCACAGATGTCGCATCGGGCTCCGCCGGCAACAGGTAGCCATCACCGCACACCACGGCCTTTGGCCAAGCAGCCCCCGGTTCAAGGCTGGCGAGGGGCACATCCGTGAGCTGGCCGCGCACCGGCTTGAGCGACGCAGAGGACAGCGGCGCCAGCCGGGTCGCATCCAGACTATTGGCGAGGATGACGACCGGCGCGCTGGCAATCACGTCATCGTGCGCGTCGAGCGCTTGCCACTGGCCACCCACTTCGCGCAGCGATTCGACACGGGTGTTCCAGCGCGCATCAATTGCGTTTGCGGCGGCGATGAGGTTCGCCCGGCAGACATCGGGCGGCGCCACCCAGCCAGCCTGCTCGAACCACCAGCCACCCTGCGGCACGCTCGCGCCCACGCGTTCAGCCGCCTGGCTGGCAGGCAGCCAATCGATGTAGCTGGTGGGGTACCCGAGCGCCTGTACAACGCGCTGCTGCTCAGCGGCATCGCCTTCGTGCTCTGCGAGCTGCAGTACGCCGGTTGGCTGGAAGCCAGTAGCAAAGCCCGCGCGGTCGAGTGCGTCCCACTGCCGACGTGCGAGCAGATTGCCGGCGCGCGACAGGCGTGAGAGCACGCTGTCATCGATGGACACGTGGGGATGCATGGCCGCAGCACGATGCGCTGATGTGCCACGGGCGGGGCCCTCGTTCGCATCGATGAGCGTGATGCGCCAGCCGCGTACAGCGAGGCGTTCCGCGACGGCGCAACCGGCCAGCCCGGCACCGAGGACGATGGCGTGGCGCTCAGACCAAACCGGCGCTTCGACCGGGCCACGCCGCGTCTTCCAGTGCGTTGGAAATTGCGCGACTGTCATATCGCGCTTGATGCCGAAGCCCGGTGCCTTGCGCGCCTCGAAGCCGGCTTCCTGCAGGCCGCGCCGTACAAAGCCTGCTGCCGTGTACGTTGCCAGCGTGGCGCCAGCGCGGGCGACACGCGCAAGCTGCTTGAACACGCGCGGCTGCCAGAGATCGGGGTTCTTGGCGGGCGAGAAGCCATCCAGATAAAACGCGTCAGCGGCGCAGGACAGCTGTGGGAGCATCTCCATCACATCGCCAAGCAGCAGCGTGAGCGTGACACGGCCTTCATCGAAGACGAGGCGATGCACGCCGGGCACGGGTACGGGCCATGACTGCCGCAACGCTTCGCCCAGCGGCGCAAGCACACCGTCTTTCGGGTGCACGACAGACAAGCCCGCCCGGTCGAACGGATGCTTCTCGACGGAAACGAAATCGAGCCGTGCGCAACGCTGCGGATCGTCACGCCACGCTGCCCACGTCGCCAGGAAGTTCAGTCCCTGGCCGAAACCGGTCTCGACGATGGTGAAGGCGCCCTTGCCCTGCCACGCGCCCGGCAGCCCGTTGCCGCCCAGGAAGACGTGCTGTGCCTGCGCGAGCCCACCTTCGGTGCTGTGATAAACGTCGTCGTATTGCGCGGAGAACGGCGTGCCGTCCGACGTGAGCTGGGGCGTGGCGAGAGCGAGGCCGCGTGGCATGGAACACCTGGGGAAAGAAGCGACGGATTGTACCGCCGCCCTCCCCGCACGCCTTGATCTGACGCAGGTGCGCGCGGCTATACGTCGGCGACCGGCAGCGTACCCATCATGCGGCGATACCACGCGTGGAAATGCTGCATGCCGTCTTCCAACGGCGACTGGTACGGGCCGGTTTCTGACACACCGCGCACCATCAGTGCACGACGGCCTGCGTCCATGCGCTCCCCAATCTCGTCGTCTTCGATGCAGGTTTCCATGTAGGCCGCGCGCTGCGCTTCCACGAACTCGCGCTCGAATGCAGCGATCTCTTCCGGGTAGTAGAACTCGACCACGTTGACGGTGTCCTGCGGCCCTTTTGGGTACAGCGTGGAGAGCACCAGCACGTGCGGATACAGCTCGATCATGTGAGTCGGAAAGTACGTCACCCAGATCGCACCGAAATCGGGCGATGTGCCCGAGCGATAGTCGAGCAGCCGGTCATGCCAGGCGCCGTACACATCTGAGCCCGGTTGGCTGAGTGCCTGATGGATGCCAACGCGCTGCATGCTGTACCAGTCTGCAAACTCCCATTCAAGGTTGTCGCACGTGACGAAATGGCCGAGGCCGGGGTGGAACGGCGCGACGTGGTAATCCTCCAGGTAGACCTCGATGAAGGTCTTCCAGTTGTAGTTGCATTGGTGGACTTCCACGTGATCGAGCACGTAGTCGCCGAAGTCGAATTCGGGCCGTGCGAATAGCGGCGCCATGTCGTGCGCCGGGTCGCGAGGCCCTTCGAACAACAAGCCGTGGCAGTTGCGCAGGGTGAAGCGCTGCAGGTTCTTGCACGGTGTGCTGGTGAACTGCGGCGCGCCAATCAGCTCACCGCGCTCGGTGTACGTCCAGCGGTGCAGCGGACAAACAATGTTGCCGCCGGCAGCCCGCAGGTTGCCGGTGGCATTGGCAGGGCCGGTCACGTTGCCGGCCTCCCCGCCGAGAATGAGCGCCTGCCGGTGGCGGCAGACGTTGGACATCAGTTCCACGCCGCCCGCATTGCGCACCAGCACGCGGCCGCCGTCTTCCTGGGCGAGGCGACGCCAGTCACCAGGTTCGGGCACGGCTTTTTCATTGCCGATATAACAGGCGGATTGCTTGAAGATGGTTTCCAGTTCGCAAGCGAACAAGGCGTCGTCGAAGTACGCGGCGACGGGCAATTGGGTGTGCGCCGGCATCACGTGAGCCAGGCGTCCGACATCGGTCATCGGGGTCTCCAACACGGTGCGGCGGGCGGTTCAGTGTTCACGTTGAACCGGCATCCGCCCCATCAGGTATCGGGGGAAATGCGCGCTACGACGCCTCAGCCAGCAAGCGGGCGATGCGTGCGTCGAGCGAGAGCTTTGGGCAGGTGCTGCATTTCTCGCCGTCGCGGCGGCGGAAGTGGTGGCAGCAGACCTTGCGGTCAAGCGCGAGTGCGGGCGTGCCATCACGTGCACGGTAGGCGAAGAAGCCGCAGCCGCCGGCAATGCCAAGGGCGGCAAGCCACGCGTCTCCCATGGCAGTCATGTCTGCATCCGACAATGACGTGTGTGGACGCACCGCCATCAGTGCGCCGAGTACGCACTCGGCCTGCAACCGATCTGCGGCGCGCTGATGCAAGGCGACCCGTGTTTTGAGCGCTCGGCGGATTGCGCCGCAGAACGCCCGCAACTCAGCGGCAGCGGCTTCCATCCGTCCAGCGAATGTGCCGCCAACCGGCGCGTGCACAGGCAAGTGGAAACCACTGGGAAAGCCTACCTTCACCGGCTGCGCGAGGCCCGCCAGCCTGGGTGCCGATCCATCCAGATGCACGGCAATCACGCACAGATAGATCGGTTGCCAGATCGCCAAGCCCCAGCAACGCAGCGCAAGGTAATGCGCGCCCGCCTCCGGATAAGCCTGCGCCCAGTGATCGCACAGCCCCTGCAGGGCAGCGCCATCACCCAGGTGCAGCGCATTGGCGGGCGATACCCCACCCTGCTCGCCGCGCAGGCTGGGAATGACACGTTGGGCCAGCCGCAGCGCGTGAGCGAGGTCCAGGTTCGGGACAGACGGCGGGCGCCAGGCTTGCGCCAAGGCGAAGCCCGGCCCGACGGCGTTTTCAACGAAGGCGCGCATGCCGTCTGTCATGCAGCGGCTTCCGCCACATCCGCCACATCCCCCGCTTGGGCCTGCACGGCCTGCGCTGCACGGCGGAACTTGGCAATGGGGTTGACCAGGTTGCCGGCGATCTTCAGGCTCGATGCGGGGTCGGCCAGGTTCACCATCTGCACGTTGTTGCCGAGCTGCAGGCGGTTCAGGCATGAGTGCAGGAACTCGGGCACGAACATGTCGTAGTGCACGTACTTGGCGGCATGCTCCGGATGGGCGTCCTGATAGTCGTAGACGCAATCGGCCACGGCGCCCCAGAACTGGTCTTCGGTGCAGCAGCCGTTCTCCACCAGCACGTGGTTGATGTGGCGCAGCACGCCATCGAACACGTCGATGAAGATGCCGAGCAGCTTGAAATTGTCCGGCACCTCGACCGCCAGGCGCTGCACACGCTCGGGCAGCCACTCGCGCGCCTTGATGTCGAGGATGGCGCATTCCTCGGCAATGTCTTTCATGATGGCGCGCACAGGGAGGTAGTTGTCCATCACGAGGATCAGGTTCTCGCCGTGCGGCATGAAGGTCAGCTCGTAGGCGTAGAAGCAATGCAGCAGCGGCGTGAGATACACCTGCAGGTACTGGCGCACCCACGTGAGCGTAGGCAGCCCCGAGCGGCGGATCAGCTCCGGCATCAGCGCATGGCCATCCTTGTCGACGTGCAGCAGCGCGGCCATCGTCATCAGGCGTTCGCCTGGCTTGAGCAGCGGCAACGGGTTCTCGCGCCACAGCGCCGAGAACTGCTTCTTGTACGGTGTATCCACCGGAATGGCCGCCTCGTAGTAGAAGTTGCGGAACCCGATGGCCGCCACTTCCTGCAGGATGGTGAAGCCGTTTGCACGCAGGAAGGCATCGTCTGACACCAGCTTCTTGATGAACTCGTTGATGGCCGGCGTGCCCGACATGTAGTACGGCGACAGCCCGCGCATGAAGCCCATGTTCAGGATCGACAGCGACATCTTCACATAGCGCTTGGTGCGATCGCTCGTGTTGAAGAACGTGCGGATGGATTGCTGGGCGATGTAGTGATCAGCGCTGTAATCCAGGCAGATGATCTTGCGCTGGGCCACGTAGCCCGCAAACGCGATGGACAGCTTGTTGAACCACTGCCACGGGTGCGCGGGCATGAAGTGATAGTCGGCGGGGTCCACGCCCTTGGCAGCAACCTGGCGTGTGAAATCGTCCACCGTGTCCTGGCCGAGTTCTTCCACCAGCATTTGCGCGTAGTTCAGCGTGGAAAGCGTCGATGGCGTGGCGTGGTCCTTGTGCACGGCCAACCAGATCACGCGGATGTCTGATCCGGCCTCAGGCGCATAGGCCTGGTAGTCGACTGAGGTGAAGCCCAGTCGCCCATTGTTGGCGACGAAGCCGGGGTGCCCTTCGATCATGGCGACTTCGATGGCCTGGAAGTCGGTCGCCTCGGCCAGTTGCGCACTGCTGGGTGCGTCGGCCTTCATCCGCTTGAACGCGCTGCCGAACAACGTGCTGCTGATCTCGTCGAGGTAGATGGGCAGCAGCTCGTCACGGATACCAAGCCGCTGACGGCACTCGATGATGAATTGCAGCGCGTCGAGCGATTGCTCGGCACCCTCGACCAGACGGCGAATCGATTCCGGTTGGATGAACCAGTGGCGCAGCGCGAGTTGCTGCGCTTCAAACTGGTAGCAGACCTTGCCGTCATCAGAGAGCACCTGGTATAGCGCGAAACCGCCAGAGGTGGCATGCAGGTGCTCGGGCTCCAGGATGCGTTCGTGCGCATACTCGGCAATCGCCTTGCGCAACAGCAATCGGTTGGCCTGCGCCCAAACCTCGGGCGTCAGATGCGCAGCAGCCTGTGCCGGGCGTTGGGAGAGCTGGTTGTGGATCGTGACGTTCATGGCAAATCCTTTGGTTTAAGCAGTGGCGATAGTGCTGGTGGCCGCCTCGAAATCCCGCTGAGTACAGAAAGCGAGGCTGGCGATTTTTTCGGTAAAGGCAACGTTGCGGTCGTAGACGAAACCTGCGGCACGGTTGATGGCGTGAATGCGCGTGTTGTTGGCGTCGGGCTCAACCACGATGCGTGCCGCACCCAGGCGTTCGAACATGAAACGCATGAGTGCGAAAAACACCGTGCGCGTGTAGCCGGCAATGCGCACATCTGACGGCCCGATGAAGATGTGCATGCCCAGGTCGCCGGGCTGTACGTCATAGAACGTGCGGATGCGATCGTGGGCGGGGTCGTAGCACTCGGCCAGGAAGACCGGGCGACCGCCCTTCCACACCAGATACGCCGTGGCGTGACCGGAGTCCATCAAGTTCTGATAGACCTGACCGATTTCGGCTTCCGTCTTGTCGCGCATCAGCCAGAACGACGCACGCTCCGGCTGAAACCAGCGGCGCAGCATCGGGATGTCTTCCGGAATGCGTAGCAGGTGGAAGGTGAAACCCTGCGCATCGGTGTAAGGCGCGCTTGCAGCATCGGCGCGGCGGTGGATGGTGTGGGCATCAGTTGGCATGAGCCGGCGCCTCCAGGTTGGCGGATGCGTCTGTCCTGCCCGTGTCATCTGCATGGCCGGCGCTGGGCACATTCAGGATCAGCCGATCCAGCAGCGCAGTCAGCACAAAACCCCCGGCGGCCAGCAGGAACGGCAGATGCAGCCCGTAGCGATTCACGATCGCCCCCGCCGCAAACGAAGACAGCAGCACCCCCATGTTCTGGAAGAAATTGGTAATGCTGTAGTCATGCGCATAGCGCTGCGGCGTAGAGAGCCGGAACAGGTTCACCTCCAGCTTCACGATGATCTGGAAGAGCGCCCAGCCGTACAGCACACGGCCCAGCACGATCAACGCTGAGCTGTACTCCCCACCCGGCGCCGCATGCAGCAACAGCCCCACCATGCCCAGCAGCAAGTTGCCCACTGTGTGGTCCGGCAATTGGCCGCCGCGCGCGCGAATACGTGCATGCAATCGCAATGCCACGATGGCGACCACGCCCGGAATGGCAAACGCCATGCCCGACACAAACTCGCTGTCGAGCCCCGACACCTGTTGCCAGTACACCGAGAAAAATGGGCGGATCAGATACGCACTGAAGTCGAACACCAGCATCACCAATGCCAGACGCAGAATCGGCAGGCGGTCGCGCCAGCCGGTGCTCGGCACGCGTGCAGCTTCAGCAGCGGCCACCTCGGCATGCTCACCCGAGTTGACGCGCACGATCTTGCCGCTGCGGATCAGGTGCATGCACACGCCCATCTGGAAGAAATCGCCCGCCGCCATGGCGACGATGCTGGCGCGCGGCCCCCACGTCTGCAGCACAAGGCCACCCACCACCGCCCCGAAGATGGCGCCAAAGTGCACCACCACCGAGAGGGTGCCCACCGTGGCAGCGTGCTGCTCCTTGGGCGTGAGCCGCATCATGTACGGATACATCAGCAGGTAGCTGCTCTTGCACATGAACATCAGCATCGACAGCACCCAGTACGTCACCACGTTCGGCGCCCAGTCGCTGAGCAGGCTGAAGGTGCCAGCTGCGAACTGCGTGTAGACCAGCAAGTACAGCGGCTCCACGCGCCTGGCCACACGTGCCCAGATCGGCAACGTGCACATGACGGCAATCGAGATGGCGGCCACATACGCGCCCACGTGCACGGGGCTGTCCAGCCCATAGCGCGAGGCGAAGAACTGCGGGTAGAACGGAATCAGGATCGCATCGCTGATGACGGCAAACACCGTCATCAGGATGATGGTGTTGCGCAGCGTCATACGGCTTCCTCTACGGGCACCTTCACGCGTTCAATGACGCTCCGCTCCGCAGCCAGCGGAATGAACTCGGGCGTGGCCGGAATCGCAAAATCCTGGATGGCCACGCGCGGCTCGATCTTGTAGTGCTCAACGCCGGTCAGTTCGCGGATGATGTACGAGTTGCGATAGCAGCTCATGCCGATGTCCTGATTGGTCACGCCGTGCGTGTGCAGCCCCGCGTTCTGCACGTAGACCTCGCTGCCGTTGACGTCTGCCGCGTAGTTGCGGGAGAGCTGGTAGCGGCCCTTGGCATCCCAGCGCAGCCGGTGGCGGATGCCATCAAGGAACGCCGGGATGTTCTGCTCGTAACCCGTAGCGAGCACCAAGCCTTCGGTGCGATGGGCGTAGCGCGCACCGCTGTCGATCTGCTGGAACTCGATCTCGTAAGTGCCGGTGGCAGCGTCGTGGCGGCACGCCTGCAGCTCGCAGTTGGTGATCAGGTGCGTGCGCAGTTCGCCCACCTTGCGCTTGTCGTCCAGCAGGTCATAGATCTGGTTGATCAGGCTGGTGTTCACGCCCTTGTACAGGCTGTCCTGCGCACGGACGATGGCATCTTTGCGGCCGTCTGGCAGGCTGTAGAAGTGGTCGATGTAGTCCGGCGAGAACATCTCCAGCGTCAGCTTGGTGGTCTCCATCGGGAAGAAGCGCGGCGAGCGCGTGATCCAGACCAGGCGGTAGTCGTGCTTGTCGCTCTCCTTGAGCAGGTCGAAATAGACCTCCGCCGCGCTCTGCCCGCTGCCGACGATGGTGATGGAGCGTTTCTCGCGCAGTGACTCGCGTACGTCGATGTAGTCCGCGGTGTGCAGATAGCGGTGGCCATCGCGACGCACGCACGCCGGGAACGACGGCGACGACCCCACACCCAACACCAGCTTGCGTGCACGCAACACAAACGGTTCACACTCCGCACCACGAAAGCCCGAGACAACGTAGCAGCCACGCTGCGCGTCGTAAGCCAGTGCCTGCACGTCGTGGTGGAAGCGCGCGCTGGTGAGCTGCGTGACGACCCACTTGCAATAGCGGTTGTACTCCGCCCGGCTCAGGTAGAAGTTCTCGCGGAAGTAATATGAATAGATCTTGCCTTCCTGCTTGCAGTAATTCAGGAAGCTGAAGCGGCTTTTTGGATCGGCCAAACTGACGAGATCTGCCAGGAATGGATTCTGCAATGTGGTGTTATCAATCAGCATGCCAGGATGCCAATTGAATTCCGGCGCACGCTCCAGAAATATCCCATTCAAATCGGCAATGGGTTCAGCCAGGCAGGCCAGGCTTAAATTAAACGGACCTAACCCAATGGCAATAAAGTCATGAACTTCTGATTCCATCACGTTTGAACCTCCTGATTTACAAAAGCGATGACAACAAGACTCCAGCCGGGCGAACGCGCATACGCTTCCCGTCGGCTGGCGGCATCAGGCCGCGCCTAGGCTGGGTAAATTCAGGTGGGGAGCAGATCACGACCGATGCGTGCCGGCCGCTGAAGGATCATGGAATATCGCGGATGCGATATCAGGACAGATTCTGAATAGCCCGACGACTTTAATGCAAAGCCGCCGGGCAACAAGCTAAGTCACCATACTACACAAACACGATGATGTTTGCGTGAACAATTCTTAATTACCACTGATACGAAATGGTCGCCATCACGTTGCGCGCATCACCCCAATAACAGTAGTTGCTGTTCATGCAAGATGCCACATACGCTTTATTAAAGAGATTCTTTGCCGACAATTGCAGCTTTGCGCCTTTGAGTGATGCATCCCAGCGCGCGAGATCAATGCGCAGCATCAGGTCAACCAGCGTGTACGGCGGCACCTTGAAGCTGTTGGCGTTGTCGCCATAGCTCGTGCCAACGTAGCGCACGCCCACACCCGCCGTGTAGCCAGGCATGAAGGTCCAATCCCCCCACACCGATGCCATATGGCGCGGCGCCTGGTACGGCGTGTTGCCCACGAAGCCCTCGGCCGATTCGACGAACTTCATATCGGTGAAGGTGTAGTTGGCCAGCACCGAGACAGTGTCCGTCACCTGCGAGCGCGCCTCCAGCTCCAGCCCGCGCGTGCGGATCTTGCCGGTGGGCACGTAGTAGATCTGGCTGGCCGGCTTGCTGGCAACGTTCTCCTGCTCCAGGTTGAACACAGCGGCCGACAGCATCGTGCTCGATCCCTTGGGCTGATAACGCAAGCCCGCCTCGAACTGTTTGGCCGTGGCCGGTTGCAGCAGATTGCCTCGCTGATCCGTCCGGATGCTCGGGTTGAAGCCATCGGCATAGCTGAAGTACGGGGCGATACCGTTGTCGAACAGGTAGACCACGCCCACGCGCTTGGTGAACTTCGAGCCGCTCCACTCCGACGGCGTGCCCGTGCCATATAGGTTGGATGCCTTGGCGTGGTCTTCACGCACGCCCAGCGTGAAGCGCCAGCGGTCGATGGCGATCTGGTCCTGCAGGTACACACCGGTCTGCTCCAGCCAACGATCGATCGGCGCAGCGCTCACGCCGGTCAATCCGGGGTTGCCGTAGACCGGGTTGAACGCGTTAATCGGGTCTGCGCTGCCGGATTCCCAGAAACCATCGACGTGGCGCTTCTGGTAGTCCAACCCAACCAGCATCGTGTGCTTGATGGGGCCGGTCGTGAACTTGCCCTCGAGTTGGTTATCGACGGTGTAGGCATGCGTGGCTTCCTTGGCACCGGCGTAGTAGCGCGTCAGATTGTCCGCATCGGCCCAGCCGTAGCCGTAGATCTGTCGCATACGCACGTCGCCGAATATGTAGCGGAAGTTCTGGCGCGCGGTCCATTGGTCGTTGAACGCGTGTTCAAACTGGTAACCCAACATGCGTTCGGTACGACGGAATTTTTCAACCGTCGGATCACCGTCGAAGAAGTAGCGCGAGATGGTCCGGCCGTTACGTGGGAACAGGCTGCCCTCTGCGGGCACGCCACTGTTGAAGCTGCCTTCTGGATCGTGCTGCAGATAGGCCTGCAGCAACAGATGCGTGTTGGGCGTGAAGTTGATCGCCAGCGACGGCGCGATGGCAAAGCGCTGCTCACGCACATGCTGGAACTGTGAATCCATGCCACGCGCCAGGCCGGTCACGCGGAAGGCCATCACGCCGTTCTGATCCACCGGCCCGGAGATATCGAACGCCCCTTCAACACGGTTGCGGTTGCCCAACGTGAACTCGACTTCGTGATACGGCTGAAACAGCGGCTTCTTGCTGACGAGCGACACCACGCCCCCCGGCGAAGCGCGCCCAAACAGAACCGAGCCCGGCCCCTTGAGTACGTCAATGCGCTGCAGGAAATACGGATCGATCTGGAACGAGCTGTAGCTGCCCTGATCCCCCTGCAGGCTCAAGCCATCGAGCAGCGCGTTGTTGACGCTGGCGTCGTTGAAGCCGCGCAGCGCGACATAGTCATAGCGGTTGGCCGCCCCGACCAGTCCCGTGAACGCGCCCGACGTGTAGTTGAGCGCTTCCGACAGGCCCCGTGGCCGCTGGTCCTCCAGCTGCTGTTGCGTGATCACAGAGATCGACTGTGGTGTCTCGATGATTGGCGTATCGGTCTTGGTGCCTGCCAAGCTTTGCTTGGCGACAAAGCCCTTGCCGGGGCTCTGCGCTGTCTCGCCGCGGCCGACTACCGTTGCGGTGGGCAGTGTGGCATTGACCTCTGCGGTGGTACTCTGCGCCATCACTTGCGCGGGTAGCGTTGCCCCCAGCAGCATTGCGCAAGTCAGCCGTGCAGCAAGCGCCAGCGGGCGCAGCGTTGTGCGGCAGGTCGTTTCAGATGGAAAAGCCGTTGTTGTGTTGATGTGCTTTGGCATGGTGTGTTGGAAGATGCGTGTGGTTTCCACACCCATCGACGATCCACACCGCAAAAGCGGAACTCGCTCTGGAACTTTTTTTCGATCAGGCCCTCGCGCACGTCGAGCAACGCTCAACCGCCTGCACGAGATACTTGCGCACCATGCGTGTTGATTTGCCAAGCTGCTCGGCAATGCACGCATGCGATTGCCCTTCGATGTAGCGCAAGCGAACGGCTTCGCGCGCGCTGGGCGATAGTGTTTCCAGCACCGTGCTCGTGTGCTGCAGCGTCTGCATCTGCGCCATGCACTGCTCTGGCGACGGCACATGGCCGAACTGCTCGCATCGCAACGTCAGCTCATCCAGGCACGCACACTCGACACGCCGCCGGCGCGCACGATCGATCATCAGATGCTTGGCGGTGGTGGTCAGGTAAGCACGCGGCTCACGCACCTCAATCAACGCATCGGGCAAGGCCATCACGCGCATGAAGGTGTCGTGCAACACATCCGCCGCCTCTTCCGGGCACGCGAGTTTCCTGCGCAGCCATGTGAACAGCCAATCGCGGTGGCAAACGTAAAGCGCGTCGATGTCGAGCAGCGGATTGGGCTGAACGGCCGGCATGCGGGCTCCCGGAAATGGACCGGACGCTCGCACGCAAGCACGTACACATGGCGCCCATACAAATGAGAATCATTCTCATTGTATGAGTCGAGCAACCTTGTTCGCAAATGGGGATTCGAAAGGGAGAACTAAGAATGGGCGCGCAGCGGCAAGACGCCCTTAAGTCGCATCATCCGGTGAGCGGTGCCGCCACGCCATCAAAGCAACAGCCAGGGCGGCCAGCGACAGGCCGATCGCCAGCCCGGTCATGCGGCCTGAGCGGCGCGCTTCATCGGCCTGCTCGCGCGCCTCGATGGCCTGGCGCACGGTTTCCCAGAAGGCTTCGCGATGCTCGTTCTCGTCAAAGATGGACATGGCACGCTTCCCGTTGTCTGCGTATGGCGTATGGCTTGCCTTGTCATCGTAGGGAACGTGCGGCAGGCGCGCCACCGCACGTTTCGCGTAAGCGCCTGCGTTCAGGCCGCGGCAACAGGCTTGCCGACCGGCGCGGAAGGGGCGCGAGGGGCATCGGCGTCCCCCTGCCCCAGATCCATCGCATCCGCACGCTCGGCGGTGGACAGCTCGTCTGCGCGATAGCCCGTGCGGTTGAGCAGCACCAGCGTGCAGGCCAACGACACCAGCGCATACAGCGCCGACGACGCTGCCACGCCTACGATGTTGCCGGTGCTGTTGAGCATCCACTGTGCAAACACAGGCGTGCCGCCGCCCACCACCAGCGAACACAGCTGATACGCCAGCGACAGCCCCGTGTAGCGGATGCGCGTCGGGAACACGCGCGCCAGAATGCCGCCGATGGCGCCGTAGAACATCGAATGCGGAATCGTCGCCAGGCACATGCCTACCAACGCAATCCAGACCACCTTGGTCTCAATGGCAAAGAACATCACCGGCATGAGCAGGAACTCGGGCAACACCATCAGGCAGATCGCGCGGCGCATGTCCATGCGCGAGACCAGCCACGCCCCCAGCGGCTGCGTGATGAACTGCACCACCAGCGCAATCGCGATGATGCCGAGGAAGGTGTCCTGCGCATAACCGAGTTCCTTGGTGGCCCATGCCAGTGCGAAATTGCTCTTCAGGTACGTCACGTGGATCAGTGGCAGCGTGCCTGCGCCCAGCAGCACCAAGCCCCAGTGATCGCGCACTACATCCTTGAGCGGCAGCTTGACGGTCTTCTTCTGCGCCAGCACACGCTTCATGTCGTCGGACTCTTCCAGCTTCAGGCGGATGACCATGCCCACGATCACCAGCAACGCCGACAGCAGAAACGGCACGCGCCAGCCCCACAACATGAACTGCGGTGTCGGCAGCGCGCTCAGCGCAAAGAACACCAACGTCGCCAGCAGGTTGCCCGTGGGTGAGCCCTGCTGCGCGAAGGCGGAGTACAGGATGCTCTTGTGCTTTGGGGCGCTCTCGCTGGCGATCAGCACCGCACCGCCCCACTCGCCGCCCACGGCCACGCCCTGAATCACGCGCAGTACCACCAGCCCCACCGGCGCCCACATGCCGATCTGCGCATAGCTTGGCAGCAGGCCGATACCCATCGTCGCCAACCCCATCAGGATGAGCGTGATGATGAGCGTGGTCTTGCGACCGATCTTGTCGCCCAGGTGGCCGAAGATGATGCCGCCGATGGGCCGTGCGGCAAAGCCAGCCCACAACGTGACGAACGACAGCAGCGTGGCGATGCCCGGGTCCAGCGTCTTGGAGAAGAACACCTTGCCGAAGACCAGCGCGGCGGCAAGGCCGTAGATGTAAAAGTCGTACCACTCGATGGTGGTGCCGATGAACGCGGCAACCGCGGCACGGCGCGGCTGCAGATTCGCAGCCTGGGGCGCGGACTGGTGAGGCATGTTGGTCTCCTTGGTGGTACTGCCGGTTTGGCGCGGCCTCTGTCGGGCCGTCTGCCGTGTTGTGTGGCGTCAGCTTCAGCTCATGTCATTTCAGAACGCCTGCCTCGAACAGGCGCTGCCGGGTTTCCATGTCGATGCCGAGCGAAGCCAGCACGGCATCGGTATCGGCACCCAGCGCAGGCGGTGCGTTGCGATACGTGGCCGGCGTGCGCGACAGCTTGATTGGCGAGCCCGTGCCACGGTAGTCACCCAGCTCGACCACCATCTGCCGATGCAGCGTGTGCGGATGGCGCGCCACCACATCGACACTCAGCACCGGCCCGCACGGCACGCCGCCATGAATCAGGTCTTGCGCAAGCGTCTCGCAATCAAAGCGGGCCAGTTGCGCCTCCAACGCCCGCTTGAGTTCCGGGCGATGCGCACAGCGGCTGCGGTTATCAGCAAAGCGCGCGTCTTCCGCCAACTCAGGCACGCCAATGTGCGCGCACAGCTTGGCGAACTGGCGGTCGTTGCCCACGGCCAGAAAGATCGGCGTAGTGCCAGTCTGGTAGCTGTCGTACGGCGTAATGTTCGGGTGCGCATTGCCACTGCGTTGCGGCACCTTGCCGGAGCCGAAGTAGTTGGGCAGATGCGGATGTAGCAGCGACACACCACAGTCGTACAGCGCAATGTCGATCGATTGCCCGCGCCCGCTTTTCTCGCGCTCCGCTAGCGCCAGCAGGATGCCGGCCAGCGCGTTGAGCCCCGTCACCATATCGACGATGGGCAGGCCGACGCGCATCGGGCCGCCGTCGCGCTCGCCGTTGACGCTCATCAGGCCAGCCATGGCCTGGATGGCGGCGTCGTAGCCGGGCAGCCCACCCAGCGGGCCGTCCGGGCCGAAACCGGAGACGGCACAGTGGATCAGGCGTGGAAAGCGCGACTGCAGATCGCGCTCGAAATCCATGCCCCAGCGCGCCAGCGTGCCGGGCTTGAAGTTCTCGACCAGCACGTCGGCATCTTCCAGCAATTGCCAGAGCACTACGCGGCCTTCGTCGCACGACAGGTCGACCGAGATGCCGAGCTTGTTGCGATTGACGCCGTTGAAGTACCACGCCGTGTCGTTATCATCAAACGGCGGGCCCCAGGTTCGGGTCTCGTCGCCGACGGGAGGCTCTAGCTTGATGACCTGCGCGCCGTGGTCGGCCAGCGCCTGCGTGCAGTACGGCCCGCCAAGCACGCGGCTCAGGTCGACGACCTTCAGGCCGTGCAGTGCTCCATTGACCGCGCTCATAGCTCGGCTCCTGCCGGCAGAGCCTGCATGGCGAGCGCAAAAGACACCTCGCGCTGCTGAACGAGCGCATCAAACAGCAGTGCGTCGTCGTTCTCAGGTAAGGCCAGCGGATCAACCGGCAGCAGCTTGTGACGCAGCACCAGATGCGCAAGCGCCAGACGACGATACTCCGGCGCCAGACGCACGCCCTCCACCGCCATGAAGATCGCCGTGGTGATGTGATAGAGCGCGGAACCGGCCTGACGCACAAGCTCGTCGCTGCCCGCTTCGGCCACCTTCGCGATCGTGCGGCAAACGCGGTCGAGCGTAGCGCGCAACAGCGCATCACTCTGCGCTGGCAGCGTGACGCCGTCGAGCAAGCCGAGCAGGTACGCACGCAGCGGCTCCAGCGCGCCTTCGCGCTTCACAGCGCGTGCGATGTCGAGCGCGACGATATTGCTCGTGCCCTCCCAGATCGAGCCGAGATGCGAATCACGCACGAGCCGCGCATCGCTCCATTCTTCGATGTAGCCGGTGCCGCCGCGCACCTCCATCGCATCACCGGTCACACGGCGTGCATCGCGGCAGGCGCGAAACTTGATCAGCGGCGTCAGGATGCGCACGCACTTGGCGGCCTGCGCATCGCCGGCATCGGCCAACGGCAGCAACTGCGCGATCTGCATGAACATCGAGCGCGCTTGCTCGGTCGGCAGCAGCATCTTCAACAGCTGGCGCTGCATCAGCGGCATGTCGATCAGCTTGCGGCCGAAGGCTTCGCGGTTGCGCGCGATGTGCAGCGCCTCGGTGGTCGCGCGGCGCATCAGGCCAGCGGCGCGCACGCCGTTCGACAGGCGCGACATGTTGATCATGTCGGCCATCTGGTGGAAGCCACGGCCGATCTCGCCGATCAGGTAAGCGGTGGCGCCTTCGAGGGTGATCTCGCCGCTGGCCATCGAGCGGGTGCCGAGCTTGTCCTTCAGGCGGATGATCCGGTAGTTGTTGCGCGTGCCGTCCTGCAGAGTCTTGGGCAGCAGGAACAACGCCAGGCCGTTGATACCCGACGGCGCGCCGTCCGGACGGGCCAGCACCATAGCGAGGTCCGCATCGGCGTTGGAGCAGAACCACTTGTCGCCATACAGGCGCCACGTTTGCGTACCGTCGGGTGCGCTTTCCAGCGCAGCGCGCGTGGCGATACGGGCAACATCCGAACCGGCAGCCTGCTCGGTCATGAACATCGCGCCCTGGTACAGCACGTCAAAGTCACGCGAAGCCAGCATCGGCAGATAGCGCGCCACCAACGCCGGATCGCCAAACTTGCGCAGCGTGCGCGTGAGCGAATCCGTCATGCTGACCGGGCAGCAGAGGCCGAACTCGGCCTGCACGAACAGGTACGTGAGCGCGTATTTGACCAGCGGCGGCGGCGCATCGCCGACATGGCTCATCGAAGCGAGACCAAGTTCGGCATACGCCACGCGCTCCAGCGCAACGTAATCGGGGTGCTTGTCGATGCTCTGCAGCGCTTCACCGCGACGTGTACGGTGGCGCAGTTGCGGTGGGTTGTGGTCAGCGCTGGTCGCCCAGGCGTCAAGCTCGTCCGAAGCGCGCTGGCCAAGCGATTTGAGCTGCGGTTCCAGCGCACGATATTGCGCATCGCCCAGGTATAACCGCAGCAGGTGCGCGAGATCCGGATCGACGTGGAAAAAATTGATGCCCCGGCTGTCGGGGATGTTCTGGTGGCCAACGGGTTGACCAATGATTGGTTCGCGGGCGATGTCGTTCATGCGGGTGGCCTCGCTGTCTCCTGTGTTGTCCGGCCAGCATAGGAACGCCATCGATAATCGTCCAATACAGGTTTTGTCCTGTACGATAAACAAGTCTTATCGTTGAGCGAGACCGCCATGGATCTGAAGCAGCTGCGCTATTTCGTTGCCGTGGCGGAAGAACTGCACTTCGGGCGTGCGGCACAGCGGCTGTTCATCTCACAGCCAGCCCTGAGCTTCGACATCCGCAAGTTTGAGGAGCGGTTGGGCGTGCAATTGCTCGCGCGCACCAACAAAAGCGTGGCGCTCACCAACGCCGGCCAGGTGCTGCTGGATGAAGCCCGCAAGCTGCTGCAGCAAGCCGCGGAGGTCGAGCGCATCACGCAGCGTTCCGCGCACGGGCTGGCCGGGCGATTGCGTGTCGGCTTCGTCAGTTCGATGCTGTATCGCGGCCTGCCGCGCGCGGTCGAGCGTTTCGAGGCCGATCATCCGGCGGTAGAAATCATCCTGCGCGAGATGAACACCGGCGAGCAGGTCCAAGCTCTCCAGCGTCAGCAGATCGACCTGGGCTGCGCATACTGGGGGACCTTCCCCGCCGAAGTCGTTTCCACGCCGATCTTCTCCGAGCCCTTCGTCGCCTGCCTGCCCGCCGGCCACGCGCTGGCCCGCCGCAAGAGCCTGGAGCTGGCCGCGCTTGCGCAAGAGCCGTTCATCCTCTTTCCGCGCACGGTGTCGCCGCACTACCACGACCTGATCATCGCCCTCTGCGTGGACGCCGGCTTCAGCCCGGTGATCCGCCACGAGACGCGGCTGTGGCAGACGGTGGTGACCATGGTGGGCTTCGGGATGGGCGTGGCGCTGGTGCCCAAGACGCTGCAGCACGCCGGCGATGCGCGGGTCAGCTTTGTCGCGCTGGCCGGCGGAAAAAAAGAATCGCCCGTGCTGTCATTGCGACGCACGGGCGATGCGGAGCCGGTGGCGACCCGCTTTCTTGAATACCTCGAAGCCGCCGCGCGGGAGAACGTGAAACCCTGATCGCTTAGGGTTGGCCAGTCAGCTTGAACTTGGTCAGGCAGACGTGCTTGGCAAGTTTCTCCTTGCCGATCACAACCGCATCGGTCTTGCCATAAGGGTCACCGGTCTGCACGTCTTCCTCGTCCTTGAAACTGCCCTTCACGTATTTCGTATCGCATTGATCGTACTTGTTGCAGACCTGGAGCTTGGTGCAGATGGTCCGACCGTCGCGCTCGTAGATGTAGTACGTAGCGCCGGAATACGGCGGCCGCGGATAGTTTTCGGTACGAACGGTAATGTCAGCGGCGTGAATGACGCCGGATGCCAGCGCAAGCGTAAGCGCTGCAAGTGCCTTGTGCATGGATGACTCCTCTCCGGTTTGGGCAATACGTGCGAGGCGCATTGTGCTGGAGTTTCGCGCCCTGGCAAATACCGATCGAGAAGGCGTCCTATCAGAGTGCCTTGCTCAGGAACACCCGGCTGGTGCCGGGCGGGTCGCATGGCACCTCTCCAAACCGCACCCATCCATTGCGCTCGTAGAACGCTGGCGCCTGGAAGCTGATCGTGTAGACCACGGCAGAGCAGCAACCGCGGCGGCGCCCTTCTTGCTCAAACCTGCGCAGCACCTCGGTGCCAATGCCTTTGCCGCGCAACGTCTCCGGCAAATGAAACAGGTCGAGAAACAGCAGGCCGAGCGATGTTCGCCCGCTTGCGCCACCAAGGATTTCACCGCTTAACGGATCACGCACCAGCACAGCCAGCGGTTGCCGGTCGCCATAGCCGACATGAGCGTCATTGAAGCGATTCAGGCCGTTGCCGATGACGTTGATGTCGTGATCGCTGGCTTGATCAGTGACGAAGATCTCTGGGGTCTGCATGCCGTCTTCCGGTGGGTGTGCCAAACACTGTATGCACACACAGTATTTGGCGCACCCACCGCCGTCAACGACAGAGCCGTGACACGCCGCCCTACTGGCTCCGCGGCGGCAAGATCGCACTGCCCGACCCCGGCATGGGCCGCATGTGCGGCATCATGTTGGTGTTCAGGTGGTACATCACCCAGAGTGAACCGCTGAGCGTGATGACCACCAGCACCAGCGTGAACATCAGCGACAGCATGTTCCAGCCGCCCTCCGACTTGGCGTTCATGTGCAGGAAATAGATCATGTGCACCACGATCTGCACTGCGCCAATCAGCAGGATCGCAACGGCCGTAGTCGACGATTTGTCGAACACATTGCCCATCACCAGCCAGAACGGGATCGCCGTCAGGAAGACGGACAGCACGAAACCCGTCAGGTAGCCGCCCAGTGTGGCGTGCGGCCCGATCTCTTCTTCGTGGTGCTCGTGATGATGGCCGTGGCCATCGCCGTGTCCACTCATCGTTTGATCCTGCGCGCTCATGGCAACGTTCCCATCAGGTAGACGAAGGTAAAGACGCCGATCCAGACGACGTCCAGAAAGTGCCAGAACATCGACAGGCACATCAGCCGGCGCTTGTTGGCGGTGATCAGCCCGTGCTGCGACACCTGCAGCATCAGCACGATCAGCCAGATCAGGCCGAACGTCACGTGCAGCCCGTGCGTGCCGACCAGCGAGAAGAACGATGTCAGGAATGCGCTGCGCTGCGGCCCTGCCCCCTCATGAATCAGGTGCGCGAATTCGTAGAGTTCCACCGCCAGGAACGCCGCACCGAAGAGCCAGGTGATGGCCAGCCAGATCTGCATGGGCCGGACCTTGTTCTGCTGCATCTGCAGCATCGCAAAGCCATACGTGATTGACGACAGCAGCAGGAAGGACGTGTTCAGCGCCACCAGCGGCAGCTCGAACAGCTCCGCCCCGGTAGGCCCGCCTGCGTACTCGCGGCCCAGCACGCCATAAGCGGCAAACAGGCACGCGAATATCAAGCAATCGCTCATCAGGTAAATCCAGAACCCAAGCAGCGTGCCGTTTGGCACGTGATGCTCTCCGGTGACGTGGAACTGGTAGCCACCCGGCGGAATGGTATCCGCCTCGGCAGTACCGTTCGCATGCAGGGGTACGGTCGTGTCAGCCATGGCTTGCCATCAGTTGGGTGCGTGATGCTTCGGTCCGGACCACATCCTCCGCAGGGATGTAGTAGTCGCGCTTGTAGTTGAAGGTGTGGATGATGGCCGAGAGGATCGTGGCCGCGAACGATGCGATGGCCAACCACCAGATGTGCCAGATCAACGCAAAGCCGCACAGCGTGGACAGCCCCGCCAGCAAGATGCCTGCCGCCGTGTTCTTCGGCATATGAATCGGGATGAAGCCTTCCTGCGGCCGCTGGTAGCCGTATTGCTTCATCTGCCACCAGGCATCAGAGTCGTGCACGAGCGGCGTGAACGCGAAGTTGTACTGCGGCGGCGGCGACGAGGTCGACCACTCCAACGTACGGCCGTTCCATGGGTCCCCGGTCGTATCGCGCAGCTCCTCCCTGCGCAGGAAGCTCACCACAAGCTGGATCAGGAAGCAGGCAATGCCGATGGCAATCAGCAGCGCACCGAATGCGGCAAGCTGGAACCATATCTGCAGAGACGGATCATCGAAATGGCTCATGCGGCGGGTCACGCCGCGCATGCCCAACCAGTAAAGCGGCATGAACGCAAAGTAGAAGCCGATGAACCAGAACCAGAACGATGCCTTGCCCCACGAAGACACCAGGCGATAACCGAACGCCTTGGGGAACCAGTACGTGATGCCCGCCATGAGCCCAAACAGCACGCCCCCGATGATCACATTGTGAAAATGCGCGATCAGGAACAGGCTGTTGTGCAGTGAGAAGTCGGCCGGCGGCACCGCCAGCAGCACGCCGGTCATACCACCGATGGCGAAGGTGACCATGAACCCGATCGTCCACAGCATCGGCGGCTCGAAGCGGATCTTGCCGTGGTACATCGTGAACAGCCAGTTGAAGATCTTCGCGCCGGTCGGGATCGAGATGATCATCGTCGTGATCCCGAAGAACGAGTTGACGCTCGCGCCCGACCCCATCGTGAAGAAGTGGTGTAGCCAAACCAGATACGACAGCACCGTAATCACGACCGTCGCATAGACCATCGACGCGTAGCCAAACAGGCGCTTGCGCGAATACGTGGCCACCACTTCCGAGAAGACACCGAACACCGGCAGCACCAGAATGTAGACCTCGGGGTGGCCCCATATCCAGATCAGGTTGACATACATCATCGCGCTGCCGCCCTGATCGATCGTGAAGAAATTGGTGCCGGCATAGCGATCCAGGGCCAACAGCGTGAGCGCGGCCGTCAATACCGGAAAGGCGGCGACGATCAGGGTGTTGGTGCAAAGCGCCGTCCACGTGAAGATCGGCATGCGCATCAACGTCATACCCGGTGCGCGCATCTTCACAATGGTCACCAACAGGTTGATGCCCGATAGCACGGTGCCGACCCCGGCCACCTGCAATGCCCAGATGTAGTAGTCGACCCCAACGTCAGGGCTCGCGAGAATGCCCGACAGTGGCGGATACGCCAGCCAGCCGGTGCGCGCGAACTCGCCCACGAACAACGACATCATCACGAGGACGGCGCCGCCCGTGGTCATCCAGAAGCTGAAGTTGTTGAGGAATGGGAATGCCACGTCACGCGCGCCGATCTGCAGTGGCATGACAAAATTCATCAGGCCGGTCACCAGCGGCATGGCCACGAAGAAGATCATGATCACTCCGTGCGCGGTGAAGATCTGGTCGTAGTGATGTGGTGGCAGGAAGCCAGCATTGTCGCCAAACGCCACCGCCTGCTGCATCCGCATCATGATGGCGTCGGCAAAACCACGCAGCAGCATCACGATGCCCAAGACGATGTACATAATGCCGATCTTCTTGTGATCGATGCTGGTGAACCACTCGCGCCACAGGTAACCCCAGACGCGGTAGTAGGTCAGCAGCCCCACCACTGCGAGGCCACCAATGGCAACGACCGCGAAGGTGGCGAGCAGGATCGGCTCGTGGTACGGAATGGCCTCCCACGACAGGCGGCCAAAGATCAGGTTAGCGAGTTCGGAACGCTCGGGCATGGTTATCACCTGGGCCTGGTTTGATCAATCGTGACCGATCAACATTGGCGAAAAACGTCAAGGGGCGCAGGGTCGTGCGCTACTGCAACAGCCGTCGGTTGTCATTGCTCGCGACATCCGGCGCAAAGATTGGCATGGCATCGACCGTGTTGCTTGCGGTACAGATTTCCGCCGTCGGGTCGAACCGGCCACGATTGCGATTGCTCGCCATCGTGTCCGCCAGGCATGCCTGGCCATCCACACAGCGGTTCAGGATCAAGTCGTAAAGGTTCGGGGCCACGCTGGCATAGCGTTGCACCGGCTCGCTTTCACTGGGCTTGGCCAGCTTCTGGTAGGCGTCCTTCGACAGCGGCGTGCCCGACGCTTTGACCTGCTGGACCCAGCGATCGAAATCCTCGTTGGACAAGCCGTGGAACTTGAATCGCATGTGCGAAAAGCCCGCACCGCTGTAGTTGGATGAAAACCCGTCGTAGATGCCCGGCTGGTTGATGACTGCGTGCAGCTTGGTTTCCATGCCCGGCATGGCATAGACCATGCCCGCAAGCGAAGGCACGAAGAACGCATTCATGACCGAGGTGGCCGTGATCTTGAACGCGATCGGGCGATCCACCGGCGCGGCCAGTTCATTGACGGTGGCGATGCCCTGCTCGGGATAGAGGAACAGCCACTTCCAGTCCAGCGCCACCACTTCCACGATGAGCGGTTTGGCGTCTGCGGCGACCGGGCGATGTTCATCAAGCCGCGTCAGCGGCCGATACGGATCGAGTTGATGGGTACTGACCCAGGTGACGGCGCCAAGCGTGATGATGATCAGCAGTGGCGCGGCCCAGATCGCCAGTTCCAGCACCGTGGAATGGTCCCACTCCGGGTTGTAGGGAGCGTCTTTGGCGCTCTCCCGGTATCGCCATGCAAACAGCAGCGTCAGAAAGATCACCGGCACAATGATCAACAGCATCAGGCACGTGGCGATGATGATCAGGTCCCGCTGTCGCAACGCCATATCGCCAGCCGGCGACAAAAGCACCGCATTGCTACATCCCGCGAGAATCACCAATGAGGCGATTGCGGCACTTCGCAAAAGCGATCTTCCCGCTACTCTGAGGAGTTTCACCGCTGCATCGAAGCGTGGCATGGTCTCGGAAGTGGCGTCTGGTTAACGTCGCGTTGGGTGGCCCCCAACGATCTTTCGATTTGCCGTTGCAGTTTAGGCGCCTATTCTGATGATTGCCGGACTTTGAGTGCTGTACGGCATCCCTCCCGCTCCGATGGAGACTCCACGATGGCCAGTCTGACCCACCAACATCGCGCGTCACCGACTGCACCTCCCGCGCCAGGGCATCATGAAGTGGCCCCCGCCGAGATCGCCACAGGCGTGGTGATCGGACGCGCGTCAGAGTACTTCGACTTCTTCGTCTACGGCATCGCCTCAGTGCTCGTCTTCCCGACGGTCTACTTTCCGTTCACCGGTGAACTGGCCGGGCTGCTGTTCAGCTTCACGATCTTCTCGTTTGCCTTTATCGGGCGCCCGTTCGGCACGGCGCTGTTCATGCGCATCCAGCGCAGATGGGGGCGCAGCATCAAGCTGACGGCATCGCTGTTCCTGCTGGGTACGGCTACGGTGGGCATTGCCTTCCTGCCACCGTACGCGTCGATTGGGCACTCGGCCATCTACCTGCTGGCACTGTTCCGCTTCATGCAGGGCATTGCGTTTGGCGGCTCATGGGATGGCCTGCCGTCACTGCTCGCGCTGAACGCGCCCGAGAACAAACGCGGCTGGTACGCCATGCTGGGGCAACTGGGCGCGCCAACCGGCTTCATCATCGCGGGGGCGCTGTTCCTGTTCCTGTATGCCAGCCTGACATTCCAGGAATTCATCGATTGGGGCTGGCGTTATCCGTTCTACGTGGCCTTTGCCATCAACGTGGTTGCGCTGTTTGCACGGCTGCGGCTGGTGGTGACGCACGAATACACGCAACTGCTCGAAGAAGGCGAGCTGGAGCCGATCAGCACCCTGCAGATGGTGAACGCGCAGGGTTTCAATATCTTCCTCGGGGCCTTCGCAGCGCTGGCCAGCTACGCCCTGTTTCACCTTGTCACGGTATTCCCGCTGTCTTGGGTGGTCCTGCGCAAGACACAGAGCGTGTCCGCCGTGCTGGCCGTGCAGATCGTCGGCGCTGTCATTGCGCTCATCGGCACGCTGATTTCCGGCTTGATTGCAGACCGCATCGGTCGGCGTACCACCTTGGCGGTCATGGCCGTACTGATCGGCGTCTTCAGCCTGGCCACGCCGTGGCTGCTCGACGGCGGCGTCGCGGGGCAAGACACCTTCATCCTGGTGGGCTTTGGTCTGCTGGGGTTGTCGTACGGCCAGGCGGCCGGTGTGGTGACGTCAAACTTCGAGCGCAGGTTCCGCTATACCGGTGCCGCCCTGACCACCGACTTCGGCTGGCTGTTTGGCGCAGCATTTGCGCCGCTGGTGGCGCTGGGGCTGTCGTCGCTGTTCGGGCTCGCAGCAGTCAGCCTGTATCTGCTGTCAGGCGTGGCAGGTACGTTGATTGCCCTGCGGATCAACCAGGCGCTGGGGACACCTGACGCGTGAGTGCTTCTGCAAAAGGAGGCCTCGCTTGGCTGAGCGCCCGCCGCCAAGAGATTGGTACGCAGGATGGATAAAAAAACGCCGCAGACATTTAGCCTGCGGCGTTTTTCATGTCACGACGGCGAAAACAACCCGCCGTCGTCCGACAACCCGATTACATCTGCACAGTGTCGGCCACTTCCTTGAAGTCTTCGATCTGGTCGAAGTTCATGTACTTGTAGATCTTGTCGCCGTTCGCGTTGAGCACGCCCATGTCGGCCATGTACTCTTCCTTGGTCGGAATCTTGCCCAGACGCGAGCAGATCGCCGCCAGTTCCGCCGAGCCCAGATACACGTTCGTGTTCTTGCCCAGGCGGTTCGGGAAGTTACGCGTCGACGTCGACATGACCGTCGCGCCTTCGCGCACCTGTGCCTGGTTACCCATGCACAGCGAGCAGCCCGGCATTTCGGTACGCGCACCAGCCGTGCCGAACACGCCGTAGTGGCCTTCCTCGGTCAGCTGCTTCTGATCCATCTTGGTCGGCGGCGCGACCCACAGCTTGACCGGGATGTCGCGCTTGCCTTCCAGCAGCTTCGACGCGGCACGGAAGTGGCCGATGTTGGTCATGCACGAGCCGATGAACACTTCGTCGATCGTAGCGCCCGCGACATCGGAAAGGGTCTTCACGTCGTCCGGGTCGTTCGGGCAGGCCACGATCGGCTCGTGGATGTCGGCCAGGTCGATCTCGATGACGGCGGCGTATTCGGCGTCGGCATCCGGTTGCAGCAGCTGCGGATCAGCCAGCCACGCTTCCATCGCCTTGATACGGCGCTGCAGGCTGCGCGCGTCTTGGTAGCCCTGCGCGATCATCCACTTGAGCAGCGTGATGTTGCTGTTCAGGTATTCGATGATCGGTTCCTTGTTCAGGTGCACCGTGCAACCGGCGGCCGAACGCTCAGCAGACGCATCCGACAGCTCAAACGCTTGCTCGACCTTCAGATCAGGCAGGCCTTCGATTTCGAGAATGCGGCCGGAGAAGATGTTCTTCTTGCCTTGCTTGGCAACCGTCAGCATGCCCTGCTTGATGGCGTACAGCGGAATCGCGTTGACGAGGTCACGCAGCGTGACGCCCGGCTGCATCTTGCCCTTGAAGCGGACCAGCACCGACTCCGGCATGTCCAGCGGCATTGTGCCGGTTGCGGCCGCGAAGGCGACCAGACCCGAGCCTGCCGGGAAGCTGATGCCGATCGGGAAGCGCGTGTGCGAATCGCCGCCGGTGCCGACGGTGTCGGGCAGCAGCATGCGGTTCAGCCACGAGTGGATCACGCCGTCGCCCGGGCGCAGCGCGATGCCGCCACGGTTGCTGATGAAGTTCGGCAGGGTCTGGTGCGTCTTCACGTCCACCGGCTTCGGATACGCGGCCGTGTGGCAGAACGACTGCATCACGAGATCGGCCGAGAAGCCGAGGCAAGCCAGATCCTTCAGTTCGTCGCGGGTCATCGGGCCCGTGGTGTCCTGCGAGCCGACCGACGTCATCTTCGGTTCGCAGTACGAGCCCGGGCGCACGCCCTGACCTTCCGGCAGACCGCATGCGCGGCCGACCATCTTCTGCGCCAGCGAGAAGCCCTTGCCGCTGTTGGCCGGCTGATGCGGCAGGCGGAACAGCGTCGACGGGGCAAGGCCCAGGGCCTCACGTGCCTTGGCCGTCAGGCCACGGCCAATGATCAGCGGAATACGGCCACCGGCGCGCACTTCGTCGAACAGCACGTCGGACTTGACCTGGAATTCGGCGATGACCTTGCCGTCCTTCAGCGCCTTGCCTTCGTACGGGCGCAGCTCAACCACGTCGCCCATGTTCATCTGCGACACGTCGAGTTCGATCGGCAGCGCACCGGCATCTTCCATCGTGTTGTAGAAGATCGGGGCGATCTTGCCGCCCAGGCACACGCCGCCGAAGCGCTTGTTCGGCACGAACGGGATGTCTTCGCCCGTGAACCACAGCACTGAGTTGGTGGCCGACTTGCGCGAGGAGCCGGTGCCGACCACGTCGCCCACGTACGCAACCAGGTGGCCCTTTTCCTTCAGCGACTCAATGAACTTGACCGGGCCGCGCTTGCCGTCTTCTTCCGGCGTGATGCCGGGGCGTGCGTTCTTCAGCATCGCCAGCGCGTGCATCGGGATGTCCGGGCGGGTGGTGGCGTCCGGGGCCGGCGACAGGTCGTCGGTGTTGGTTTCGCCCGTCACCTTGAAGACGGTGATGGTCAGGCTTTGCGGCACTTCCGGACGGCTCGTGAACCATTCGGCGTCGGCCCAGCTTTGCAGCACGGCACGCGCGTGGGCGTTGCCCTTGTCGGCAAGTTCCTTGACGTCATGGAACTGGTCGAACATCAGCAGGGTTTTCTTCAGTGCGTCGGCAGCCACGGCAGCGACGGCTTCATCGGACAGCAGCTCGATCAGCGGCTGGATGTTGTAGCCGCCCAGCATCGTGCCGAGCAGTTCGGTGGCGCGTTCGCGCGAGATCAGCGGGCAAGCGGTCTCGCCCTTGGCCACGGCGGCCAGGAAACCGGCCTTCACGCGGGCGGCTTCGTCCACGCCGGCGGGAACGCGGTGGGTAATCAGGTCGAGCAGCGTCTGCTCTTCGCCTGCGGGCGGGTTCGTCAGCAGTTCGACCAGTTCGGCGGTCTGCTGGGCCGTCAGCGGCAGGGGAGGAATACCGAGTGCGGCGCGGGCGGCCACGTGAGCGCGAAAGTTTTCAAGCATGGGGAGACCTGCTGGGATTGCGTTTCAGAGGACGGTTGTTCCGGCACTCCGAGTGCTACCCCGGGCGCCGCTTCGGCGCGATTCTAATCGCAACACTCGGCGAGGTCAAATGTCTTATATCTTATATAAGAGTCAGAAGGCAAAATGTCAGCCCACAGGCTGAATCTGAGCCGCCCCGCCCGCTGACCAAACATCGCGTTGATCGCAAGCGCCGGCCTGGATTACCGGAGGTTTGGCAAACGTGAGTCGCCGCAAAGGCTCGCCAGCAGGCGTTCCTTGCGATGGTGAGGCCGATCTATCGGCGGCACATCGACACCTTGGCCAAACGCGAAATCGCGCGACAGAACATTCGCACGTAGAACCGATGTGAACTCAGGCAAATGGGGACCACAACCGGCAAAAGTCCACCGATTCCTGCCGAACGGAGAACTTAATGGCCCGATTGAAAAGGGAATGCTGGTGCGAGGGAGGGGACTCGACCCCCCGCAATTCGGCTTAGGGATGCGGGAAATGGCTGAATGCTGGCAAAAAGCTGGCAAATCGCGGCGCCGAGCCCCCCCTTCCCCATCCATTGGTTGCTGTTGCGGCTCAGCATCACCAACCGGAACGCTTGCCTCCGCTCGGCCGCGCTTCGTAGAAAGCACCGCGTGATAGGCAATTCGTGAAAGCCGCTTTGCTTTTAGGCTCCGGCGAATAGCCGAGACTAGGCACATAAACGCAAACGTAGCGGCCCTGAGACTTGCACGCTACCGATACACAACTGGCTTACCCACAGATCACGAGGGAGCCATTGGCCGACTCCAACCACGACTGACTTGGCATGACTGCCGGTCCAGTGGCTTTGAGCGCCGCACGATTAGCGCGCGCCTCACGTCATATACGGCAGCAATTGCTGCCCAACTGCCGAGGTGCCCCGGCGGTGGCGAAGTTCTGTCCGGTCCTGAACCAATGGGCTGGATTCCAAAGTGACCCGAAAAAATTCTTCCGGTTTTGACCGGCTCCGGCGAATAAGAAATCACGGCCCTGCAGTGGTGTGGCGATGCGTCACCCGGCAATCCGGCAGGCAGCCGTTTCACTTGGAGGAACTCATGTGCCATCACGTCCTATTGCATTTTGGAGTCGACATTAGCCGAACAAGCTAACTCGAACAATCTAACCGGCATTTCCAGCACACCCCTCTACTGAGCGCCCCCCCTCTAAAGAAGGGTGCTCCCATTCATTCAGTTGCCGTATCAATCACCTGCTTCCGTGCATTGCACGGAACCCGATCTGCGATGAAAAAAACGAACAACATGCGTTTCACCTGTCTGGCGTTCTGCGGCGCGCTTGCCGCTTGCGGCGGCGGGAACGACAGCCCAACCAACTCCAATGGCAGCAGTCCCGCCACGCCGCAAACCGCTCAAGGCGTCTTTGTGGATGCACCGGTCGCCGGCCTGCATTACGTATCGGGCAACCTGAGCGGCACGACGGATACCGCTGGCCACTTCAGCTATGTGCCCGGCCAAACCGTAACCTTTTCAGTGGGCGGCGTAACCATCGGTTCGACCACCGGGCAGACCATCGTCACACCTTTGGCGCTCGTGCCCAATGCAACAGACGTGACCAACGACGCCGTGACCAACATCGGCGCGTTCCTGCAGTCGCTCGACTCGGGCGGCAACCCGACCAGCGGCATCCAGATCTCGGCCGCTTCCGTTGCCGCACTGGCCAATACGCAGTTGAACTTTGCGCAAACGCCCGCCGCATTCGCAGTTGACCCGACCGTCGCTTCCGCCATCCAGGCGGCTTCTCCGCAGAAGGCCCTGGTGTCGCCCGCCGTGGCGCAAGCCCATATGCAAAGCCAGAACATGTGCCTGTTTGCCGGCCAGTGGCAATTCAGCCATGCAGACCGCTCCGACGACACCTTTGTGGCGACCGTCAACGAGGTGAATGGCAGCTTTGGCTCCACCATCACGCGCGGCGATGGCACCCAGGCGCATCTGAGTGGCTCGGTACTCTATGTTCCTGCCATGCAGCAATGGGTGTTCACGGCATCGTCCGCGCAGCAAGTCCTGAATTCGACGATCGGGAATATCGACTTCCTCACCGGTTCGTTCAACGGCCCCGATTGGAGTGCGGCATCGGGGACATACACCGAAAACGATCCCACCTCGGCATTCGGTCACCCCTGGACTGCAACTCGTCTGAGCCCAGCTCCGGCCTGCGCTTCCACGGCATCTGTCCCGGTCGTGCCACAAGGCGCGGTTGGTTACTCGGACTATCACTACAACACGCAGAGTATGGCGCCGAGCATCGCCACCATCGTTGAGCACGGTGTGGGTGCAGCCGGAACGCTGAACCTCGGCTCGCAAGCCATCACGGTGACACCGCAACCGGATGGCGGCTTCCTGTGGGGCAGCCCCGTCCAGTACGGCATGAACTTCTCCAGCCTGGCCAGCGATCCCAACCTGCCCGCCGCTTCGATGGTCTGCATGGCGGCCAATGCAGGTGACGGCACTGACGGGCTCAAGTCGACCGACGTTCTGGTCGCGCAGACCGCATCCAAGGTGATGTCCGCTACCGATCTTGCAGGTGTCACCTTCTCGCAATACTGGGAAGATTGCCGCCGCGACGGCGTACCCGCAGCGGCGCCCGCGACGGTGCACTCGAGCATCGTGGTGGACGCCTCCGGCAACGCCACCATCGTCATTGCAGGCCAACCGCCGGTTACGTTGACGGCAGCCAAGTTCTCGGCGTTGCTGTCCGGCGCGCCGGCGTCCGCGGTGGGCTTGCCGGGCAACGCGTGGTTCCAGGCATATCGCTTCATGTCGGCTGGCCGCACGCAGTTTGGCATCGTCGAGCACGGCATTAACTCCAGCAACACAAACCGCGGCTATGTTGGGGCCTGGGTGCAATAGGCCAGCACACACCAAGGCGGCGTGATGCCGCCTTGGTGCAACATCCGAAAGCCCCCGTATCGGGCGCATATCAATCATCGGTGGCAAAACCTGCCGTTTGCAGAAGGACGTTCGATGTACGAAGACAAAGAGCCGATGTACCAATGGCAGGCACCTGTGGCTGCGCCGCACGTTGACCAGGAAGATTTGCGCTTCAACCCGAACGCTGAAGAAATCCACAGCGACGCACCTGGTTTGACGCTGCTCGCACTGCACCGCGATAGCGAGGCGACGCGCTGGCTCCAGCAAGGCCCCGATGGACGCCGCAAGGCAGTCGAAGACGTTCAGGCACGATTCTCCACACCGGTCTTTCGCAATCAGCGCACCATCCGCGTTTTCCTGTCGTCGACGTTTCGCGACATGCAGGTCGAGCGCAACTACCTGGTGACGGCGGTGTTCCCGCGCCTGAAGCGTCTAGCGCAGTCCCACGGGGTACTGCTGCAGGAAATCGATCTGCGCTGGGGCATTACGGCAGAGGAAGCGCATCGAGGCGAAACCGTCGCAATCTGCCTGGATGAGATCGACCGATGCCGCGCCTGTCCGCCATTCTTTATTGGCCTGCTCGGAGAACGCTACGGCTGGATCCCGGATGCACCGGCACTCGATGCGCTCGATCGGGCCATGGCAAGCCGCGCCAATGGCGAAGCGAGCCTGGAAATGCGGGGCCGCGCGCGACGCGACGCGTACAGCGTCACCGAAATGGAGATTCGCTATGGCGTGCTCGACACGCCTGAAATGACCGGCCATGCCTTCTTCTACAACCGCGCGCCCGAACTGACGCACATGTTCGCGCAGCAGGCCGCGGAGCCCAACGCAGCGCAGATCTACTATGAAGCCGACGCTGCATGCGCGGCGCGCCAGGAGGCGCTCAAGCACGCGTTGCGCGAACGCGGCCTGGTACGCATGGACGGCTACCGCTCCGTGCAGGAACTGGGGGACGACATCGAACGCGCAATCACCGCTGCGATCATGCGCGTCGCGCGAAGTGTGGCTGCGGTTCAGCAGCAAACGGCAGCGCCGTTGCCGCTCGGCTGGCAAACGAACCAGACGCTGAACGACATCATGGGTGCCGAGCGCGTCATCTTTGAGAACCGCGACCCACAGGCCGATGCGGTGACGCGAGCATGGGCCGACAGGGAGCAGCCCGGAGCCATCCGGCTGATGCTGGTCGGGCCACCGGGTATCGGCAAGGCCCACGAAGCACTGGGCCTCGCAACGCTGACCCGGTTCTGGGAACTTGGCGCGCCGGTCGTCGCCCTGCACTGCCGCACAGGCACCGCCACCAATGCGGACGGCGCGTTCGGCTTTGTTCGCAGCGCCCTGGCAGCCTTCAGCGCGATTCCGCCCGCGCAACCGCTCGGACGCACCGGCCTGCGCGAGACACTCCTGGCGATCAACCGCCCCGTCGTCCTGCAGATTACCGATATCGACCTGCTGGGTGGCGCTAGCGACTTGGTCGATATGCTCGGGCTGGTGCAGAACCCGAGGCTTGCGATCATCCTGACAACATCCGATGCCACCCTTGGTCAACGTGCGACCGGGGCATTCAATGTCCGAACCTTGGGTGACCTGAGCCGGGAAGAACGCGAGACGTTTGCACGCGAATACCTTGCCCGGTATCGCAAATCGCTCGACACGCAAGCCATGCACAAGCTCGTCAGCATGCCGCTTGCAGGGTCACCGTCCTTCCTGACGCTCGTGCTGGATGAACTGCGGCGCAGCGCCTTGTTTGAGACGCTGGATGCCACGCTGGACGTCTATGCCAGCATGTCGACGTTCGAGCAGGCATTCCTGCACTCGCTGCAAGCATGGCTGGGGCATGTGGGAGCCCAACACCGAGACAGCGACCGTTGGCGCGCCATGCTCGAAGTCCTGTGCTTGGCACGTCAGGGCGTGCCTGACGATTTCTTCACGGCAAATGCAGGACCGGGCCTGAGCACGCTGCAATGGATGACGTGGCAGGGCTTGGCAGAGCCCGCTTTGGTCGACGTCGGCGGCAGTTGGCGGCTGCGCAACGCACACCTGCGCGACATCGTCTTCAAGCATTGCTTTGGCGACAACCCTAACGCACTGGCGCAGGTCGAGACGCGCCGCCGCCTGGCCAACTACATCGGCGCAGTGCCCGCCGAATGGGACGTTTCCGGATTGATCGAACGCACGCAGCAAATGCTCTGGCTCACCCGGCACACCGGTGCGCCCGAAGACGTGCAAGGCCTGTATGAAACGTTGAGCGTTCGCAACAACATCGGTGCGCTGTACGTCTGCGACAGCGGGTTGCTATTCGAGGGTTGGCGCGAACTGGTCAGCAAGGGCATTTCGTTGACGCCGCTCATTGATATGACCATCGAGAGCACGGACCCGACATGGCCCTATCTGCTCGGACGCTTGCTGATTCAGTTTGAATGCTGGGCCGACCTGGAGCGCTTCGCGCGGGGTGTGATTGCCGGACAGCATGTTCCGGAAGCCGCGC
The DNA here is from genome assembly GCF_958415495.1 of Ralstonia flaminis. Classification (NCBI taxonomy): domain Bacteria; kingdom Pseudomonadati; phylum Pseudomonadota; class Betaproteobacteria; order Burkholderiales; family Burkholderiaceae; genus Ralstonia; species Ralstonia flaminis. Next base: position 129,570 of record NZ_CATZLL010000008.1, on the reverse strand, counting down.
ATTTTGACTATCAACTGGGTCTCGCACTGGTCAACCAGAGCCGCCCCGCCGAAGCGCTCGAAGTGATCGCTCCACGCATCCATGCATGGGCAGCGGCACCGCAGGCCACCTTGCCACCGACAAGCCTCGGCATCCTCATGGGCTTGATCACCGATGGCGAAATCGACAGCACCCCCTGGGGACCAACGCTCGACGCGGCACTGCAGGCTTTGATCGAGATGGGCCCGGCAAACGACCCAGAGCTGCAATTGGTGCTCATCAGCTGTGCCATGCCGCTGCTATTGGGAACACCACACTTCACACTCATGGAAGCCCTGGCGCGCCGAGCGATGCTGATGAGCTACGACTTGCCGGGTGCAGAAGGCAGCCGTGTGCGGCTGTTGATGGGCTTCCCGCTCATCAACGCCCTGCGTTCGCAATCCAAGTTCGATGAGGCGGTGACTGCTGGCTTTGCGGTACTCGCCACGCAGACATCGCCCTTTCCACAAGAGGCCATACTGCGTGCGCGATGCGCCCGGGCAACAGGACAATCGCTGCTGGGTCTCTCGCGCTGGGACGACGCTGCTGAGTTGCTCGAATACGCGCTGACCCACGAGCCGCAGGACGACGCGGATGTCATCCCGCTGCTGCTCAACACAGCATTCCTGGCCATCTGCATGATCGAACTGAAACAGTGGCCACGTGTGCGGCCTTTGCTCGAAGCGTTCGTTACCTACGGGGGCAGCCTGCCTGAAATGCGCAATGAACTGCAGGGCTGGCTCGTACAGCATCTGCGCAACGCGGGCCAGCTCGAAGAAGTGCGCTGGCTGGAATCCACCAACCGCGCCCCGATTTGATTGCGCGCACTGGCGCAGGAAGACAGCGGATTCCTGCGCCATGTAATGTGTTCCCTTTTGCTTTTATTCCCCATCTCATGACTGCACTGCCGACCCTGCCCGATCGCATCTTTGCCTGGATCTTCCGAACCTTCCGCGACAGGATGGGGGGCCGAGCGCATGCCGGGCCGGACGTCACGCCCCTGTACACGCCGTCGCTGCTGGCGCCGACGATCGATTACGAAGCCGAGTCGATGCGCTATAGCAACCGCTACCGTGCAGCGTTCCTGATCAACTTCTCGCTGGGCTTCGTTGCTGTGGCACTGGCCTTGACGCCATTGAGCGGGTTGGTGCCTGAGCATGAATTGCACGCCTACGGATGGGCGCTGACGCTGTCAGAAGTGCTGTGTATCTCGATCATTCTGCTGATCCACTGGTATGGCCGCGATTCCGAGCGCGATGCATCCCTGCCCAGCCGCCTACTCAAGCGAATTGGCCTGCGCAAGATCAACCAGGGGTGGCGCGGCCGCTGGGCAAGCATGCGGCTGGCCGCCGAACAGGTTCGCTATGCGGATCTCATGCTCGGCTTTCCCGGAAGCAAGCTGCCGGTCAACAACCTTCTAGGTGACACAGGGCAGGAGAACCTGGAGATCGCGCGGCATCTGGCCGAGCTTTCCACCAAGTGTCCGGATGCACCGGAAAACGCCGCCTACAATGCGCGCTACCGCCGTTATTTCACCCAGCTGATTGCCAGCCAGCGTCACTATCACAAAGTCAACGCACATCGCTATCACCGCATCCACCACCGCCTGCACCGCATTGCGGACGCGTGTTTCTATCTGACGGTGATCGCCTGCGTAAGCCATTTCTGGTGGCATCACCCGGTGCTGTCGGTGCTCGCCGCCGGCCTGCCCGCGCTCGCTGCGGCGTGCCACGGTATCCTGGCATCGGGCGAATTCGCCAAGCTTTCGGAACAATCGGAAGAGATGAGCGAATCGCTCAAGGCCCTGGAGCAGCAAATCGACCCGCACGCGCAAGACGCCGGAGACAGGCTGCGCCAGCAGGTCACCACGTTCTACGACCTCGTCATCCGCGAGGCGCTCGGCTGGCACGTCACCCTGCGTGACAAGGACGTACAGGTGGCCTAGGATGCAGCGGCAGGCTCGTTCCCGCTACCGTACGCCTCCATACGCATAGAGATGCCCTTGCTCGTCAACACCGATTTGCGCAATGACCCCGCGGCAGCACCGTTCCGCACGCGCCCGGTTGTGTTGACCGTGCGCTTTGCCAAGAGCGACGGCGTCATCCAGACGCTAGAGGGGCCTGTTCACTACCAAGCGGGCGATGCCTTGATGACTGGCCCCAAAGGAGAGCACTGGCCGATTGCACGCGCACGCTTCGATGCCACCTACATACCGGCCGCAGAAGGGCATGCCCCTGGCACCGACGGTTCGTTTGCCAAACGCGTGCGCGAAGTTCTCGCACGGCGCCATGCGTCAGCTTTCCAGGTCAGCATCGCCAGCGGGCAAACACTCTCGGGCCAGCCCGGCGACTGGCAGGTTCAATACGGCCCGGGTGATCAGGCCATCGTGGCGGCAGACGTGTTCGACACCCTGTACGAGCCCGCTCGCAACTGCTGACTTCCTCCAAAGAAATGCTTCCGGTTTTCACCTTCCGCAACGAATAAGAGATCACCACCACGCCAAGCCGTGCACGAGTGCAGCACCGCAAGGACGCGGGCGGTATCAACCTGAACAGGAGGAAGCCATGAACAATCACGTCCAACATCTGCTCGACTATCTGCACGCCGAAGGCTATCCGGCCGAACTCGATGAAGACGGTGACATCCGCTTCAAGCGCGAAGGCATGACGTATGCACTGTGCTTCGATAACGATGACCCCGACTTCGCCAAGTTGATCCTGCCTAACGTCTGGAGTATCGACTCCGAACCCGAGATGCGGCAGGCGCTGGTAGCACTTGACGAGGTCAACCGCCGCATGAAGTTGGTGAAGGTGCATACCCAGGCTGGCTCGGTATGGTTCACCATCGAGCTGTTGCTCGATGAGCAGATCGCATGGGAGCGCCGCTTGCCTCGCGCTGTGCGGGCCACCGCACGCGCGGTTGCGATGTTTACCGATACCATGCAATGCCCGCACGATGCTGGCCGGGCCGATATCACCCTGAACTGAACAAAAGAACGGTGCACCTTCACGGAGAACCAGGTGTGCGCACTTGACACACGCCGTCATCAACGGGCTGGGCCGGGACGGACACTACGCGGGAACCTCGGGAATGATTCGCGACGACATTGAAAACCAAGAGCTTGCACACTTGCTGCGCAAGTTCGGCGACTCCGGTGCCAATGGCCGTGCCGTAGAACGCGCGCAGCGGGAGTTCTATAACCGCATCTACAAGACCATCGACCTGTGCGCCCTCCAGACGGCAAAGTTCAACCAGGAAATCGCCATGGTCGCAGTCCAGGAAACTTGGCTGCAGATCCTGAATACCGCGCACAAGTACGACCCGAAGCGCGCCTCGGTCAAGACCTGGGTGCAAGGCATCACACGGTACTGCACGCTCACCGAACTGCGTAAGCACTACAAGGAAGTGCGCGTTCGCGATGCCCTGCGCGACGGCGGTACCACCGTCGATATCAGCGACGCCTCGGCCGATGAAGACCGCCCTAGCGACGTGCTCAGCAGCCTGGTGTGTCCGATGCTACCGCTTGATGAAGTGGCCGACGCCGTGTATCAGCAGCAAGTCGTTGCAGCAGCCCAGGCATGCCTGGAAACACTGCCGGCCGGCAACGACCCGAACTACCGGCTGGCGATGGAATTGGCGGTCGACACAGACCTCACCTACGACGGCATGATGGCGGTGCTGCAGGCCCACATGCCCGAGGACAAGTTACTCAACACCGAACGGGTGCGCAGTTGGGTACGCGAGGCAGCCAAACGCATGCGCACGTGCCTGGGCCGCAAGCTTGGCATGGGCAAGGAGACCACCAAATGAACAGCGAAGACCTGGCGCGCTTTGAAGCGCAATCGTTCCTGTTCGCTTGCGGCAAGTTGGACGCCGCAGAGCAGGCCTGGATGACCAACATGATTGCCTCGCATCCAGAATTGGTCGAAACCGCCAATGCGGATCGCATGCTCGTCGAGCACACCCGTTCCGCCGTGCACGCCCGCGCCGCCGCACACACCGAACCGCTTGTACCGTTTGATGCGCTACCCAAGCTGCCGTCTGCCAAGAACCGGCAGCGCGCACTCGCACAGCCCTGGTGGCAACGCGCGCTGGACTGGTGGCAACGGCCTACCGCCGGTGCCTGGGCGTTTGCGTCCATCGTGGCGCTGGCACTGGTGGCCGGCGTACAGACCATGCGCCTGGAGCAGTTGAACACCGACGCGAATGCACCGGTCTTCCGCGGCACAGACGGTGGCTCGGCCACCTCCGGCCCCGTCATCCAAGCCGTGTTTGCCGATGACCTGACGCTGGGTGAGCTGCGCAAGACGCTGGCAGCGCTCAAGCTGGAGATCGTCCGCGGTCCTGACGAGCAGGGCCTGATATGGATGACCGTGCGCGAAGGCGAGGTACAGCAGGCACTGGATCGGCTCAAAGCAACGGGCATCGTGCTCGACGCGCGCATCATCAAACTCCGGCAATGAGAAGACGACGTACACGCACGTCCAACGGCCTGCACGTTGCCGGCATGGCGGTCGCGGCGTGGCTGCTGTGTTCCGGTGCCGCGCTGGCGACAGCCGGCACGCCCGCTCCTGTCACCTCCGCATCCACGCAAGCAGAATCGATCGACTACCACAGCGCGCCCAAGTTTGCGGTGGTGATTGGCAATACGCGCTACCCGGGCCGGTACGCGCTGCACAACGCGGAGAACGATGCACGCCTGGTCGCCGCGCGGCTTAAGCAGGCGGGCTACGCCACCGATCTGCTCATCAACACCGATCGCGGCACGCTGTATCAGGCACTTGGCCGCTTGGCAGAAACCATGAAAGCCGGCGGCGCGGCGGCGTTCTACTACGCCGGCCACGGCATGCAGATCCGTGGGCGCAACTACCTGATTCCCGTCGATGCTCCGCTGGACCGCCCCGACGCCCTGTCGCAAACCGCCCTGCCGGTCGACTACCTGATCAGCCGGCTCAAGGACAGCGGCGCGCATCTGTCGCTGGTGATGCTCGATGCCTGCCGCAATGATCCCGAGGAAAGCGGCTCGGGTGGTGCCTATCGTGGCACAGGCGCACCGGCGGGCTTCGTCGCGCAGAAGCCCGCCAACGGCATGCTGGTGGCCTACGCCACGCAACCCGGCGAGCGCGCGCTGGATGGGCGCGGTGCCAACGGCCCGTTTGCGCTGGCACTGTCGAACTGGCTCACGCGCCCCGGTATGCCCATCGAAGATGTCATGAAGCACGTCATGACCGACGTACGTGCCAGCACGCACGACGAACAACGGCCATGGATCGCCACCTCGCTGATCGGTGACTTTGCGCTCGTGCCAGCCACCAACGCTCAAGCGCGCCTGATGCCCGCGCGCCCAGGGCGCAATGTGGATGGCACGCCTGCGCGCGGCGCGGCACCGTCGTCAGGAGAAACGGCACCCGTTAGCACCGCCGATGGCAAGCCCCTGCTGCAGTGGTTCCAGACCGCCGGCCAGGAAGAGCAGATGGCGATGGCCCAGCAGATCGAGCGCGAAGCCAAGGGGGTCAACCGCGATGACCTGCCCCGCCTGGAGCGCCAGGCACGCGGCGGCAATGTGGTGGCCGCATCGGTACTCGGCACGGCCTACCGCAACGGCTTTGGCGCGGGCACGCATGTCACGCGCAGCAACACCATCGCCATGCGCTGGTTCCGGCTGGCAGCCGCGCAGGATATGCCCTATGCGCTCAACGAACTGGGCGAAATGTACTTCCTCGGGCACGGCACCACGCGCGATGTCGCGCAAGCGCGCCGCTACTATGAGGCAGCAGCGGCGCAGGGCTACATGACCGCGAAGCTCAACCTCTTCCAGTTGCAGGCCGAATCGGGGCAAGTCACGCCCCAATCGTTGATGGAAATGTTCAACGCCGCCACCCGCGCTGCTGCCCGGCCCAGCAACTGACGGCAGCACCCGCCCACCCAACCTGCTGTCACCCGGCCCGCCACCCACCCAAGAGTTGCGCGGGCGGGCGCCCGCTCGCCCGCATACCGGCGCCAAAAATTCTCTTCCGGTTCTACATCGTCGTCGCGAATAGGGGATATCCGCAGCGCAACCGCGCCATGCGCACTGCCTGCGGAAACACACCTTCACGACAACCTCGAACAGGAAGCACACACCATGAAGCAACGCGGAACGATCTTGCGCGACACGCGCACCGGCCCCGGTCTTGTCATCGTTGACGGCCGCCAGCATCCGTTCACCCTTGAGGGAATCTGGCGCTCGGGTGAGGCCCCCGCCGTGAACATGACCGTCGATGCGCAGTTTAATGAGGTCGGCACGCTCATCGCGCTGTTTGCCGTGCCGGAGGCACAGCTCGCCCGCGAAAAAGCCGACGAAGCCATGGTGGCAGTCAAGGCCCGGGGCAGTCAGCTCGTGGCACGAATGGGTATGGGTACGCTGGTCGGAACCGGACTGCTGGCGACGGCCTGGTTTGCGTTGAACACGGTGTCGGTACAACTGACGCCGGGCATGAAGATCGGCATGAGCCTGTGGAAACTGCTGGGTGTGCTCAACACCTCTGGCGATGCCATGGCAGCACTCAGCGGCAACGGCGGCAGTACGGGCATGTACGGCGTGCTGGCCATCGCAGCGCTGGCGGGTCCTGCCGCCTCGTACTTCGTGCGCGATGCCCGCGCGCAGCTCGCAAATTGCCTCCCCCTGCTGTTCCTGCTCGGGATCGGCATGGCTTTCTACGCTGGTATCAGCAGCAGCCTGTCGCAAACGCAAAGCGCGGCGATGGCGTTTGGCGGCAACGCTGCCGCCGACATGGTTGGCGCCATGACACGCGAAGCAATGCGCGCCTTCTCAATTGGTGTGGGCGGTTATCTCGGCTGCGCGGTCAGCCTGTATTTCGCAGCCACAGGCGTACTGAAATTCCTCGCCAAACGCGGCTGAACCTGACCAGACATTTTGCCCATCCCTGCTACCGACACCTGGAATTCATCATGCTGATGACCACCCACTCCGCCCGCCAGATCGCTCACGCCTGCGCACTGCTGTTCGCACTCTCTGGCACCTTGAACCTGGCGGCCTGCGGCGACAAGGCGGCCGATGCCGCCAAAGCAACGGCAGCCGCCCCAACAACACCCAACCTTGCTCAGGCTACGTCGCCGCAAGCCCTGCGCGATACGCAAGCCGCCGCCGCACGCGAGGCCTTGCCGAAAGCCGACGCGTCCACGCCAGACAGCAGCTACGTCACGCTCGATAGCGGCAACCAGCTCATGTATGCCTACCTGGCGCTCACGGGCATGCCACCGGACTATCCGCAAATCGCCAGCAACATCTCTAAAGACTATGCGCGCGCCACGGACGAGTTCCGCAAGCACGACCTGCTGACGGCGCTCACACCCCGGATCGACGCGGACATCGCCGCCGCCAAGTCGCGCCGCTATTTCAAGATGACGGTCCCGAACCCCATCAGCAAATACAACTTCGAACAGAAGGGCTTCCCACTGGACAACTCGCTCTGGGAGGCGGGCGCCTATCGCTACTTCTTCGACAACGGCGAATATAAGCTCGGCTTCAGCAATGGCGATGCATTCCACTATCTGAAGGTCGACGACGAGGCCTCTGCACGCGCCATTGAGGCCCAGCGTGCTCGCTTCGATGCGGTCAAGCTCACGGTGTATGGCTACTACCAGAGCGCCGACACCGCGCAGAAAATCGTCACCGCGCAGATCGTCAAGGTTGCCCTCGCCGACAAGCAAGGCAACGTGCTGGCCGCACAGTAAGACGCTGCCCTGGAGAGACCAGCCCTGCTGCCACAGCGGTATCGGTTTCTCCCGGCCAAGTAAGCGCCAGCCCTTTCCCCACTCCATGACACCCGCAGGTTCGCCGCTATCGTGACTGCCACTCGGAAGACGCCGCTGCGGTTTTTTCAGGATGCCATTCCCAGGCCGTTCAAAGACGACAGCAACGCCGATATCGGCACAGTCTTCATTGCGCTGGTGTATCCGCAGATACTGATCTGGGATGGCCCCGCCCAACTTGTCGTCGACTGTCGGCAAGAAGGCTTCTTCGCAGCGCCCGACCGCTATCCGCTGTTGGCGTTGCTTGAGCAGTTCCCTGACCTGTGTGATGCGATTCTTGCCGCGAGCCCAGGCGTTCAGGCGGCCTATGCACGCTACCTGCAGGATTGAGATCGGTTGCTGCACAGCGCCGAACCCCATAGAAAAACGCCCACGGCACTTGCGATGCCATGGGCGCGCCGGCTTACCGCCGCTGGTGGTGACTCAGTGGGTTAGCCCTTCGGGTGGCAGACCGCCACCGATTGCGCGGCGTCGCGCTCCACCACAAGCAGGCTGGACGACAGCGGCAGGACAATCACCCCGGCGCTGGCGGCCTCGCCGTTCACCACCGAAGCTGCTGCACCGTTGACCGGCACCAGCCCGGTATTGGTATTGATGTTGTTGTAGTACAGGGTTTCTGCCGTCGGCTGCCCGCTGGTGTCTGCAGTCTGCACCGTCGTGCCGTTGAACGTGGCGGTGCCAACCAGCGTGCCATGGTCCATGCATTCCCAGGTACCGTTGGCTTCCGTTCCGGCAAGCACCTGTTGCTTAGCCGCATACACCGCACCGGTACGCAGTACCGGCGGCGTTGCCTGGTTATAACCGAAGCGGTCGATCACCAGAACCGGGCCGCGATCGCCAGCCTGGAAACTCAGCAGGCCGAAATCCGAACCTGCCAGTTGCACGTGTGTCAGGCCGTCCGTGCTGTTCTTCACCAGTTTGAGCGCGAACTGGCCGGGCGAATTGCTGCCCGCCACAGCATCGCACGTGCCCGATGCGTTGATCAGGCCACTGTCGCACAACGTCATGTCGGTGCCGTTGGCTGCAATACGGAACGTGCCGCCCACAAACGACGGCGAGCCACCGTTGCTCGCATTGCGAGTCGCCCCGATGTAGAAATAGTCGCCAGCAAGTTTGGTGGTATCAGACGGCACGGTATAGCCCGAGCCCGCCACACCGGAGGTCCGCGAACCCAGCGTGACGGAGCCTGAAATGGTTCGCGTGCGCGTATCGAGCTTGAGCGTGAAGGCGCCGTTCGCCCCAATGAACGTGACGATATTGCCGCTGGTCGACTGAGTGAACGTGCCCGAGGTGTCCGCCAGGTTGTACTGGGTGGACAGCACCTTGATCGTGAACGTGCCGTTCTGGTTTAGCACCAAGCGCCATGTGTCACCAATGTCGGCAGTCAGATCGAATGCCTGCGCGCTCGCCGTGGTGCCCGGCACGGCTGTGGCACCCGTCTGCGCCACGAGCGCGGCGGATGACTGGCTGACCGCATCCGGGGGGGCCGGCGTAGCGGGCGTGCCGCTGCCCGTGGTGGAGGTGGAGGTGCTGCTGCCCTCTCCTCCGCCACCGCATGCCGTCAGGACAAGCGCTGCGGTGACGGCCAGTGCGCCGGAAAAGGTCAGGAAACGCGTCTTCTTATGCGCCAGGGCTGTTTTCATAGGGATCGGCAACAGACAAAGAGTGTGTAGTGGTTGAAACAACGCCAGAAAACGGCACTTCCCCAACAAAAATGGGTCATAAATACCGTGGCTGTAAAGCAATCATAACGTGACGATTGCGGCATGCCAAGGGTGTCATTCAAAACGGATAAGGACGGTCAGCTCGTGCTGCTCGGTGCGGCTGTGCGTGCGCGGCGCAAGGCGGCCCTGCTGTCGCAGGAGGCCCTTGCCGATCGCGCAGAGATCGATCGCTCCCATATGGGCAAGATCGAGCGCGGCGAGCGCAATGTGACCCTGCTGAATGTGTTGCGCATTGCGCAGGCACTCGATTGCAAGCCGTCGGAGTTGCTTGCGGAGGCAGGGCTCTAGAATGGCTGCCGAAATGAAGTTGAACCGCTCTGCAGACAGTACTGGGCCTGTATTCCTTCAGCGGCAGCTTGCTGTCTAATATCCTCAACTGCTGCGGTAAACGTGTTTGGACTCAAAAGATAATCGCCGGCGCGAGTGGCATCAATGTTGTACGCGCCTGGAGTTGGGTCTATAAACTGCTGAGCAAGCGTCGCGTTACTTAGTCCACTTGGGTCTCGCCCTGAGATTCGTTTTATCGCGGAAATTGCCTTGCTGAGATCTAGGCAATAGTTGAGAAGCCAACTTTGTAATCGGGAACAAGAGCAAGAGATTCCCCTCCCCATGTGAGGAGCTCAAACATTCCAAATTCAATTTCTCGGGCGACTTGATCGTAATTTTTTCTCACGCTCGATCGCTTCGTTTGTGCGGCGAAAGCCGCCTTCACGGAGGATTCGTTAATAATCATCCCGATGGGCAAGGTGCGATTTTTTTTCTCACCCTTAACTATTACTTCGCGATTCGCCTTTTCCTCCTTGGCTTCGAACTCAAACTCAAATTCTGGCGATTCGTAGACGTAGAACAGTACATCCGAGATGTCGTGAAATTTTGTAGATCTTCTTATTGTTACCTCAAGCTCACTATCGACTGCGGCCATTGTTAGCTTGCTGTAGGTGAATTTCATATCATTTCCCGTTTTTTTGATAACCTGGATCGCCATTTAGTGAGGCGCTGCCTTATATAAATGAACGATGCTATTAAATCGAACGAGCACTGATTGTGCTTGCACTAATAAGATGCAGTGAAAGTCGAACGCCTTGCAGGTATGATTTTCCGAATTTCATGCAATTTTCGCGCCCCGTAGGTAGATGTTGCTTTCAGAGGAAAGCTTAATTGCCTTCTGCCACGTTTCCCGTGCGGCTTGTTGCTATCCATGTGCTGGCTTAACCCGCCCACTCAAACTGCACTGCCTCGACGTGTCCAGGATCTGAGATCGCGACAACGGGTCAGGGGCCAGTCTGCCTTCGAAAGGTGATCGTAAGCTCAATCCAAGCTGGCACGACATCCCTCAAATGCGGGGGGGGGGGGGACGGGGCTTACCGGCGAGCGCTTCTCTGGCTCCCACCAAATCTGGCGCATCTGGAAGGCGGCGCTTAAGCGCGCCGGTGTGCGCTACCGCAACCCGTATCAGACCCGACACACCTATGCGTCGATGATGCTCTCTGCTGGCGAGCACCCCATGTGGGTTGCCAAGCAGATGGGGCACGCCGACTGGACCATGATTGCGCGAGTCTACGGCCGCTGGATGCCATCGGCCGACACAGAAGCCGGAAATCGCGCGGTAGAAAAATTCGCTGGCGAGGGCATCAAAATGCTGGCAAAAAAGCTGGCAAAAACCAGCTAGATTTTTGACAACACGAAAATCTAAATTATTGATTTATAAGGGAATTCTGGTGCGAGGGAGGGGACTCGAACCCCTACACCATTGCTGGCGTCAGGACCTAAACCTGGTGCGTCTACCAATTTCGCCACCCTCGCCGGATGGATCGCGGCGCCCGTTGAGGGAGCGCCGGAAAGGAAGCCCGCGATTATATCGCAGTCGTTCGTAGGTTTCCATCCCCGCCCCGACATGCTTGGCCGAGGCGGCATTTTCGAATGCATGAGAACGTCAGGCTGCCGGCGCGGGAGCGTCAGCTTCGGGCCGCTTGACCCGGAACCACGCCGCATACAGCGCCGGCAGGAACAGCAGTGTCAGCACCGTGGCAATGATCAGGCCACCCATGATGGCCGCGGCCATCGGCCCCCAGAACACGCTGCGCGAGAGCGGGATCATCGCCAGAACTGCTGCGGCAGCCGTCAGAATGATCGGGCGGAAACGCCGCACAGCCGCCTCGACGATGGCCGTCCAGGTGGGCACGCCGGCCGCCACATCCTGCTCGATCTGGTCCACCAGAATGACCGAGTTGCGGATGATCATCCCGATCAGTGCGGTGATGCCGAGCTGCGCCACGAAGCCCATCGGCGCGCGCAGCAGCAACAACGTTGCCGCCGCGCCAATCAAGCCCAACGGGCCAGTCAGGAACACCATCACCGAGCGCGAGAAGCTGTGCAGCTGGAGCATCAGCAGCAGGAAGATGATGAAGATGCACAGCGGCATCTGCGCGGCAATCGATGCACCTGCGTTGGCGCTCTCCTCTTCCGCGCCGGCAATCTTGATCTGGTAATCAGGCGGCAGATCCGCGCGGATCTTGTCGAGCAGCGGGTTGATCTGCGCCGTGACCGTCGGGCCCTGCACGCCGTCCACCACGTCGGACTGCACGGTGATGCCGTAGTCGCGGTTCTCGCGCCAGATCACACCCGGCTCCCACGCAAAGCCCACACGCGCCACCTGCGTGAGCGGTACTGTGCGGCCGCTGCTGGTCGGCACCTGCACGCGCTGCAAGGCATCGAGCGTATTGCGCTCGTCTTCCTGCGGACGCATAACGATGTCGAGCAGCTTGTCGCCGTCGCGGTACTGGGCGATCGGCGCGCCAGACATCACCGTCTGCGTGACCTGCGAGATCGAGCCCGTCGACACACCCAGCGCGCGCGCCTTGTCCTGGTCGATGTCCAGGCGCAGCACCTTGACGTTCTCGTTCCAGTTGTCGTTCACGCCCACAGTATTCGGGTTGGCGGTCATGATCGCCTTGACCTGGTTGGCAATCTTGCGCACGCCACCAATGTCCGGGCCCATCACGCGGAACTGCACCGGATACGGCACCGGCGGCCCGTTCGGCAGCAGCTTCACGCGGCCGCGCAAGTGCGGGAACTGCGATTTCAGCAACCCAATGATGTGCTGCCGCACGCCCTCACGCGCTTCCAGCGAGGTCGGCATCACAATGGCCTGGGCCACGTTGGTCTGCGGCAGGATCTGATCCAGCGGCAGATAGAAGCGCGGCGCGCCGGAGCCGATGAACAGCGTCACGCTGTCGACGTTCTGCTCCTTGCGCATCAGCGTTTCAAAGCGTTTGGCTTCGGCCTCGGTCTGGTTGAAGCTGGAGCCTTCCGGCAGCCACAGCTCCACCATCAACTCAGGGCGGCTGGAATCCGGGAAGAACTGCTTCTCCACATACTTGAAGCCGAACACACCCAGCCCAAACGCGACGAGCGTGATGACAATCACTGTCTTGCGGTACTCCACACACCAGTTCACCCAGCCGCGGAAGCGGTTGTAGAACGGCGTGTCGAACAGCTCGTGGTGGCCGCCGTCACCCACATGCGACTTGGTGCGCAAGAGCAGAAAACCGAGGTACGGCACGAACACCACGGCTGCAAACCACGACAGCACCAGCGCCAGCGCCGTCACAGCAAAAATGCCAAACGTGTACTCGCCCACCGTCGAACGCGCCAGCCCCACCGGCAAGAAGCCCGTGGCGGTGATGAGCGTGCCGGTCAGCATCGGCATGGCGGTGGAGGTGTACGCAAAGGTGGCGGCCTCCATCTTGGAGAAGCCCTCTTCCAGCTTGCGCACCATCATCTCGACCGCGATGATCGCGTCGTCCACCAGCAGGCCCAGCGCGATGATCAGCGCACCGAGCGATATCTTGTGCAGGCCGATGTCGAAGATGTTCATGAACAGGAACGTCACCGCCAGCACGAGCGGGATCGTCAGGCCCACCACCAGACCCGGCCACACATCAATGCGCAGCTTGGGCTTGGTGTGCAGGCCCAGCGAAAGGAAGCTCACGCCCAGCACGATCACCACGGCCTCGATCAGCACGTGTACGAACTCACCCACCGAGCTCTGCACCGATTTCGGCTGGTTCTGCACCTGCTCCATCTCGATACCGACCGGCAGCTTCGCGCGGATCCTATCGACCGTGGCGCGCAGGTCCTTGCCGAGCTGGATGATGTCGCCGCCCTTGGTCATCGAGATGCCCAGGCCGATAACCTCCTTGCCGTTGAAGCGCATCTTGGCGTGCGGCGGGTCAACGTAGCCATGCGTTACCGTAGCGATGTCGCCCAGGCGGATATTGGTCGTGCCGCCAGGGCCGCGCAGCGTCAGGTTCTCTAGATCACGAATGTCGGAGAACTGGCCCGACAGGCGGATTTGTACATTGTCGGTCGGCGTGACCAGCACGCCGCTCGGGCCGATGTTGTTCTGCTGGCCAATCTGCGTGGCGATGCTGTTGATGTCCAACCCCATCTGCGCCAGCTTGGCCTGCTGGAACTCGATGTAGATCTTCTCGTCCTGATCGCCCAGCAGCTCAACCTTGGCGACGTTGGGCACGCGCAGCAGTTGCTGGCGGATCGAATCGGCGTAGTCGTTGAGTTGACGGTAGGTAAAGCCGTCGGCGGACAGCGCGTAGATCGAGCCGTACACATCGCCGAAATCGTCGTTGAAGTACGGCCCGCGCACACCCTGCGGCAGGGTGGGTGCGATGTCGCCCACCTTCTTGCGCACCGTGTACCAGAGCTGCTGCGTTTCCTTGGCGGGCGAAGTGTCGGCCAACTGGAACGTGACCAGCGTTTCACCAGGCTTGGAGTAGCTGCGAATCTTCCAGGCGTACGGCACTTCCTGCAGCGCCTTCTCGATCTTGTCGGTCACTTGGCGCGACATCTGCTCGGCCGTGGCACCGGGCCAGAAGGCCTGCACCACCATCGCGCGGAAGGTGAAGGGCGGGTCTTCGTCCTGCCCCAGCTTGGAATACGCAAAGATGCCGCCGAGCAGCAGCGCCACCAGCAAAAAACGCGTGAGCGGTTGATGCTCAAGCGCCCAGCGTGACAGGTTGAAACGGGAATGTTCCATGCGCGCGAAGGTAGGCGTGTTTGGGCAGGAAGCGCGACTTAGCGGCGCGGCGTGATAGCGGACTGGGCCGACGGCTGATCCGCGGGCGCCATCGGCATCACTTTCTGGCCGGCCTTGAGCAGGTGCACGCCGGCGGTCACGATGGTCTGGCCGGGTGCAAGGCCGCTGGTCACCAGCAACACGTTGTCGCGTGGCTCGCCCACCGTCACCGGCACTGGCTTGACCGTTTGCGACGCGGCGTCATACAGCCACACCACGTTCTTGCCCTGCTCCTGCAGCAATGCGCTGATCGGTACGCGCACGCCCATGCCACCGCTGTCTGCACCACCGCTTGGCCGCACGAACCTGGCCACCGCCGTCATGCCCAGCTTCAGGTCGGGCGGCGGGTTCGGGATCGAAATCTTCACGGTGTACGTCCGCGTGAGCGGGTCGGCCGCTGGCGCAATCTCTCGCACCTTGCCCGGAATGCTGCGCGACTGATCAGCCCACAGCTTGACGCTCACGTCGGGCGATTTGCGCAGCGTGTCCACCTGGTCCTCGGGAATGCCGACCACAACTTCCTTCTCGGCCGTCTGCGCCACACGCACGACCGGCTGGCCAGCAGACACCACCTGCCCGACCTCGGCGTCGACGCCCGTCACTACGCCATCCGCATCGGCTTCGAGCGTGGCGTAGGCGGCTTGATTGGACTGGTTGCGGTAGCCTGCGGCGGCCTGGTCGTAGCGAGCCTGCGCGCCGTCGAAATTGGCTTGATGGCGTTGCTGCTCAGCAGCGCTGATGAAGCCCTTGGCAAAGAGCTCAGAGAAACGTTTGAGATCGGCCGCAGCCAGATCGCGGTCGGTCTTGGCCGCCGATAACTGGGCCTGGGCGGATTGCTGCGCCAACGCCAGATCGGCTGGGTCCAGGCGGGCCAGTACCTGCCCTTTCTTGACCGTGGCCCCCACGTCGACCAGCCGCGCAACGATCTTGCCCGGCACGCGAAAGCCCAAGCGCGACTCAATGCGCGGGCGCACATCACCGGAGAATTCTGCGGTGCCGGCGCCTTGCTCGCTGGTGACCGTCATGGTGCGCACGGGGCGTACTTCGGGCGTTTTAGGCTGCTCTTTGCCGCAACCGGCCAACAGCGCCGCGCCCGTCAGCAATGCCGCAGATACGGCCAGCGACGAGAAGCGCCTGCGCGACCGAAAATGCCGGTCAGTGGCCCCGGTAAAACCGGTGGAGTCGGAATGCGGGTACGAAGGACACATCGCAGGCACGGCGGGCATGACACGCTCTCAGTAAATAACTGACCGGTCAGTAATATACCCACGGCAATGCGCAGGGTCAACGACACGGCGTTGTCTGATTGACTTTTATTGCTGGTCGCCTAGCAGCGGCCCCTCACATGCTGCACCGCAGCGCCATGTAAAATGGCCGCCCTGCCTATTTCCCACAGCGCGTCCACTGCGACGGCCCCTTCCGTGACCCCCGACGACTACTGCGCCGACAAGGCCGCCCCGCCCGGCAGCGACGTGTACTACAGCGTATTGTTTCTGACGCCCGAGCGCCGTCGCGCAACCATCGCGCTGGAAGCCGTGCGACGTGAACTCGAAGATGCCGTGCGTGATGCGACGGACCCGGCAGTCGTGCAGTCGAAGTTGCAATGGTGGCGCCTGGAGTTGGCCCGTTTGTTCGAAGGGCGCCCGGATCACCCCGCCACCAAGGCGCTGCAACCGCATCTGTCAGCCTATGACATTGGCGCGGTGCACCTGGGCGAACTGCTGGCCGGCGTGGAAGCTGACGCGATGCAGAACCGCTATCTGGATTGGCCCAACCTGCGTCGCCACGGCGATCAGGTAGCCGGTGTCGCGGGCCGTCTGGCAGCGCGCATCGCTGGCCACACGCATGCGCGCACGCTGGAATTCGCCCGGCTGCTGTCGCTGGCCGAGCAGTTGGTCCACTTCATCCGCAACCTGGGGGAAGACGTGCGCCACAACCGCGTCTACGTTCCCGTGGACGAACTGCAGCGCTTTAACGTGCCGGCGGCGGATCTGTTCAACCGCCGCTATGCAGATGGCTTCAAGCCATTGATGGCGTTCCAGGCCGAGCGCGCCCGTACAACGTACAAGGAAGCCCTGGCCGCATTGCCCGCCGAAGACCGCCGTGCCCAGCGCTCGGCGCTGATCCGCGGCGTGCTGGCCATGCGCCTGCTCGATGAGGTGGAGGCCGACGGCTTCCAGGTGCTCACGCAGCGCACCGACCTGACGCCGCTGCGCAAGCTGTGGCTGGCCTGGCGAACTCAAATCACGCAGATCCGCAGTTGATCAGACCTTGATCAGATCCAGCGGTGCAAACCGGCCGGCCAGCACCGACTGCGAATCCATCCCCCACCAGCGTTCCAGCACCGTCGCGTAGAGCGAGCGAAAATCGACCGACGGGTCGAGATTGCCGCCGCCATCCAAGCGCTCCAGCATCGGCCCCTGCCCTGCCAGTCCACCCTTCACGCGACCGCCTGCCACGAAATGCGCAGCGGCAGTGCCATGGTCCGTACCATTATTCAGGTTCTCGCGCGGGCGGCGGCCGAACTCGGAATACGTGACGATCAGCGTGTCATTCCAGCGGCCCAACTCCGTAAGCGCACTCTTGAGCGAGGCAATGCCATCGCCCAACTGACGCAGTAGATTCGCCTGCGTGCCTTGTTGGTTGGTATGTGTGTCGAAACTACCCAGCGACAGGCACACCACAGCCACATCGGCCCCGCCATGCCCGGGTGCAGCAACCACCTGCATCGCCGCCTTGATCGAGTTGCCGAAGCCGCCATCCGGAAAGTGCGTCTGGAGCGCAAACTTGCCCGCCTTCGGACGCAGCCCGTCAGCGGCTTTGACGATGTCTGCCTCGACTTTCAGCACGTGCTCAAGCGTTGCGTTGCCCATGGCGTGAGATGGCATCGCCAGCTTGGCTTCGTTGAGGAAGGCGTCTGGATTGGCCAGCGCCACCGCACGGGAGCCGCCATCGAGCGGGCCAAGATCCGCGCTGCCGATAATCACGCCATCCGCACCGAACGACGCCGGCACAGGCCGCGCGGCAAATGCGCGGGTCAGCCAACCTTCGCGCAGGTACTGGTCGGAGCGCGACGCCGTATCCCAGATCTCGATCGAGCGGAAGTGCGAAAGATTCGGCTGCGGATACGACAGCCCCTGCACCACCGATAGCTCGCCTGCCTGCCACAGCGGCATCATCGCCTGCAAAGACGGATGCAGGCCGTAGCGGTCATCGAGTTGCAGCACCTGCTCACGCTTGATAGCAATGCGCGGGCGCAGCGCGTAGTACTGCGCGCTGGTGTACGGCACAACGGTGTTCAAGCCGTCGTTGCCGCCCTTGAGTTCAATGAGGATCAGCAGATTGCCATAGCCCTTGCGCTTGTCCTGCCCTTGAGCAAAGACCACGCCCGGGAGGCCGGATGCGGCGCCACCAAGGCCGAGCATGGCACCAGCCTTCAGAAAATCGCGACGTTCCATGATGTGTGCTCCTGCAATCGTGGCGTTACTTCAATTGGTAGGCGGGGTCCATCATCAGCGTGCGCAGGTACGCGGTACCAGCCAGCTTGACGGGAATGGGCGCGGTGGGCTCGATCGGCAACACCGCGCGCTGGATCGAAATGCGCGGCCCGAGCTGCGGCGGGTCATCCCCATCCGCCCCAAACTGCGCCAACCACTTGGACGAATTGAACGACACCATCGTCTGCGACTGCGCCAGCTTGAAGCGGCCCTCTTGGCCCATGCCCTTGAGCGCCTGCCCCAAGCCTTGCACCGTGCCGCCCTCCTTCAGGTCTGCACGCATGGCGGCCATCATCATGCCGGGCTTCTGTTGCTGGGCTTGCTGCGCTGGCGCCTTCATCTCGGTCGAGCGGAACAACTGGTCGAGAAACTGCTTGCGACCCAGCAGCGTGGTCGAGTTGATCCACGCATCGCCACCCGGCCAGCCTTTCACGTTGGGCGGCGCCAGCAGGTTCTGCCCGAGTTGCGCCGATTTGATCGCGAACGGGGTTGGGTCGGAGTACTGCACGTTGAATTGCTTGAGCGTGCCGACAATCATCTCCACTGGCGACTTCACCAACGTTGCGCGCGTCTGCGGCGCCCAGAAGGTCGGCGTCATGAACAACTCGCGCAGGGCAACCTTGATGTCGTACCCACTTGAGCGGAATGCATCGGCCACACGCTGTACCTGCGCCGTATCCGGTTCTGGCGAAACAAACTCGCGCCACAGCTTGGTTACGATGAAGGTTGCCGTCTCGGGGCGGGACAGCAGGATGTCGAGCATCTGGTCACCGTCGTAGTCGCCGCTCTGGCCAAACACGATCTTCACGCCGGTGTCGTGGATCTGCGGTCGCCAGAGGTAGGCGAAGTCGTGCTCGCGGTCGATGCTCCAGCCCGTGTAAGCGCGTGCAGCCTCCTTGATGTCCTGCTCGGTGTAATGGCCCTCACCCAGCGTGAACAACTCCATCACCTCGCGGGCGAAGTTCTCGTTGGGCTTGCCCTTGCGGCTCTCGGCGCCATCCAGGTAGATCAGCATCGCCGGGTCTTTGCCGATGGCGTGCAGCATCGTGCCGAAGTTGCCCACAGCGTTCTGGCGCAGCAGAACATTCTGGCGGTACATCAGTTGCGCGAACGGCACCTTCTGCGAGCTCGATACGAAGTGGTTATGCCAGAACAGCGTCATGCGCTCGGTCAACGGCGACGGCGTCTTGATCATCTCGCCCATCCACCAGGCGCGCAGCTCCAGTTCGTGCGCAGCGTTCTTCTGGCGTGCGGCCTTGCGGGCGTCTTCGTCGGGCAGCTTGTTGTAGGGGATGATCGGTTCATTGACCCACGCCGGCGGCGGCTGCGTAGCGACATTGCCTGTCTGGGCCAGCACACGGTCGATGGCCTCGCGGTGGGTCAGTCCGGCATAGGTGTCGAGCTCACTCTCGGAGGGCGAAAAGCCGATGCGGGTAAGAAAATAGCGCGCGTCTTCGCGATCCAGGCGCTGCTCGTCGGCAGCGGGTGCCAAGGCTCGCGTGCTGTGGCGATGCGGCTTGTCTTGCGTCGCCGCCTGCGCGGGTGGAAGTGAAAGGACGCCAGCGGCTGCCAGCGCCAGAAAAATCGTGCCACGGACTTGCATGTCGGTCCCCCGAGTCGACCCTGATGCCTTGCCGGGGCAGCGACTACGCGCCGTTCCTCGGCCCCTACCTAGCCGCCACGGTGATAGATGTCCCGCGTGACGTCATAGATGTTCTGACGCAACTGCTTGCGTTCCTCGGGTGACAGCTTGCGCTGCGGGGGTGGCGACGACCGGCCTTCGCTCTCGGCTCGGCGGCTTTCCATGGCAGCGGCACGGCGACGGCGTTCATCTGCCTCGTTACCGCGTCCTCCACCCTGGTTCCCGCCCTTGTGCGGCGCGGCGGCCTCGAAGAAGCCACCGCCGTTGAATCGACCGAACCCGTTCCCCCCTCCGAATCCACTGGGGGGGGCATTGTGCGGCCCACGCGCCTGTGCCGGCAGATACGCCAGGCAGAGGGCGGCAGCACACGCCGTCAGCGCCAGGCGCCGCCGGAAACTTGCTGATCGATCCGTCAAAAGAGAGAGAGAAGCCACGTCCATGTTGCTGGAAACCGATGCGCCATGCATCATTGCGCGACAATCGATATCAGGCAACCGCATTGCACGCCAGCCCCCTTTATGGGGGTCAGCACTATTTGATCCCAACTGAGGAACCGCCAAGGCAGTGTAGCCGTGCGTCCTACAGACTGTTCGTGTGGCCCGGTAAATAATGTAACCGTCTGTTTCAATTGGGCTTCCACCGCTGCCTGAACTCCCGCGGGGCCATGTTTTTGTCGTTACCATTAGCGCCATGGAAAATTCTGGTCAAAAGATTCTCGTCGTTGATGACGATCCCCGCCTGCGCGATCTGCTGCGCCGTTACCTCGGGGAACAGGGCTTCACCGTGCTGGTGGCGGAAAACGCCACGGCCATGAACAAACTCTGGCTGCGCGAGCGCTTCGACCTGCTCGTGCTCGACCTCATGATGCCGGGCGAAGATGGCCTGTCGATCTGCCGTCGCCTGCGCGGCGCAAACGATCAGACGCCCATCATCATGCTCACCGCCAAGGGCGAAGACGTGGACCGCATCGTCGGCCTCGAAATGGGCGCCGATGATTATCTGCCCAAGCCCTTCAACCCGCGCGAGCTGATCGCACGCATTCACGCCGTGCTGCGTCGCCGTGGTCCGGCCGAGATTCCCGGCGCCCCGTCGGAAACGCCCGAAACCTTCGCCTTTGGCGATTTCGTGTTGAACCTGGCCACGCGCACACTCAAGAAGAACGACGAAGAGATCACACTTACGACGGGCGAATTCTCCGTGCTCAAGGTGTTTGCGCGCCATCCGCGCCAACCCCTATCGCGTGAGAAGCTAATGGAAATGGCGCGCGGGCGTGAATATGAAGTCTTCGACCGCAGCCTGGACGTACAGATCTCGCGCCTGCGCAAGCTGATCGAGCCTGACGCCAGCAACCCGCGTTTCATCCAGACGGTCTGGGGCCTGGGCTATGTGTTCATTCCTGATGGCGCCAAGTAAGGGCGCCAAGTAACCCCTCTTATCCGCAACCGACTTGCGCATTCCGCGTCCGGCCGCGCTGCGGCATCTGTTGATCAGTGTGTTTGGTTCGCTGTTCTGGCGAACCTTCATGCTGATCGCTCTGCTCATTGCGATCTCGCTGGGCGTCTGGTTCCAGAGCTTCCGCATTTTCGAGCGTGAACCGCGCGCGCAACAGATCGCCATGCAGGTCGTCAGCGTGGTCAAGCTCACGCGGGCGGCACTGCTCTATTCCGACCCAGCGCGCCGGCGCTTCCTGCTGTTGGACCTCGTGCAGAACGAAGGCATCAAGGTCTACCCGCGTGAAAAGGAAGATGAGTACCGCGAGCCGCACACCAACCCGTACCTGACGCAACTCGTCCAGCAGGAGATCCGCAACCGGCTGGGTGCCGAAACGGTGATTGCCACGGCGGTCAACGATATTCCTGGCGTTTGGGTGAGCTTCCAGATCGAAGGGGACGACTACTGGGTTGCCATCAGCCCTGATCGTTTCGAGCACGTGCCGGGACTGCAGTGGCTGTGGTGGTCGATGGCGGCACTGGTGCTGTCGGTGCTGGGCGCGGCATTCATCACCTCGCGCGTGAACCAGCCACTCAAGCGCCTGGCCGACACAGCACGCGCCATCAGCGCGGGCGACGACCCGAAGGCGCTACCCGAAGCCGGCGGCACCGAAGTGGCGCAAGCGAATCACAGCTTCAACCAGATGGTGCGCGACCTCAAACAGCTCGAGGCCGACCGCGCCGTCATGCTGGCCGGCATTTCGCACGACTTGCGCACACCGCTCACGCGCCTGCGCCTGGAAACCGAAATGAGCCCCGTCGACGAACAAACGCGCGAGCTGATGGTGGCCGACATCGAGCAGATGGACGCCATCATCGGCCAGTTCCTCGACTACGCGCGCCCTTCCAGTGAGATGCAGGAAGAGGTGGATCTGACCGAACTCGTGCGCGATACGGCACCGGTGTATTCAGCGCACGATGACATCGATCTCACGCTCAAGCTCGCGCCGGAAGCCATCGCCCGCTGCAACCGGATGGAGACGCAGCGCATTCTCGACAATTTGATTGAAAACGCGCGCCGCTACGGCAAGACGCCCGGCACCGGTCGCGCCGACATCACGGTCAGTACTCTGCTGCAGAACAACGAGGTGGTGTTGTGCGTGGCCGATCGCGGCGCCGGTGTGCCCGTCGATCAGCTTGGCCTGCTCACGCGCCCGTTCTACCGACTCGAATCTGCCCGCAGCGAGGCCAAGGGCGCCGGGCTCGGCATGTCGATCGTCAATCGCATCCTGCAGCGCAGCGGCGGTCGGCTGGTGCTGGAGAACCGCACACCGCCAGAAACCGGGCTGGTCGTCAGCGCCTGCTACACACGCTACTGATCTGTGCCGCTCGGGCACAACCTACCGGCCTTTACGACGGTCATGCGTCACAACTCCAATCGGAGCATCAGCGCGCTTGCCCGTAATTGCTGCCGTTCAGATCATCAATCTCGGCAGCTTCTGCGCGATAGATCAGCACCACGGCCTGTGCGACGATGCCCTCTTCCTTGCCCTCGAAGCCGAGCTTCTCGTTGGTCTTGGCCTTGACGTTACAACGCTCGGGCGCAATACCAAGGTCTTCCACCAGGTTGGCAACCATGCCCGGCACGTGCGGGGCGAGCTTCGGTTTCTGTGCGATGACGGTGGCATCGACATTGCCCACGGCATAGCCGGCCTTGCGCACGCGTTGCACGGCTTCACGCAGCAGCACGCGGCTGTCGGCGCCAGCAAAGGCCGGATCGGTGTCGGGGAAATGCCGGCCGATGTCACCCAGGCTGGCGGCACCGAACAGCGCATCGGTAATCGCATGCAGCAGCGCATCGGCATCGGAGTGGCCGAGCAGCCCGCGTGTGTGCGGAATCTCTACGCCACCCAGGATCAACTTGCGGCCTTCCACCAGTGCGTGTACGTCGTAGCCTTGGCCAATGCGGATGTCCATCCAATTCATGCTTGCGATGCCTCGTGAGGTTTGTCTTATGCGTGCCGTGCGAGGATGGCCTCGGCAAGCGCGAAATCGTCGGGATACGTCACCTTGAAGTTGCGCAGCGCGCCCGGCACCAGCAGCGGCTTGTGGCCAGCCCCCTCAATGGCACTGGCTTCATCGGTAACGATGCGTTGTTGCGCCAATGCGTCGTGCAACGCGCGCTCCAGCAGGCCGAGCGGGAACATCTGCGGTGTTTGCGCTTGCCACAGGCCATCACGCGGCACTGTGGCACCGATGTGCTGATCGGCGTCTGCACGCTTGAGCGTATCGGCCACAGGCAGCGCGAGGATGCCACCAACGGCCTGCGAGCCTTCGCTCTCGACTGCCGCAACCAACCGCGCAATCAGCGCAGGCGTCAGACCTGGGCGCGCGGCATCGTGCACGAGCACCCAATCGTCATCGTGCGCCCCAAGCCCACGCAACGCTGCCAAACCATGCGTGACCGACGCGTGGCGCGAATCACCACCGCAATCCACTTCGACCAGCTTGGGTGCATCGAAGTGGCCATCAGGAAAACGCTGCACGAGCGGTTGCGCACCCGGTGTCGTCACGATCAACACGGAATCGATCTCGGGGCTGGCCAGAAAAGCTTGTGCGGTGTGCCACAACATCGGCCGTCCGGCGATTGCCTGATATTGCTTGGGCAAATCGCCGCCGGCGCGCGAACCAGTGCCGGCTGAGGGAATCAGCGCAAAGCGGCGTTGGCCTGAGCGGGAAGGTTCGGACATGGAATGCGGAAGATGAGGCGTGGATACGACGTTTTCTCAGGTTTTGAGCCGTCGCCAGCACGCGATTG
Source organism: Ralstonia flaminis (assembly GCF_958415495.1). NCBI lineage: Bacteria > Pseudomonadati > Pseudomonadota > Betaproteobacteria > Burkholderiales > Burkholderiaceae > Ralstonia > Ralstonia flaminis. The sequence continues at coordinate 105,534 of NZ_CATZLL010000008.1, read as the reverse complement.
GCGCGGATTTTATAATAGCGGCCAGTGTCACGACACCCCGCCTGCAAACGCCGGTGGGGTGTCGTGCTTTGCCTACCGATCCTGACACCCCATGTCTGATTTCTCGCTCTCTGCCCTGCCCGCCGTCAAACCGGGCGCGCGCTTTGTCTTCAGTGGCCTGCAAGGCGCGGCGGATGCCCTGCTGCTCGCGCGCTATCTGGAGCAGCATCGCGCTGCCGTGCCGATGCTGGCTGTGGTCTGCGCCAATGCTGTCGACGCCCAGCGCCTGGCCGAAGAACTGCGCTGGTTTGCCCCGCAGGCGCGCGTGAAACTGCTGCCGGACTGGGAAACGCTGCCATACGACAATTTCTCGCCGCACCAGGACTTGATTTCCGAACGGCTGGCAACGCTGCACGACTTGCAGAACGGCGCCTGCGACATCCTGCTGGTGCCAGCGTCGACGGCCTTGCAGCGTGTGGCGCCGCCATCATTCCTGGCCGCCTACACGTTCTTCTTCAAGAAAGGCGAAAAGCTGGATGAGGCCGCGCTCAAGGCGCAGTTCACGCTGGCGGGCTATGAGCATGTCAGCGCCGTCATGCGCCCCGGCGAATACTCCGTGCGGGGTGGGCTGATCGACCTGTTCCCGATGGGCTCGCCACTGCCGTACCGGCTCGACCTGTTTGGCGACGAGATCGAGACCATCCGCGCGTTCGACCCCGACACGCAGCGCAGCCTCTACCCCGTGAACGAAGTGCGCCTGCTGCCGGGCCGCGAATTCCCGATGGACGAAGCCTCGCGCACCGCCTTCCGCGGCCGCTGGCGTGAGGTGTTCGAGGGAGACCCGACGCGCTCGCCGATCTATAAGGACATCGGCAACGGCGTGCCCTCGGCCGGCATCGAGTACTACCTGCCGCTGTTCTTCGAAGAAACCGCCACGCTGTTCAACTACCTGCCGGGCACCACGCACCTGGCCTTCGTCGGCGACATCGAGGGTGCCGTACGCCGCTTCTGGGCCGACACCACGCAGCGCTACAACTTCATGCGCCACGACCGCGAGCGGCCGCTGCTGGAGCCCGCCGCATTGTATTTGGATGAAGAAGCGTTCTTCGTGGCGGCCAAGCCGCATGCGCGCCTTGTGCTGCGCGCAGAACCCGGCGATGCGCCGCTCTCGCTGCCGCTGCCAAACGTTGCGGTCAACCGCCGCGCAGAAGACCCACTGGTCAACCTCGAATCCTTCCTGATGCGCGGCAACTGCCGCGTGATGATCTGCGCAGAATCCGCCGGCCGCCGCGAAACGCTCGCGCAAATGCTCGCCGCCAGCGGCCTGCACCCCGAGGGCGTGGCCGATTTTGCCGACCTGATGCGTGGTGAAGCCAAGTTCGTGCTGGGCGTGGCGCCGCTGTACCAGGGCTTCATCCTGGGCGACGGGGTGGACAAACCAGGCATCGCCATCATCACCGAGACCGAGCTGTACGCGCAAACGGTGCGCCGCGCCGGCCGCCGCAAGCAGGAACAGGCCACCGCCGTTGATGCGATGGTGCGTGACCTGGCTGAGCTGAAGATCGGCGACCCGGTAGTCCACAGCGAACATGGCATCGGCCGCTATCAAGGGCTCATCTCCATCGACATGGGCAACGGTGAGGAGGAGTTCCTCCACCTCGACTACGACAAGGGCAACAAGCTCTACGTGCCGGTGCACCAGTTGCATGTGATCTCGCGCTACTCGGGTGCTGATCCGGAAACCGCGCCGCTGCATTCCCTGGGCTCCGGCCAGTGGGAGAAGGCCAAGCGCAAGGCTGCACAGCAGATCCGCGACACGGCCGCCGAACTGCTGAACCTGTACGCACGCCGCGCGCTGCGCCAGGGCTTCGCCTTCCCGCTCACGCCGGAGGACTACGTCAAGTTTGCGGAGAGCTTCGGTTTTGAAGAAACGCCGGACCAGGCCGCCGCCATTGCCGCCGTCATCGCTGACATGACATCCGGCAAGCCGATGGACCGCCTCGTTTGCGGCGACGTCGGCTTCGGCAAGACGGAAGTCGCCCTGCGTGCCGCGTTTGTGGCCGTGATGGGCGGCAAGCAGGTCGCCATCCTCGCGCCGACCACGCTGCTGGCCGAGCAGCACTACCAGACGCTGGTCGACCGCTTTGCCGATTGGCCGGTGCGCATCGCCGAGATCTCGCGCTTCAAGAACAAGAAGGAAATCGACGGCGCTATCGAAGCCATCAACGCCGGCACCATCGACATCGTGATCGGCACGCACAAGCTGCTCTCGCCGGACGTGAAGTTCAACCGGCTGGGGCTCGTCATCATCGACGAGGAACACCGCTTTGGCGTGCGCCAGAAAGAGGCGCTCAAAACGCTGCGCGCCGAGGTGGACGTGCTCACGCTCACCGCCACGCCGATCCCGCGTACGCTGGGCATGGCACTGGAAGGCCTGCGCGATTTCTCGGTCATCGCCACCGCGCCGCAAAAGCGCTTGGCCATCAAGACCTTCCTGCGCCGCGAAGAAGACGGCGTGCTGCGCGAGGCCATCCTGCGGGAGTTGAAGCGTGGCGGCCAGGTCTACTTCCTGCACAACGAGGTCGAGACCATCGAGAACAAGCGCGCTAAGCTGGAGGAACTCATTCCCGAGGCCCGCGTGGTGGTCGCCCACGGCCAGATGCACGAGCGCGAGCTGGAACGCGTGATGCGCGATTTCGTGGCCCAGCGCGCCAACATCCTGCTGTGCACGACGATTATCGAAACCGGCATCGACGTGCCGACCGCCAACACGATCCTGATCCACCGCGCCGACAAATTCGGTCTGGCGCAGCTTCACCAGTTGCGTGGCCGCGTCGGGCGCTCGCACCACCAGGCGTATGCATATCTGCTGGCACACGATCTGGACGGCCTGACCAAACAGGCGCAGCGCCGACTGGAAGCCATTCAGCAGATGGAAGAGCTGGGTTCGGGTTTCTATCTGGCAATGCATGATCTGGAAATTCGCGGCGCCGGCGAGGTACTGGGCGACAAGCAATCGGGCGAGATTTCCGAGATCGGCTTCCAGCTCTACACCGACATGCTCAACCAGGCGGTGAAGTCGCTCAAGGCCGGCAAGGAACCCGACCTGATGGCGCCGCTGGCGGCCACCACCGAGATCAACCTCGGCACGCCCGCCCTGCTGCCGCAGGACTACTGTGGCGATGTGCAGGAGCGCCTGTCGCTCTACAAGCGCCTGGCCAACTGCGAGAGCAGCGAGACCATCGACAACATCCAGGAAGAGCTGATCGACCGCTTCGGCAAGCTGCCGCCGCAGGCGCAGTCGCTCATCGAGACGCACCGTCTGCGCATCGCCGCGCAGCCGCTGGGCATCCGCAAGATCGATAAGGGCGCGGAGGCGGTCACGCTGCATTTCGTACCCAACCCGCCGGTGGACGCCATCAAGATCATCGACCTCGTGCAGAAGAATCGGCAGATCAAGCTGGCCGGGCAAGACCGGCTGCGCATCGAGAACATCCCCGCCGAGACGGCCGCGTTGGCGCAGACGATTCGCCACGCCATGCGGCAATTGAGCTGATGCGCTAGCATCGCCCGATCAAAGAAAAAACATAGAAGGACACACCATGAGCACCGCTCTCTCTACGCTCGATTGGACCCGCAAACTGGTCAGTTTCGACACCACCAGCCGCGGCTCCAACCTCGCGCTGATTGAAACCGTGCGCGACTATCTGCGCGGCGCCGGTCTTGAATCGCATCTCTCGCACAACGATGAGCGCAACAAGGCCAACCTGTTCGCCACCATTCCCGCCGCCAACGGCAGCGTGCAAGGCGGCATCGTGCTGTCGGGCCACACCGACGTGGTGCCGGTGGACGGCCAGAAGTGGGACAGCGATCCGTTCACGCCGGAAGTGCGTGATGGCAAGCTGTACGGGCGCGGTACGTGTGACATGAAGGGCTTCATCGCGTCGTCGCTGGCGCTGGTGCCTTCGCTGCTGCAAGCCAAGTTGCGTGAACCAATACATCTTGCGCTGTCGTACGACGAAGAAGTCGGCTGCGTAGGCGCCCCGCGCATGATCGAAGACCTGATCGCACGTGGAATCAAACCTGCCGGCTGCATCGTCGGCGAGCCCACCTCCATGCGCCCCATCGTCGCGCACAAGGGCATCAATGCTTACCGCTGCCGCGTGCATGGCCGCGCCGCGCATTCGTCGCTCACGCCGCAGGGCGTCAACGCCATTGAGTACGCCGCGCGCATCATCTGCTTTGTGCGCGATCTGGCCGATGAATTCCGCGCCCAGGGCCCATTTGACGAAGCGTTTGATGTGCCGTTCACCACGTCGTCCACGGGACTGATCAACGGCGGGATCGCGCTCAACACGATTCCGGCGCTGTGCGAATTCGTGTTCGAGTTCCGCAATCTGCCGGGTGTGGATGCGCCGGCCATCCGGACGCGCGTGGAACGCTATGTTCGCGAAACCATCGAGCCCGCCATGCAGCGGGAACACCCGGACGCGCGCATCGAACTGGCTGAGATTGCCGCTGCGCCATCGTTGGACGCCTCTGAGCAGGCCGCCATCACGCAGCTCGTGCGCGTGCTGACCGAAGACAACGACAAGCGCAAGGTTGCCTACGGCACCGAGGCCGGCTTGTTCCAGCGCGCCGGCATTCCGGCCGTGCTGTGCGGCCCCGGCAACATCGAGCAAGCGCACAAGGCCAACGAATACGTGGAGCTGGCACAACTCGACGCCTGCGACCGCTTCCTCGCCAAGGTCGCCCACAGCTTGACGGCGGAGACGGCCTCCGCCTGAGTTTTGTGCTGCGCGCGCCTCACCTTTTTGTGGGGCGCATTCCTACCGGGGGCTTCGCTACAATAGCGCGCTTCCCCGGCGCATCCTTTCCCCGTCCTCCCATGCCTGTCGTCCTGCAAAGCCTGTCGCCGCTGTCCACCGGCGATATCGAGTCCGTCCGCAGCCTGTTCGGCACCGCTGCATTTGAAATGCGTGCGCCCAACGTCGCCGCCATCGAATGGGTGCATGAGCTGCCCAGCGAGCTGCGCGTCCAGCTCGACGCCATCTGCGCCAACCTGAAGCTGGACTACGCGTGGATTCCAGACGAATGGACCTTTGGGGACTTCCGCGTGCTGGCGATGGATATGGATTCCACGCTGATCACCATCGAATGCATCGACGAGATTGCGGACTTCTGCGGGCTCAAGCCGCAGGTGGCCGCCATCACCGAGGCCTCGATGCGCGGTGAGATCAAGGATTTCAACGAAAGCCTGACGCGCCGTGTGGAGCTGCTCAAGGGACTGGATGCGAGCGTGCTGGAGCGCGTCTACAACGAACGCTTGCAGCTCTCACTGGGCGCAGAAAAGATGCTCAAGGCCGTACAGGCAATGGGCATCCGCACGCTGCTGGTGTCGGGTGGCTTCGAGTTTTTCACCTCGCGCCTGCAAGAGCGTCTGGGGCTCGACCGTACGCGCGCCAATACCCTGGAGATCGTGGATGGAAAGCTGACCGGCCGCGTGCTCGGCGAGATCGTCAATGCCGACGTGAAGGCGCAGACGCTCAAGGCGTTCTGCAAGGACATGGGCGTAACGCCGCATAACGCCATCGCCATGGGCGACGGCTCGAACGATTTGAAGATGATGGGCGTGGCGGGCTTGTCGGTGGCGTTCCGCGCCAAGCCCATCGTGCAGGCACAGGCCGATGTGGCGTTCAACGTTGTCGGCCTGGACGGGTTGCTGAATCTCTTCCCGCAGCAGTAAAGCTCCAACCACCGGCACCGGTTGGAGAAATCAAAACGGGGCGCAACCTGTGCGCCCCGCTCCAGTGCCCTGGCAGACCGACCAGATCAAGCCCGCAGGTGCGTCTCCATCGCCAGCTTCAGATCGGCGATCAAATCACGCGGGTCTTCCAGGCCGATATACAGGCGCACGAAACCACCCGCGTTCTCCCAATCGGCCGGCGGCCAAGCCGTCGCCGTACGCATCGACGGGATGTTGTAGGGCAATGCCAGGCTGTTTGCCCCACCCCACGAAAAACCGATCGCAAAGTAGCGCAAGCTTTCGATGAAGGCGTCGATCTGCGCCTGCGAATAGCGCTCGTGCAGCACGATCGAAAACAAGCCGCTCGCGCCGGTAAAGTCGCGCTTCCAGAATTCATGGCCCGGGCAGCTGGGTAGCGCCGGGTGCAGTACGCGTACGACTTCAGGCCGGTCAGCCAGCCATTCGGCCACTTCACGCGCATGGGCATCGTGTGCCGCCAGGCGCGTCGGCAGGCTCGGCAAGCCGCGCAGTACAAAATAGCAATCGTCCGCCGAGACCCCCCAGCCCATGCGCATGCGCGTCGCCAGCAGCTTGTGGTGTAACGCCTCGTCGTTGGTGATGGTGGCACCCATCAGCACGTCGCTGCCACCCGACTGGTACTTGGTCAGCGCCTGCACGGAGATGTCGATGCCGTGCGCGAACGGCTGGTAGTACACACCGCCGCTCCAGGTGTTATCGATGGCCGTGATGGCACCAGCTGCGCGGGCCGCCTCGGCGATGGCCGTGCAATCAGGCACCTCCATCGTCACCGAACCCGGTGCTTCCAGCCACACCAGCTTGGTGTTGTGGCGGATCAGATCGGTAATGCCGGCGCCGATCATGGGGTCGTAATAGCGCACGGTGATGCCGAACTGGCGCGCCATCCATTCACCATGGTCACGGTTCGGGCCGTAGGCGTTGTCTGGGATCAGTACGTCGTCGCCGGACTTGATGAGCGCGAAGTACACCAGCGAAATCGCAGCCAGACCCGAGGGCAGCAGCAGCGCATGCGAACCGCCCTCGATCTGTGCGAGCGCTTGGCACAGTGCGTCGGAGGTCGGCGTGGCATGCAGGCCGTAACGCCAGTGCACCACACTGCCGCTGCCGAACGCGCGCATGTCGGCGAGGTTCTTGAACACCACGGTCGAGGCGCGATGCGTGGCGTGCGAAAACGCGGCGAAACCCGGCGGGACATTCAGGTCCGGATGCACAGCCAGGGTTGCGGGAAACTTGGGCGGGAGCTTGATATCGTCGGTCACGAAAGATTCCTGGCGAGTAGCGTACGTGCAGCGCAAGGAGCTGCGGGCACCTGACCCGGCAGCTTACCAGTGCGCGCCCGATCGCGCGGGATTGACGGGCGGTAGCGCCGGCGCCGGGGCGATCTGCCCAGGTGCAGCGGGCACCAGCGGCGTGGCTGGCGTCACAGCATTGCTGTTGGCAGCGGCATCGTATGGGGGAATCACCACCACAGCGACCGGCCGCAGCACGAATGGCAGCGTATTGCCGCCGTGCGCAACATCCGTCCAGGTGCCGTGCACGACGCCGTGCGTGTCGATAGCGCCTTCCCATGTGCCGGTGACGTTCGTGCCGTCGTCGGACTCTTCCATCAGGAAGCCGCCATTTTCATATTCGCCGGTGACAAGGCGCACGCCCGGGCCTTTGCCCGCCGTGTACTCGCCGTGGACGCTGTCGATCTCACCGGGCTTGCGGCCGAGGCGCATGTGGATCGGCACATCACCGATGACGCCGGTGTAGACGGGATACTTTGCGTAATCGGGCTGGGGCTGCAGCACGTGGGGTTGGCCGGTCTGGGCGGAGAACCCATTACCCGCCTTGGCAGCGCGCCGCTTGTCGCCATCCGCAATGGCGCGATTCAGGCCAAGGTCGCCCGGCTGCACGTTGGCGCCACCGGTCGACACGTCATAGCCGTTGTTGGCAGCCGGCGTCTGGGCAGACGCCGTTGTCACCCCCGCAGCGCCCAAGGCCAGCACCAGCGCGAACAACGCGCCGGCCGGCCCAGTCGGGCGCTCAATCAGAAGAAAGCGTTCAGATGCGTTCGAACACCGCCGCAATGCCTTGTCCTCCACCAATACACATGGTCACCAGCGCGTAGCGACCACCAATGCGCTGCAGCTCGTGCAGCGCCTTCACCGTAATCAGGGCGCCCGTTGCGCCGATCGGGTGGCCGAGCGAGATGCCCGAGCCGTTCGGGTTGACCTTGGCCGGGTCCAGGCCGAGTTCCTTCGTCACGGCACAAGCCTGCGCGGCAAACGCTTCGTTGGCTTCGATCACGTCCAGATCCTTGACCGACAGGCCAGCGCGCTCCAATGCCTTGCGCGTAGCCGGCACCGGACCGATCCCCATGATCTTCGGATCCACGCCAGCGTGGCCGTATGACACCAGGCGCGCCAGCGGCTTCAGGCCGCGCTTCTCCGCGACCGACCGCTCCATCAGCACCAGTGCGGCGCCAGCATCGTTCAGGCCCGAAGCATTGCCAGCCGTGACTGTGCCGTTTTCCTTGACGAAGACCGGCTTGAGCTTGGTCATGTCGTCGATGGTCGCATCGTGGCGGACGTGCTCATCCGTATCAAACTGGATGTCGCCCTTGCGCGACTTGATCGTCACCGGAACGATCTGGTCTTTGAAGTAGCCGGCGTGGATGGCGCGCGAGGCACGCTGGTGCGATTCCAGCGCGGTCTGGTCCTGCTGCTCACGGCTGATGCCGAACTCCTTGGCAACGTTCTCCGCCGTCACGCCCATGTGGATGGTGTGGAACGGGTCGTGCAGCGCGCCCAGCATCATGTCGACCATCTTGGCGTCGCCCATGCGCGAGCCCCAGCGGGCAGCCGGCGCGAGGTACGGCGCGCGGCTCATGCTTTCGGCACCACCGGCGATGGCAATATCGGCGTCACCCAGCAGGACGGTCTGCGCAGCGTTCACCACGGCCTGCAGGCCGGAGCCGCACAGACGGTTGACGTTGAACGCAGGCGTTTCAGCCGACACGCCACCGTTCACAGCTGCCACGCGCGAGAGGTACATGTCGCGGGGCTCGGTGTTGATGACGTGGCCGAACACCACATGACCGACCTCCTCGCCCTTCACGCCGGCACGGGCGAGTGCCTCGCGCACGACCAATGCACCCAGTTCACACGGCGCCACGTCCTTCAGGCTGCCGCCAAACGTCCCGATTGCGGTACGAACGCCGCTGACCACCACCACTTCACGTACCATTGCTGTCTCCATGCAATTAAGAATTGGATGGCGGCCAGTATAAACGAACGATCGTTCGCAAATTTTAGGTGCGATTACCTAATGGGCGCAGCCTGAAACTCAGACTTCGCCCCACAGGTCGTGGCCATCCGCGCCGGTGATTTTGACCGATACGAAATCGCCCGCCTTGTAGCGTTTGTACGGCTTGGACGGCGGCGCGATGTAGACCAGACCATCAATTTCGGGCGCATCCGCCGACGAACGGCCGATACCACCGTCCTGATTCACCTCATCCACCAGCACGCGCAGCGACTTGCCGACCTTGCGCTGCAGGCGACGAGCCGACACACGCTCCGCCACTTCCATGAATCGCGCGCGGCGCTCTTCACGCACCTCATCGGGCAGCGCGCCCGGCAGGTCGTTGGCGGTCGCGCCTTCCACCGGCGAGTAGGCGAAGCAGCCCACACGGTCCAGTTCGGCCTCGGCGATGAAGTCGAGCAGCGTTTGGAACTCTTCTTCCGTCTCACCCGGGAAACCGGCGATGAACGTGCTGCGGATGGTCAGCTCCGGGCACACCTCGCGCCAGGCGCGGATGCGGTCGAGCGTTTTCTCTGCATTGGCCGGACGCTTCATGCGCTTGAGCACATCCGGGTGGGCGTGCTGCAGCGGCACGTCGAGGTACGGCAGCACCTTGCCCTCGGCCATCAGCGGCATCACTTCGTCCACGCTCGGATACGGGTAGACGTAGTGCAAGCGCACCCAGGCACCGTATTGCGAAGCCAGTTCACCCAGCGCGGCGACCAGCTCGGTCATGCGCGTCTTGAGCGGACGGCCGTTCCAGAAACCGGTGCGGAATTTGACGTCGACACCGTAGGCGCTGGTGTCCTGCGAAATCACCAGCAGCTCTTTCACGCCGGCCTTCAGCAGGTTTTCTGCCTCCAGCATCACTTCCGCCACCGGGCGCGAGACGAGGTCACCACGCATCGACGGGATGATGCAGAAGCTGCAGCGGTGGTTGCAGCCCTCGGAAATCTTCAGATACGCGTAGTGCTTGGGCGTGAGCTTGATGCCCTGCGGCGGCACCAGGTCGATGAATGGGTCATGCGGCTTGGGCAGGTGCGTGTGCACCGCTTCCATCACTTCGCCCAGCGCGTGGGGGCCTGTCACGGCCAGCACCTTCGGGTGCACGCTGGTGATGATGTCCTGGCCGGCAGCATCTTTCTTGGCGCCCAGGCAGCCCGTGACGATCACCTTGCCGTTCTCGGCCAGCGCTTCGCCAATGGCATCCAGGCTTTCCTGCACCGCCTCGTCGATGAAGCCGCAGGTGTTGACGACCACCAGGTCCGCCCCGCCATACGTACCGGAGATCTCATACCCCTCCGCGCGGAGCTGGGTGATGATCTGCTCGGAGTCGACCAAAGCCTTTGGACAACCAAGCGAAACGAAGCCAACTTTCGGGCTCTGGGTACTAACGTCGGACATGGGGACAACCTGATGTGGGGAGTGTTTGTGCCGCGCGCTTGACATGGTTTCGGTACGTCCATGCGCGCCGCGCGGATGCGCATTTTACCCTGCCAGAGCCGTCTGCCGGCCACCCTGATGCAGCGCATGCTCAATCACGCGCTGGATTTCCATTGGGTCCTGCAGGCGCCGGATCGCATCGTGCAACGCAGCCGCCTGCGGCCACGTCCGTTTCAGGTAACCGAGCCACAACTTGACCCGGCCATGCTCGTGCTTCGACAAGATACGCGCGTGCAGCTTCTTCAGATAGTCAGCAAGAAAACCCAGCACTATCGGCCATTCCGCGGCGGAGGGCTCCGGCTCCATCCGCCCGCGAATGCGTTGGGCCAGGAACGGATCGGACACGGCGCCGCGGCCGATCATCACGTCATCGCAACCGCTGACGGCGCGGCAGCGCTCCCAATCACCCACGGTCCAGACTTCGCCATTCGCGATGACGGGCACATGTACAGCATCCGCGATACGCGCAATCCAGTCCCAATGGGCTGGCGGGCGATAGCCATGATCGCGTGTGCGGGCATGCACAACCAGCGACACCGCACCGCCTTCGGCCAGGGCGGTCGCGCACTCAATCGCGCGCGACGTATCGGAGACCCCCAAGCGCATCTTGGCCGTCACCGCAATGTGTTGCGGAACGGCGGCCCGCACCGCCGCCACGATCGTGTGCAGCACTTCTGGCGTATCGAGCAGCATGGCGCCGCCGCCGTGTCGATTCACCACTTTGGCCGGGCAGCCGAAGTTCAGGTCGATTCCGTGCGGTGACAAGGTCGCAGCGTACGCGGCGTTCCGAGCAAGCCATTCCGGGTCGCTACCCAGAAACTGAACAACCATGGGTGTGCCGCTGGCGGTGTAGCCACCGTTGGCGATTTCGGGCGTCTCGCGCTCGTAGGTGCGCAGGGGCAGCAAGGAGCCCGTCACCCGGACAAACTCGGAGACACACCCATCGAAGCCACCGGCGCTGGTCAGCGTGTCGCGCATGACGAAATCCGCGACGCCCTCCATCGGGGCGAGCAAAAGACGGCTCATGCGAAAGCGGCCAGCCGGTCAATATGCCGGAAGCTGAGGTTGGACATGGAAATGATCGAAGCGGGAAATCGATATCTTGAGGTGACGCGTAAGGCGCACGCATCAGCCCGTGAGGCCGCGCATTTTACCCTGTCGCCTTATTCCCATCGTCCAAACAAAAAAGGCGAACCGCCGCGCGATTCGCCCTTGCCTGCCATATCAGCCCGACCTACTTCTTTTCGGGCGGCTGGTTGAACGGGAACGTCCCGAACATGTTCTTGGCTTGGCTCTGCATCTGCTCCTGCATCTGCACGAACAGGTTTTTGCTCTGCTCAATGTAGTTGCTCATCATGCCTTGCATCATCGGCCCCTGCATGTTCATGAACTGCGACCACATGTCAGGGTTGAAGCTGTTGCCGCTGTAGAGATCCTTCGAGTTCTCGGCCAGCTTGCTCTGGATGTCGACGAATGCCTGGATGTTCTTTTCCAGATACGTGCCCATCATCCCCTGCATGGCATTGCCGTAGAAGCGGATGATCTGCGCCAGCATCGAGCCGGAGAACATCGGCACGCCGCCGGTCTCCTCTTCCAGAATGATCTGCAGCAGGATGCTGCGGGTCAGATCTTCGCCGGACTTCGCGTCGACGACGCGAAACTCCTCGGTCTCCATCACGAGCTGCTTGACGTCTGCGAGCGTGATGTAGGTGCTGGTCTGGGTGTCGTAGAGCCGGCGGTTGGGATATTTCTTGATCAGCCGTTCGGTACCCTTCTTGCTGGTGGCCATCATGCCTTTCCGTGTTGGCGATGCTGCTGCGGTGCAGCCGATGCAGTGCGAAATGACTACACCAAGCGGTGCAGCAAAATACGCGATTGCCCGGCTATTCCGATCTGCGTAGGAATGTAGCCACGCAGATGCATCCGGTTATGATCGGACGCCCCTTGTCTCCCTGCGGAGCGCCTCCGTGATTGGATTCTATGCGGATCGCCATGCAAAGAAAAGGCGACCTCCCCCGGTAGAAACCCGCAGCATTTTGATACGGCTCATGCACACGAATGCGCGACGAAGATAAGCGCAAGAGCACTGCTGCAACGCACTTGAGCATCGCAGCACCAAACAGGCAAAAGCGGGTTTCTGGGGGAAAATTGCTGCGCCCATGCTGCAGCAATACCGCAGCATGGGCGCTTGAAGGTCAGCCCATGTGCAGGCCGCCGTTGAGGGAGAAGTCAGCGCCAGTTGAGAAGCCCGACTCTTCGGACGCCAGCCATGCGCAGATCGAAGCGATTTCCGTCGGCTCACCCAGGCGCTTGACCGGGATCGTGCCGACGATCTTGTCGAGCACATCCTGACGAATCGCTTTCACCATATCGGTTGCGATATAGCCCGGCGACACGGTGTTCACCGTCACGCCCTTGGTCGCCACTTCCTGTGCCAGCGCCATCGTGAAGCCGTGCAAGCCAGCCTTGGCCGTCGAGTAGTTGGTCTGGCCAAACTGCCCCTTCTGACCATTCACCGACGAGATGTTGACGATGCGGCCCCAGCCACGGTCGACCATGCCGTCGATCACCTGCTTAGTCACGTTGAACAGCGACGTGAGGTTGGTGTCGATCACAGCATCCCAATCCGCTCGGGTCATCTTGCGGAACACCACGTCACGCGTAATGCCGGCGTTGTTGATGAGGACATCCACCTCACCCACTTCAGCCTTGACCTTGTCGAACGCGGCCTTGGTCGACTCCCAATCACCGACGTTGCCTTCGGACGGGACGAAATCAAAGCCCAGCGCCTTCTGCTGCTCGAGCCACTTTGCCTTGCGCGGCGAATTCGGGCCGCAGCCTGCGACAACGATGAAGCCGTCGCGCGCCAAGCGCTGGCAAATCGCCGTTCCGATACCGCCCATGCCACCGGTGACGTATGCGATGCGTTTGGTCATGTCCACTCCTAGTCCTTGTTATTAAGCCGCCTGAGTTTTCTCAAGCGGAGATGCTTCGGATCGGCGTGCCCTGCTTTCGTTCAGCGCACGCCGATAACACTACAAAGATTTACGGACGCTCGACAGCCAGCGCCACGCCCATGCCGCCGCCGATACACAGCGAGGCCAGGCCCTTCTTCGCATCGCGCTTCTGCATTTCGTGCAGCAGCGTGACCAGAATGCGGCAGCCCGATGCGCCGATCGGGTGACCAATGGCAATCGCGCCGCCATTGACGTTCACCTTGGACGTATCCCAGCCCATCTGCTGATGCACCGCCAGTGCCTGCGCGGCAAACGCCTCGTTGATCTCCATCAGGTCCAGATCGTTCACCGACCAGCCAGCGCGCGACAGGCAACGCTTGGATGCCGGCACCGGACCCATGCCCATCACCTTCGGGTCCAGGCCAGCGCTGGCGTAGGCACGAATGGTGGCCAGCGGCGTCAGGCCCAGTTCCTTGGCCTTGGCGGCAGACATCACGACCACAGCAGCGGCGCCATCGTTCAGGCCCGAAGCATTGGCCGCTGTGACGGTGCCAGCCTTGTCGAAGGCAGGCTTCAGGCCAGCCATCGAATCCAGCGTCGCGCCGTGGCGGACGAACTCGTCCTGCGTAAAGGCAATCGGATCGCCCTTGCGCTGCGGGATCAGGATCGGAACGATTTCGTCGTTGAAGCGGCCCGACTTCTGCGCGGCTTCTGCCTTGTTCTGCGAGGCCACGGCAAACTCGTCCTGTGCCTCGCGCGTGATGCCGTATTCCTTGGCGACGTTCTCGGCAGTGATGCCCATGTGGTACTGGTTGTAGACATCCCACAGCCCGTCCACAATCATCGAGTCGATGAGCTTGGCGTCGCCCATGCGGAAACCGTCACGCGAACCCGGCAGTACGTGCGGCGCGGCAGACATGTTCTCCTGGCCACCGGCCACGACGATATCCGCGTCGCCCGCAATGATGGCGTTGGCCGCCAGCATCACGGCCTTCAGACCCGAGCCGCACACCTTGTTGATGGTCATGCCCGGGACCATGTTGGGCAGCCCAGCCTTGATGACGGCCTGGCGCGCTGGGTTCTGGCCCGAACCGGCGGTCAGCACCTGCCCCATGATGACTTCGCTCACCTGGTCCGGCGAAACCTTCGCACGCGAGAGCGCCTCGCGAATCACGGCTGCACCCAGATCAGGTGCTGCAATCTTCGCCAGCGAACCACCAAACTTGCCTACGGCGGTACGAACCGCCGATACGATCACAACATCGGTCATTTGCTTACCTTCCACAGTCGAAAGAGAGTCAGAGACACCGTCGGCGGCCGCAGCCGCGACGGCAACGGGGGATCATGCGCGCGATCTTACGCTTTCTGTTTGACGTAACGGCCAGGAGCGGGCTCGATCTCCGGGTAGTCCGCATTGCCATAGCGTTTGGGGGCGGCTTTTTGTGCGCCAGCATGTGACGCCAGCCAAACCGACCAGTCGGGCCACCAACTGCCCGGGTACTCTTTGGCGCCCTCGAACCACGCATCGGCAGTCTCGGGCAGTTTGGTATTGATCCAGTGGGAGCGCTTGTTGGCCGCGGGCGGGTTGATGACGCCTGCAATATGACCCGAGGCACCCAGCACGAAGCGCCGCTTGCCCTTGAGCAATGGCACCGATGCATACGCCGATTGCCACGGGACAATATGGTCCTCGCGCGAGCCGTAGATGTAGACCGGCACATCGATCTTGCCAAGATCGACAGGCGTGCCGCCCACGGTCAGCTTGCCTGGTTCCTTCAGATCGTTCTGCAGGTATGTATGGCGCAGATACCAGCAGTACCACGGGCCCGGCAGGTTGGTCGAATCGCCGTTCCAGTACAGCAGGTCGAACGGCGCAGGCGTCTTACCCTTCAGATAGTTCTCGACCACGTAGTTCCAGACCAGATCGTTCGGGCGCAGGAAGGAGAACGTGTTCGCCAGTTCCACGCCGCGCAACAAGCCAGGGCCGGCGGGTGCATTTGTGCCGATGGTCTGCTCGCGCATTTCCACCTGGGCTTGATCGACGAAGACATCAAGGATGCCCGTGTCGGTAAAGTCCAGCAGCGTCGTCAGTAGCGTCAGACTCGCGGCCGGGCGCTCCCCGCGTGCAGCCAGAACGGCCAGTGCCGTGGAGAGAATCGTGCCACCCACGCAGAAGCCCAGTACGTTGATCTGGTCCTGCGCCGAGATCTCGCGCGCCACGCGAATGGCTTCAATCGCGCCGCCTTCGATGTAGTCCTCCCAGGTGCGCGAGGCCATGCTGACATCGGGGTTGCGCCACGACACCAGGAACACCGTGTTGCCCTGCTCCACCGCATAGCGCACCAGCGAATTGGCCGGCTGCAGATCGAGGATGTAGTACTTGTTGATGCACGGCGGCACCAGCAGCAGCGGCTTGGCATACACCTTGGCCGTCAGCGGCTTGTACTGGATCAGCTGGAAGTAGTCGTTCTCGAAAACGACCGCGCCTTCGCTGTTGGCTACGTTGCGGCCGATCTCGAACGCTGCCTCGTCCGTCTGCGAGATCTTGCCGCGCTCCATGTCCTGCAGCATGTTCAGAATGCCGGTGCGCAGGGATTCACCGCGCGATTCGAGCAGTTGCTTCTGCGCCTCGGGGTTCGTCGCCAGAAAGTTGGACGGCGACATGGCCGCCGTCCATTGCGACACGGCAAAACGCACGCGCTCGCGGGTCTTGGCATCGGCCTGCACGGCATCAGCCATTTCCATCAGCGTACGAGCGTTCAGCACGTAAAAGGCAGCGGCGTAACCGTAGAGCGGGCTCTTGCGCCAGACCTCGTTGGCAAAGCGGCGATCAGACGGCGCGACGGCCTCGGCGCTATCGCCGGTGCTCATATGGCGCCAGATCTGAAGCCACTCTTCAAGGTATTTCTGCTGGATTTCAGCCAGGCGCTCAGGCGGGATCAGAGCGAAGGGCACGGCGCCCTCGCCCATCATCTGAGCGCCATTGAACTGGCCGAGGCCAGGAGCGGCAGCGCCAGGCTGAGCGAATGCGCCCGCGTAGGCTTGCCATTGCTTGAACTGTTCAGCCCATTGTGCCGGATCCGGCAAGCCCTGCCAGGGGGCTTGGGTGTGGGCGCTAGATGCTTTGGAAGATGCGGATTGACGCGTTGCCATAGTGCCCTCATGCATGCAATACGCGCCGTTCCGGGTGGTTGTGCGGCGCAAATCGCAGTATTCCGGGCCATTGTTGCCTTGCCGTTTCAAGGCTGTCAATCGGAGTTGACCGATGATTGCCTGTAAACCGTGATCCAGTAAGGGTTTTGCCGAATCCACCTAGGCGTGGCGCCCTTGAATGGCTAAGCACGATGGCGGGCTATGGTCCAGCCTGTGCAATTTCGTGCGAGACTGCACCATTACGCAAACGCCGGGCGCTCTTCCGCCATGTATATCGTCGCCATTGCCTGGCTTTACGTTGTTTTGATGATGTCCTTGACTGAGCAATCGTGGATTGCCGGTATCGGCACATTTATCCTGTACGGCGTGGCGCCGCTGTCGCTCTTCTTGTGGATTGTCGGCTCGCCGGCACGCAAACGGCGCAGACGGGCACGGGAAGCAGAGAATGACGCCGCCGCGTCCGGCGACGGCGCCAACTGACATCAACCGGCGCTATTCCGCGCGCCAGATCAAGGTGGCCATGCGGCCAGTCGTGCGCTCGCGGCGATACGAGTAGAAGCGATCGGCGTCCGTCATCGTGCACAAGCCTCCGCCGTACACGTTCGTGCAGCCAACGCGAGCTAGCCGCAGCCGGGCCAGCGCGTAGAGATCGGCGAAGAACTTTCCTTCCGGCACGCCCCTCACGAATGCCGCTTCGGTCGCCGGCAGCTCATCCGGCTGAGCCGCGTCGATGAAGGCTTGCCGCACTTCCGCGCCAACCTCGAAGCATGATGGGCCAATCGCTGGGCCCAGCCATGCCAGCCATGTCGGATCGGCTTCCTGGCCACAGGCACGCAGCCGTTGCATCATCGCGTCGACCGTGCGTTCGATCACGCCACTGCACAGCCCGCGCCAGCCGGCATGCGCGGCTCCAACCGTCACACCACGCGCGTCGCTCAGCAGCACAGGCAGGCAATCGGCCGTCATGACCACACAAACGCGATCCCGCCAGGACGCCACCGCCGCATCAGCCACCACTGGCGCCGACACGTCGGTAAGTTGATCCAGGTCCGCTACGCCGGTGCCGTGTACCTGCTCCATCCACACCGGCTCTGCAGCCACGGCGGCGCGCAGGATGCGGCGATTCTGCTCGACGGCATCCGGCGCATCGCCCACGTGTTGACCGAGATTCAGACCACCCGGCAGGCCGCCAGCCAGCCCGTAAGGTCCGGTACTGACACCCCCCAGCCGCGTGGTTGCCAGTGCCTTGACACGCGGATGCGCCGGCCAGTCGGGGATGATCCAATCAGGTGAAATCGACATCGGGATCCAGGTCCAGGGCTTCCAACAGTTCTGCGAAATCGTCAGGCACCTCTGCCGTCCAATGGACTGACTTACCGGATGCAGGGTGCACAAGCCCCAGGCGCACCGCGTGCAGCGCTTGCCGCGCAAACGGCACCGGCAACTGCGCCTTGATCGTCTGCGGCTTGCCGCGACGGAAGTTGCGCGTGTACACCGGGTCGCCCAGAAGCGGGTGGCCTTCGGACTCAAAGTGCACGCGAATCTGGTGCGTACGGCCGGTCTCGAGCTGGCAGCGCACCAGCGACACCTGAGCGCGCCCCAGATCCACCACGTCGAGCGTCTTGAAATGCGTACGTGCCTGCTTGCCGCTGGCCGTTTCGATGATAGCCATGCGGGTGCGGTCGCGCGGGTCACGTCCGATCGGCGCATCGATGGTGGCCTCTTCCGGCATTTCCCCCCAGACCAGCGCCAGATAAGTCCGCTTGACCGTGCGAGCCTGCAACTGACGCACGAGATCGGTCTGCGCAGGCAGCGTACGTGCGACGACCATCAAGCCGGAGGTCTCCTTGTCGAGTCGGTGGACGATGCCCGCACGCGGCAACTCGGCAGCATCGGGATAGCGATGCAGCAAGCCGTTGAGCACGGTACCGCTCCAGTTGCCTGCCGCCGGGTGCACAACCAAGCCAGCAGGCTTGTTGATGACGAGCAGCGTGTCGTCTTCGTAGACGACGTCCAGGTCGATCGGCTCGGCCACGAAGGCGTTCTCGTCGGCCGCTCGCTGCGGCACAACCTCGATGCGTGCCCCGCCGGATACCGCTGCGCGCGGGCGCACCGCTGCGCCATCCATGCGCACGGCACCAGCGTCGATCCATTGCTGCAGGCGGCTGCGCGAGTAATCGGGCAGCAATTTGGCCAGCGCCTTATCCAGACGCTCCCCGTGCAGAACCTCAGGCACCTTGACGACGATCGGCTCTGTTGCCTCTGCACTTTCGGCGGTGGGCAAGTCGAGCGCCTCATCGTCAAGCACGTCTTCGGTTTCTTGCGAAGTGATGGAAACGTCAGGCGCTGCGTCGTTCGACACAGGGCTTGGGCTATAATCCTTGATGCGATTTTTCATTGAGAAAAGGTGCCCATGTCGGTCACGAGCGTAAAGCAGGCGCGTTTTGGAGTACGAATCCGCGCACAAATCGGAGCAGTGTTGGCGGTAGGGTTTGCATGCCTGACCATTTCGGCCTGCGGCATCCTGCCAGAACAGCAAGACGAAACGGTCGGCTGGTCAGCCAACAAATTATATTCTGAAGCGAAGGACTCGCTCGACGGCGGCGACTACGCCAAGGCCGTCAAGTACTACGAAAAGCTTGAAAGCCGCTATCCGTTCGGCCCGTACGCTCAGCAAGCGCAGATCGAAACCGCTTACGCCAACTATAAGGATGGCGAAACTGCCGCCGCGCTGGCTGCTGTCGATCGCTTCATCCAGTTGCACCCGAACCACCCCAGTGTCGATTACGCCTATTACCTCAAGGGCCTGATCAACTTCAACGACAACCTGGGCTGGCTTGGCCGCTTCTCGAATCAAGACCTGAGCGAGCGCGACCCGAAGGCAGCGCGTGCCGCCTATGACGCGTTCAAGACGCTGATCACGCGCTTCCCGAACAGCAAGTACACGCCGGATGCGACCGCACGCATGCAGTACATCGTCAACGCGATGGCTGAGCATGAAGTGGGCGCTGCACGCTACTACTATCGCCGTGGCGCTTACCTGGCTGCCGTCAACCGTGCCCAGGATGCCATCAAGGACTACGACCGCGCCCCGGCTGTGGAAGAAGCCCTGTACATCATGATGAAGTCGTACGAAGCGCTGGGCATGAAGGACATGCGCGACGACACCGAACGCATCATCAAGCAGAACTACCCGAACAGCGATTTCCTCGCCTTCGGTCAACGCAAGAAAGACAAGCCGTGGTACCAGATGTGGTAGGCAAGGCGTGAACAGCCATAAAAAGCCCGGTCCAGTTTGGCCGGGCTTTTTATTTGTGCGTCACGTCAACATCAGTCTGAACCGGCGTCTACCGGCAGCGTATCGGGTTGCAGCGAGCGCAAAAAGCCCGCTGCGGTATCAGCTTCACGCGTGCGCTTGAAGGGCGGCAGACTTTGCCAGATTTGCCGGCCGTAGTTCTTCTCCACCAGGCGTGGGTCGCAGATCATCAGCACGCCGCGATCGGTCTCGGAGCGAATCAACCGCCCCGCCCCTTGCTTGAGCGTGATGACGGCGTGCGGCAACTGGTGTACGGCGAATGGGCTCAAGCCCTTCTTTTCCAGTGCTTCCATGCGCGCACTCAGCACCGGATCATCGGGCGGCGCAAACGGCAACTTATCGATCACGACCAGCGACAACGCCTCGCCGCGCACGTCCACGCCCTCCCAGAAACTCTGGCTGCCGATCAGCACGGCATTACCGAGCGTGCGGAAACGATCGAGCAGCTCGGTGCGGCTGGCCTGCCCCTGCACTAGCAACGGAAAATCCCAACCACGCTGGGCAAACTCATCGGCCAATCGTTCGGCTGCGCGGTTGACGGCACGCAGCGTCGTGCACAAGACGAAGGTCTTGCCACCCGCCGCCTCGATCATCGGCAAGGCAGCGTCGAGCACGGCATCCGTAAAGCGCGGATCGCTCGGTTGCGGCAGATCACGCGGCACATACAGCAAGCCCTGCGACGCGTAGTCGAACGGGCTGTCCAGCGTCATCGACTGATCCCGATTGAGCCCAAGTTGTGCCGCGTAATGTGTGAAGTTGCCACGCACCGACAGCGTGGCTGAGGTGAATATCCATGCGCGCGGCTGGCCCGCACGCTGGCGCGAAAAGATCGGCGCAATGGACAGCGGCGTCAGATGCAACTGCACGGAATTGGCAAATACCTCAACCCAGCGCACGCGTTCATCGAACGGTGCGGTTTCCACAGTCTCGCCCTCTTCGTTCTTCATCACGGGCGCCGGCTTGGGGTTCGCCCACGCATCCAGCTGGTCGCACAGCGCGGCGGCACGACGATGGCATTGCTCGATGGTCTCGGCGCGTTCGGCCTGGGCCTCCAACGCGCCTGTGAAATCCGACAGCGCTTGCTCCAGCTTCGGCAGCACTTCGTAGAACGGTTTGGCGGTCGCCTGATCGTTGTCGATCTGCTTGATCGACAGGCGCGCGCCGTCCTGGCGGAACACCAGGCGCAGATCACGTGCGGCGCGCTCCAGCGGCGCAGCAATGGCAACCCAGTCCACAGCATCACGCGCATGCGACAGCCCCTCAGCCACGGCATCGCGTGCCAGCTCCAGAATCTGGTTGGTCGAAATCGTCTCGCCAAAGAACAGCGTGGCGGTTTCTGGCAACTGGTGCGCTTCGTCGAAGATGATCGTGTTGGCCGCCGGCAGCAACTCGGCCATCCCCGTGTCCTTCAACATCACATCTGCAAAGAACAGGTGATGGTTGACCACCACCACATCGGCCTGCTGCGCCTCCTTGCGGGCGCGCATGACGAAGCAATCCTTGTAGTACGCGCAGTCGGAACCGAGGCAGTTGTCGCGCGTGGACGTCACGAGATTCCACACCGGCGCGTTCTCGGGCACGGTGGACATCTCGGCCTTGTCGCCCGTCTTCGTGGTCTTCAGGAAGAGATTGATCTGGCGCAGCCACGCCGCGTCCTGACGCGACGACAGGCGCCCGTTCTGCGACGTGCGTTCCAGGTGGTAATGGCAGACGTAGTTCGCGCGCCCCTTGAGCAGCGCCACCGAGACCGGCGCATTCAGCGCCTTGCGCACCGTCGGAATGTCACGCAGGAAGAGTTGATCCTGCAGGTTCTTCGTCCCCGTGGACAGGATCACCTTGCCGCCCCACAGCATCGCTGGAACAAGGTATGCGTAAGTCTTGCCCGTGCCCGTGCCGGCCTCGACGATGAGCGAATCGGTGGCCTCAATGGCATTGGCCACCGCTTGCGCCATCGTCAGTTGCGAGCTGCGCGGCCGATACGAGTCGATGCCTTTGGCCAGCGTGCCATCGTCGGCGAAGAGTGTGGCCAGCTCAGCATGATGGGCATCGGCGGGGACAGCGGCGGCAGAGGTGTCACCAGCCGCACCGGAATCACTCGGCGGCTCGGCGAGCGGGGAAAGCGAAGTCAACGGAGAAAAGTCCCTGGGGGCAAATGAAGGAAGCCGCATGTGCTGGCGGCTTCTCGAAGTTGGGGGGAGCGATGCTTAGGCCGGCACGTCCGGCTCAAGCTGCAACTGTAGCAGCGTGATGGCGTCCTTGAGTTTCAGCTTGCGCTTCTTGAGCCGCCGCAGCTGCAGCTCGTCGTGATCAATTTCCGACGCCAGCTTATCAATCAGGAAATCGAGATCACGATGCTCGATCTGCAGTTCGATGATGCGACGTGAGATCGTGTTCAGATCGCTGTCCATCACTTCCTCCCGGGACACACCCGTCCACGCTTCCGAGTTTAGAACCCCAGCGGGCTCGCGTTGCTGTTGTTTTGTTCGTTGCGGCGCTTGGTCTGCTCGCGGCGCTCTTCCAGTTCCTTCTGGCGCTGCACGGCGTCCTGCTGCTTGTCCTGGAACTGCTTGACGTTCTCTGCGCGCTTGGCGGCATTGGCGGCGCCCTGCTCTTGCGCGGCCTTGAGTTTGGCATCGTGCTCCGCCTGCTTCTGAGCGTTCGCCTGCGCGTTGGCGGCACGCTGCGGCGCTTCGGCCTGGCGTTGCGCTTCGTTCAGGCGCTGCTGTTCCTGCTTGTTCTGGAAGTCGGTGCGGTTTTTCTGCTCAGCAGCTTCACGTTGCGGACGCTCGGCGTTGTACTGGGCCTCGCGGATGGCGCGATCCTGATCGCGGCGTGCAGCACGGTCGGCGCGCTCGGCTTCGTCCAGCGCTAGCTCGCGCTCACGGATGGTGTGGAGTTCCGTTCGGCGCACATCCTTGGCTTTGTCGATGCAGCGTGTAACGAAGAATTTGTCGTAACAGGCGCGCTCGGCCTGCGCATAGCGGTACTCGGCCCATGATTTGGCACTGTTGATGCGGTCGTGTTCCGCGCCGAAATCCGGTGGCGTGGCAGGCACGGCAGGAGTCGATGCGGAGGTCGGCGCAACAGCCGGCTGAGATTGGCTCCATGCGGGCGCGGCACAGAGCGCGGCAAGCAGCAGAACCAAGCGGGAAACACGGTGCGCACCGGCGCGGCCAACCGTGTGGCAATGGGCAGAAAACGGGAGCGTAGGCATAACGTGCATTTTATCACCGCGCCTGTGCGGCAAACGTCGCGTGGGGCGCGCAGTCAGCGCCGGAACAGATTGTGCCTTATGGCAAAATGCGCGGCTTCCCATCGCACTCTCTGGAAGCAATGACCGATTCCGTGTTGCAGAAGATCGTCTCCCGCATTGCCGTTGAACTGGCCGTCAAGCCACATCAGGTTGCCGCCGCCGTGCAACTGCTGGACGAAGGCGCCACCGTGCCTTTTATCGCACGCTACCGCAAGGAAGTGACGGACAACCTGGACGACACGCAACTGCGTAACCTGGAAGAGCGCCTGCTGTATCTGCGCGAGCTGGAAGACCGCCGCGCGGCCATCCTGGCTTCCATTGAGGAGCAAGGCAAGCTGACCGACGCGCTACGCACGGCCATCGAAGCCGCCGAGACCAAGCAGGTGCTGGAAGACCTCTACCTGCCGTACAAGCCCAAGCGCCGCACGCGCGCGCAGATCGCCCGTGAATGTGGCCTGGAGCCGCTGGCACAGGCGCTGCTGGCGGATCCGACACTTGACCCGCAGGCCGAAGCCGCCAAATTCGTCAACGGCAACCCGACCGCAGACGGCGGCGTGCCCGACGTGAAAGCTGCGCTGGACGGCGCACGCGACATCCTCTCCGAACAGTTTGGCGAGACCGCCGAGCTGCTGGGCAAGGTGCGCGAGCACCTGTGGAACCACGGCTTGGTCTCGTCAACGGTGGTGGAAGGTAAGGAAACCGCCGAGGAAGAGAAATTCCGCGATTACTACGCCTACAGCGAGCCCATCCGCAACGTGCCGTCGCACCGTGCGCTGGCGCTGTTCCGCGGCCGCAATGCGGGCGTACTGTTCGTCAAGCTCGGTCTGGGCGAAGAACAGGATGCGATGAGCCCGCACCCGTGCGAAACCATGATCGCGCGCCATGTCGGCATCGAAAACAAGGGCCGCGCGGCCGACAAGTGGCTGTCGGACGTCTGCCGCTGGTGCTGGCGCGTCAAGGTGCAGCCGCATATCGAGACGGAATTGCTGACGCAGTTGCGCGAATCGGCTGAAGCTGAGGCCATCAAGATCTTCGGCCGCAACCTGCACGACCTGCTGCTGGCCGCACCCGCTGGCCCGAAGGCTGTGATGGGCGTCGATCCTGGTATCCGTACGGGCTGCAAGATTGCGGTGGTGGATCACACCGGCAAGCTGCTGGAAACCGCCACGATTTACCCGCACGAACCGCGCCGCGACTGGAATGGCTCCCTTTCGACGATGGCACGCCTGGCCAAGCAGCACGGCGTGGCGCTGGTTTCCATCGGCAACGGCACCGCCAGCCGCGAGACTGACAAGCTGGTGCAAGACCTCATGCGCAACATGCCCGAGCTGAAGCTCACCAAGATCGTGGTGAGCGAGGCTGGCGCGTCGGTGTATTCGGCGTCGGAACTGGCCGCCAAGGAATTCCCGGAGCTGGACGTGTCGCTGCGCGGCGCGGTATCGATTGCGCGCCGTCTGCAAGACCCGTTGGCGGAGTTGGTGAAGATCGATCCGAAGTCGATCGGCGTTGGTCAATACCAGCACGACGTGAACCAGCGTGAGCTGGCCCGCGCGTTGGATGCGATTGTCGAGGATTGCGTGAACGCGGTCGGCGTAGATGTGAACACCGCCTCTGCCCCGCTGCTGGCGCGCGTGTCGGGCCTGAACTCGATCCTCGCCAAGAACATCGTCGAATACCGCGATGCCAACGGCGCGTTCTCCAACCGCGATGCACTGAAGAAGGTGCCGCGCCTGGGCGACAAGACGTTCGAGCAAGCCGCCGGCTTCCTGCGCGTCAACGACGGAGACAACCCGCTCGATCGCTCGTCGGTGCACCCGGAAGCGTATCCGGTGGTCAAGCGCATTCTGGACAGCATCAAGAAAGGCATCGGCGACGTGCTCGGCAACCGCGAGGCACTGCGCGGCCTGACCGCCCGTGACTTCACCGACGAGAAGTTTGGCCTGCCGACCGTGGTGGACATCCTGTCCGAACTGGAAAAGCCCGGCCGCGACCCGCGCCCCGAGTTCAAGACAGCCACCTTTCAGGACGGCGTGGAAGACATCAAGGACCTGCAGCCCGGCATGGTGCTCGAAGGCGTGGTAACCAACGTGGCGGCCTTCGGTGCGTTCATCGACATCGGCGTGCATCAGGATGGGCTGGTGCACGTGTCGGCGCTGTCGACCAAGTTCGTGCGCGATCCGCACGAGGTGGTCAAGCCCGGCCAGATCGTCAAGGTCAAGGTGATGGAGGTCGACGTGAAGCGCAACCGCATCGGTTTGACGATGCGCCTGTCGGACGAGCCAGGCCAGACGCCTGCCCGCACCGGCGGTGGTGATCGCCCGAACGGCGGCAGCAACCGCCAAGGCGGCCAGCAACGCCGTGACGCAGCACCGGCAGGTGGCGCCATGGCGGCCGCCTTCGCCAAGCTCAAGCGCTAAACGCACGTTTCGCTGGCCAGAGCCCGCCCGGTCTTCGGACCCGGCGGGCTTTTTGTTGGCCCATCTCGAACTATGCGGAGTGCGTTACAAGTCCTTACTTGTATGGAACTTTCCTAACACTCGCGCGTCGTCGGCGCGTCTTTTCGGCCCGTTAAGGAGGCACAGGCACACACCGCGCCTGGCACCCACGAGGAGAAACACCATGAAGACGAGCCACACCCTGATCGCTGTTCTGCTTGCTGTTGCTGGTACCGCTGCCTTCGCCCAGACCACTCCGGTCACGCAGGTGCAACAAGACAATCAGCAGATCCATCAGGACAACCGTGATATCCGTCACGATAACCGTGATATCCGCCAGGATCGTGCCGACATCGGCAGCGACAAGGCTGCACTGAACGTCGACCGCGCCGCACGCAACGCTGATCAACGCCGCGAAAACCGCGACCTGGCCAACGGCAACGTCAAAGGTGCTGAGTACTGGGATCAAAAGCGCGCCCAGGAACAACACCAAGTCAACGCAGAACGCCACGACCTGCACCAGGACCGCAAAGACCTCCACGCCGACGTCAAAGACCGCAACCACGACGTGCGCGCACGCAACCACGAAGTGCACAAGCGCGACCACGACGCGTCGAAGATCTAACTCAAGCGCCGCCTCAAGCAAAACGGCCCGTGCGTCTCTCTCGCACGGGCCGTTTTGTTTTTCAGTGACGCCGGTCTTAAATCTCGACCTTGGTCCCCAGCTCCACCACGCGGTTGGCGGGAATATGGAAGAAGTCCGAAGGCTTGGCGCCGTTCTGGTGCATCCAGGCAAACAGACGCTCGCGCCACATCGACATTCCCGGCAACTTGGACGGCACCACCGATTCACGCGCGATGAAGAATGACGTGTCCATCAGTTCACAGCGCGTGCCGATCTGCGGCTGACCCAGTTCAAGCACACGGTACACGTCCGGCGTTTCCTTGAAGCCATATTCGGCCTTGACGATGTAGATGCCGCCGCCCAGGTCGCGCACCGTCACGCGGTGCTTGTCATCCACGTACGGAATGTCGCGCGTGACAAAGCTGATGAAAATCACGCGTTCGTGCAGCACGCGGTTGTGCTTCAGGTTATGCAGCAGCGACACCGGCACAAAGTCGGTATTGCCGGTCAGGAACACCGCCGTGCCTTCCACGCGATGCGGCGGATGCGCCAGCAGGCCCGCCAGAAACGGCTCCAGCGGAATGCCATCTTCCAGGCTGCGTGCGCGCAGCAGCTTCTTGCCTTTGTACCAGGTCATCAGCAGGAAGAACACGCCGGCACCCAGCATCAGCGGGAACCAGCCACCGTCACGAATCTTCAGCAGGTTGGCCGCGAAGAACGCCAGGTCGACGACCAGGAAGCCCAGGATCACCAGCGTCACCAGCACCGTATTCCAGCGCCACACCGAGCGCATCACCACCGCTGCCAGTACCGTGGTAATGACCATCGTGGTCGTCACGGCAATACCGTAGGCCGCGGCCAGGTTGTCGGACTTCTTGAACGCCAGCACCACGCCAATCACCAGGATCAGCAGCATCCAGTTGACCATCGGCACGTAGATCTGGCCGATCTCGGCTTCCGACGTATAACGGATGCGCATGCGCGGCACAAAGCCCAGCTGAATCGCTTGGCTCGTCAGCGAGAACGCCCCCGAGATCACGGCCTGCGAGGCAATGACCGTTGCGGCCGCGGCCAGCACCACCATCGGCAGCTGCAGCGCCTCCGGCACGGAGCGGTAGAACGGGTTCTCGATCGTGCTCGGGTCGGTCAGCATCATGGCGCCCTGGCCGAAGTAGTTCAGCAACAGGCTCGGTGCCACGATAAAGAACCACGCCCAGCGGATCGGGCGCGCGCCAAAGTGGCCCATGTCGGCGTACAGCGCTTCCGCGCCGGTCAGCACCAGAAACACCGAACCCAGCACGATGAATGCCTGCAGCGCGTGGTCATGCAGGAACGAAATCGCATACATCGGGTTGATGGCCACCAGAATCTGGGGAGCCTTCACCAGGTTCATCAAGCCCAACGCTGCCAGTGCGGCAAACCACACCAACATCACTGGACCAAACAGCTTGCCGACCACCGATGTACCGCTGCGCTGGATCAGGAACAGCGCCGTCAGGATCACCAGCGTGATCGGCAGCACGAACGGCGATAGCGCAGGCGCCGCGATCTCCAGGCCCTCCATGGCTGAAAGCACCGAGATGGCCGGCGTGATCACCGCATCGCCATAGAACATGCACGCCCCGAAGACGCCGAGCATCATCAGCAGCGACACGCGTTTTGAGTTCGGATTGGCCGTGCGCAGCGACAGCGCCATCAGCGCGAGGATGCCGCCTTCGCCGTTGTTGTCGGCGCGCATCACGAACAGCACGTACTTGAGCGACACCACGATCACCATCGCCCAGAAGAGCATCGAAATGATGCCGAGCACCGCGGTATTGGAAAAGGGAATGCCGTGCTCCGGATTGAAGGCTTCCTTGAGCGAGTACAGCGGGCTGGTCCCGATGTCGCCGAACACCACACCGACCGCGCCGATCACCATGGCGCGCAGGTTTACGTTGGTCTTGGGGGGGGACCCCGCGGCTGTAAGAGCTTGACTCATGTGCTTGTAAATCGGCCGAAGTACTGGCCGCTCAAAAAATAGTGCAATGCACAATGAGGGCGGATTGTACTCCGCGCCTTTCTCACGCCAACCCCTCAAACGGGCAATCGTTGCCGCGCTGCATCAGGACAAATCCCCCCTTGCCATTGGCGTTTTGGGGCGACCGCGTCGAACCGCATCGACAAACAGCCGTTTGATATCTGCAACGGAAACCGGTACAAAGCCAAGCGCTATGCACCTTGTTGCCGGGTCAGGCGTGCTGTACTGCACATAGCCAAACGTAGGACAGCAGCGGACAGAACTTTGTAGGAGAATGACTGACAAAGCTGAATTGCAAACTTCTTTGCCAGATCGCCCGGACGGCGACGCGGCAATCCCTGAACAAGGTCGGGCCTTGTCCTATTCATCCATCCGCATCTGGGGACGCACACAGACTGCACTGGCCGCACTGATCGTGCTGCTGGTCGTCGCTGTGGTGCTGTTCGCCATTCCGCGCGTGATCCTGCCCTGGACGCAGTCGGCGTTCGCGCAGCGTCTCGATCCGGCGGTGTGGGCGGACTACACAGGCCCGTATGACGTGGCGGCGGCCGTGGTGGCCGTCAGCGCCATCGTCATCTACCTGACCCGGCGCTAGGGCCGGTTGACACGGTTCAACGTGCCAGCGCGCGAGCGCACTCCGCCACCAACGACGGACCACGATAGATCAACCCGGTATAGAGCTGCACAAGCTGTGCGCCAGCGTCGATCTTCTCGCGCGCGTGCTCACCCGCCAGAATGCCGCCCACGCCGATGATCGGTACGGCATCGCCCAGTAAACCGCGCAGCGCGCGAATCACTCGCGTCGAACCTTCACGCACCGGCTGACCCGACAGGCCGCCCGCCTCTTCGGCATGCGCCAAGCCGGTCACAGCTTCGCGGCTGATCGTCGTGTTGGTAGCGATCACGCCATCCATCTTGTGGCGCAACAACGCATCGGCCACGTTGGCAATCTGGTCGTCGTCGAGATCCGGCGCGATCTTCAACGCCACCGGCACATAGCGCTTGTGCTGATCGGCCAGGCGCTGCTGTGCATCGCGCAGCGTACCGAGCAGGCTATCGAGTTCGCTCGCACCCTGGAGCTGACGCAAGTTCTTCGTATTCGGCGACGAGATGTTCACCGTCACGTAGCTGGCATGCGGGTACACGCGCTCCAGGCAGTGCAGGTAATCGTCGACGGCGCGTTCGATGGGCGTATCGGCGTTCTTGCCGATGTTCAGGCCAAGCACACCACCTGCCTCACGCCACTTCGATGCCTTCACGTTATTGATGAAGGCGTCGACACCGCCGTTGTTGAAACCCATGCGGTTGATCAACGCGTTCGCGGCCGGCAAGCGGAACATGCGCGGGCGCGGGTTGCCCGGCTGCGCGCGCGGCGTGACCGTGCCCACCTCGATGAAGCCGAAGCCAAGCGCGCCAAGCGCGTCGATATAGGCACCGTCCTTGTCCAGCCCTGCGGCCAGACCCACTGCGTTCGGAAACGTCACGCCCATCACCGTGCGCGGCTGCGGCGCAATACGCGTGCCGATGCAACTGGAGAACCCCATCGCATGCGCCCGCTTGAGCTGGTTCAACGTGAAGTGGTGCGCGTCTTCGGGGTCCATCGAAAACAGCAGCGGGCGGGCAAGCGGGTACAGGGCGTTGAGCACGGTCAGAGTCAGGAGAAAACGCGAAAGGCCGCATTGTAAATGGCGCGCGCATTGCAATGCATCGTGTGCGCCGCATTCGAACATCACGATACTGGATGCGTCTAACAATCAGGCACGGTTTGCCATCGTAGGCACATCGCACGAACATCACGCACCACCCCGGTGACGATTGCACGAGAAAGATGTTGCATTGCCACAGCAGTTTCGATATACTCTTTTATTCGACGGACGCGGGGTGGAGCAGTCTGGCAGCTCGTCGGGCTCATAACCCGAAGGTCGCAGGTTCAAATCCTGCCCCCGCAACCAGCCAGAAGTCGAACGTGTTTTTTACGGACGCGGGGTGGAGCAGTCTGGCAGCTCGTCGGGCTCATAACCCGAAGGTCGCAGGTTCAAATCCTGCCCCCGCAACCAACGACGAAAGTCGAACGGCTCGCTCCAAGACCTGGGCCGAATAAGAAACACTGCAGCAAAGCCCGCACTAGCGGGCTTTTTGCTTTTCTGCGTGCCGCCACAGCCCGCAGCTCAGTCGATACCCCGACCCATGCGGGGCCACGCCACCTCGGTGATACACTGAGATATTCCACTTGCCTGAGTGCACATGGTTCCCATGAAATTCTGTTCCAACTGCGGCCAGCCAGTCGTCTCGCGCATTCCCGCCGGCGACAACCGACTGCGCGACGTGTGCGATCACTGCAATACGATTCACTACGTGAATCCGCGCAACGTGGTCGGCACTGTGCCCGTGTGGAACGATCAGGTCCTGCTGTGCAAACGCGCCATCGAGCCGCGCTACGGTTTCTGGACCTTGCCCGCGGGCTTCATGGAAATTGGAGAGACGACCGCGCAAGCCGCCGAGCGAGAAACGCTGGAAGAAGCTGGCGCCAGCATCGAGATCGGTGAACTGTATTCGGTGCTGAATGTGCCGCACGTGCATCAGGTGCACCTGTTCTACCTGGCCAAGTTGAGCAATCTCAATTTCGCTGCGGGCGAGGAAAGCCTGGAAGTCGCGCTCTTCAATGAAGCCGACATCCCCTGGGATGACCTCGCCTTCCCGACCGTCATCCATACGCTTCGCTGCTTCTTTGCCGACCGCGCGGCAGGCAAGCTGACCGACGGCAGCTTCCGCCTCCACACGCTGGACATCTACAAGCCAATGCGCTCGGCCACGGTCGACACACCGGCCACGACGTCGTAATCCAGCCTCAACATTTCTCCGCATCATGATCGCCTGGCTGGATCCGCACGATCCCTTTCCGCCGGTCGATCGCGCGCTCGGGCCTGAATCCGAGGCGCCGGGCCTGCTTGCCGCAAGCGCCGAACTCTCTCCGCAGCGGCTGCTGATTGCGTATCGGCAAGGCATCTTTCCCTGGTATGCGCAGGGCCAGCCGGTGCTGTGGTGGAGCACTGATCCGCGCATGGTGCTGCGCCCGGAGGACTTTCGCGTATCAGCTACGTTCCGCAAGACACTGCGCCGCGTGCTCGATAACCCCGCCTGGGAAATCCGCATCGACCACGCATTCCGCGAAACGATGGTCGACTGCGCCACCACCGCGCGTCCTGGCCAGCACGGCACGTGGATCACCGAGGACGTGATCCAGGCGTATACCGCCCTGCACCGTCGCGGCTATGCCCACAGCGTCGAGACCTGGTATGCCGGCAAGCGCGTAGGCGGTCTGTACGGCGTATCTTTGGGCCATATGTTCTACGGTGAATCCATGTTCGCCCACCGTACCGACGCCTCAAAAATCGCCTTGGCGGCACTGTGCGCCTTCCTCGGCAGTCAGGGCGTCGCGATGATAGACTGCCAGCAGGAGACCGAACATCTGGCGTCGCTGGGAGGAGCCCCGGTGCCGCGCGCAGCGTTTCTCGCGCATGTGCGGGAAGCGGCCAACGCACCGGCCATCGTGCCGTGGCACTTCGACAAATCCGCGCTTCGTCGATGGACCGTGCGCAATGAGCAAGCTTAAGGAACTTCCTCTCTCGGCATTGCAGTTCTATGCCACCGCGCCTTACGCGTGCAGCTACCTGGATGGCCGCTTGGCGCGCTCGCAGGTCGCCACGCCGGCGCACCTGATCAACGCGGACGTCTACTCCAAGCTCGTGCGCGCCGGGTTCCGGCGCAGCGGCATCTTCACGTATCGCCCCCACTGTGACGACTGCCACGCATGCACGCCCTGTCGCGTCGTGGTCGATCAGTTTTCGCCTTCACGCACGCAACGCCGCGCTGTGGAGCGGCATCAGTCGCTCGAGGCGCTGGTCGCTCCGCTCACCTATGTCGAAGAGCACTACCAGCTCTACCTGCTTTACCAATCCGTCCGCCACGCCGGCGGCGGCATGGATCATGACAGCCGCGACCAGTACGAGCAGTTCCTGCTGCAAAGCCGGGTGAATTCGCGTCTAGTCGAGTTTCGCGAGCCACCCGAATCGCCATTGGCGGGCAAGCTGCGCATGGTAAGCATGATCGACGTGCTGGAGGACGGTTTGTCGTCCGTCTACACGTTCTACGATCCGATGGAGCACAAGGCGAGCTACGGAACATACAATGTGCTCTGGCAGATCGCCCAGGCGCAGGCGTTGGACCTGCCCTATGTCTACCTCGGCTACTGGATCGAACAGAGCCGCAAGATGGCCTACAAGGCTTTGTTCCAGCCGCTGGAGTTGCTGGTCAATGGGGAGTGGCGGCGATTTGAGGACGTAGCACCGGCCACGGAGTAAGCCTCAGCGAGAGGTTCGCTCAATCCCGGCATCGATCACGCCGTATGCGCTGATATTGGAGCTCTGGCTGTATTGCTCGCGCGAGGTCGTGCAACCTGCCAGCGCGGCACCCACGCACACCAACCCCGCGGCCCACAGCACGGCACGTTTCCATCCAGTCGTTCGGTTCATCGGGTCAACTCCTCTCATGGCGTGGTTGTGAGCCGTTCGGCCAGCACCGTGTTGTATGCGCGGACCATCCCCGGGATCAGGAATACATCCACCAAAACCCACAGCCCGCCGATGACGGCCAGCACCCAGCCCGCCGTATTGCTCATGTCGCGAAACGCCAGCCAGGTCCCGCCAATGTTGGCGACCGCCTGCGCGATGCCGCTGCCCGGCCGTTTCACGTAGAAACGATGCGCCCCGAGAAAGCCCAACAGGAACCACCAGAGGTAGGCGACGCCGGTGGTCTTCTTTTGGGCGTCATACAGCATGATTTCGCGGGCAGTTTCGTTCATAGGGTCGGTAAGCTTGGGCGTTTCCGGTCAGACAGCAGCGCGGCTCGCGCGTTCCATGTCGCGTATCGATTACATGCTGGCGAGCTTGGCCTCTGCCTTGTCGGCCCACAGGCGCATCTCGGCAAGCAGCGACGCCGGCGAGAACGAGCAACTCTCCTCACTGAACGACACGGCCATGTCCAGCCGCTGCAGCATCGACCGGCGGACCTGGTCGTATGCCGGCGGCAGCACGGCCAGCGGCGCAAGCGTGGTTTCATCGCGCCAATGCTTGAGCAAGCGCGGAATGTCAGGCGATTGCGCATGGCGATCCAGCGCGTCACGCAGCGTTTGCAGGGATTCAGCAGCGGTCATGCACGCGCCCTCTTCTCACGGTACAACTCACGGAATGTTTTACCGGCGGGGGCCGGCATGTCTCGTGTATCGGTCCACCCCTTGCCGACCGGCAGCGAATGGATCAGCTTCTTGTCGCCGCCCATCCAGCGCAGCACACGCGCCGCAACCCATGTACCCGCTGAATACAGCGCCGGCCGCCGCGCCATGAAGCCCCATACGCGCAAGCCGAAACGCTCGGATTGCGGGCGCAGTTCGCGCTCCATCTGCTTCTCGCGCAGCTTGCGCAGCAGGTCTGATAAGGGAATCGATGCCGGGCAGACGCGATTACATTCGCCGCACAGCGTAGCCGCCTGCGGCAGGTCCAGCGCGTTCGACAGTCCGACGTAGCTCGGCGTGAGCACACTGCCCATCGGGCCTGGATACACCCAACCATAGGCATGCCCACCGATCTTCTGATAGACCGGGCAATGGTTCATGCATGCGCCACAGCGGATACAACGCAGCATCTCCTGAAACTCGCCACCGATCAAACCACTGCGGCCACCATCGACGATGACGAAGTACATGTGCTCAGGGCCGTCTTTCTCGCCGGGCGCGCGCGGACCGGTCAACAACGAGAAGTAATTCGAGATGGCCTGCCCTGTGGCCGAGCGCGGCAACAGGCGCATCACGGTCGCCAGATCTTCGAGTGTCGGCAATACTTTTTCGATGCCCGTCACGGCGACGTGCACGCGCGGCATGATCGTGCACATGCCTTCATTGCCTTCGTTGGTAACGACGGCGACCGAGCCCGTCTCGGCAATGATGAAGTTGCCGCCCGTCACACCCATGTCGGCAGAAAGAAACTCGGGGCGCAGCACCTCGCGCGCCTCGCGGGTCATTTCAGGGATGTCGGTCAGGCGCGGCTTGTTGTGCGTCTTGGCGAAGAGGTCAGCGATCTCTTCCTTATCCTTGTGCACCACCGGCGCGATGATGTGCGACGGTGGCTCGCTGTCGTTGATCTGGAGGATGTATTCCCCCAGATCCGTTTCGATGCTTTGCACGCCCATCTCGCCGAGCACCTGATTCAGGCGCATCTCTTCGGTCACCATCGACTTGCTTTTGATGACCTTCTTGACCTCGTGCTTGCGGGCGATTTCCGCCACCAGGCGAGCGGCATCGGCCGTCGTTTCAGCAAAGAGCACCTTGGCGCCGCGGCGCGTGGCCTCAGCCTCGAATGTGGCGAGCCATACATCAAGGTTCTCCAGCGCGCGGTTGCGACGTTCTTTCAACGCCTCGCGCGTGGCCGGGAAATCAATCTCCTGAATGGCCGTCGCGCGTGCGGTGACGAACTTGGTCGAGAGCTTGGTGAGATTCTGCTGCAGGCGCTTGTCGGCAAGCTTCTGCCCGGCACGCGCCTTGAATTCCATGCTGCGGACTTGCATGCGATTGCGTCTCCGTCGTGTTCTTGGCGCTCAGGCGTCGCCGGCAAGGACCTGCGCGATATGCAGCACACGCGTGCTCGTATCGCCCGTGCGGCGCAGCCGACCTTCGATGTTGAGCATGCAGCCCACATCACCAAGCACCACGGCATCAGCGCCACTGGCCTTGATGTTGGCGCACTTCTCGTCGGCGATGGCAGTGGAAATATCGCCGTACTTAATCGAGAACGTGCCGCCGAAGCCGCAACACGCCTCGCACGACGGCATCTCGGTCAGTTGCACGCCGGGCAGCTTGCCGAGCAACTCGCGCGGCTGCGTCTTTACGCCCAGCTCGCGCAGGCCCGAGCATGAATCGTGATACGTGACGTGGCCTTTGAATTCGGAATCGAGCGACTCGATACGCGCGACATTGACAAGGAAATCGGTCAGCTCGTGCACGCGGGGCGCCAAGCGCTCGTAGCGGCCGGCAAGCTCCGGATCATCGCGAAAGAGATCGGCGTAACCCTTGCGGATCATGCCGCCGCACGAGCCGGACGGGATGACCACGTAATCAAACTGTTCGAATTCCTTGAGCGTTTTCTCGGCCAGATCGCGCGCCAGCGGGCGATCACCCGAGTTGTAGGCAGGCTGGCCGCAGCACGTCTGGGCCGGCGGCACCACCACGTCGTAACCGGCCTTTTCCAGCAGCTTGAGCACCGAAAAACCGATGTCAGGCCGCATCAGATCAACCAGGCAAGTGACGAACAGTCCTACGCGCATGGGGAGTCTCGTGTGTTCTTGGAAGCCGTCATTATGCGCCCGACGCCCAGCCAGCGCGGGTTTTCAGGCATAGAACTTCTTCATGCCGCCCATGAGTGCGCTTCACGATGCCCTCTTAAGCACAACGCAGGCGCGACCGAGAATGCCCTCGAAAATATCCGGAATCACGTATCAGGATGGTGCGCATTTTCACATCGTGGGATAAAATTTTGCATCGCATTCGCACCTATCCCGGCACCCATGGCAGAAGCAGACAAGGACCCCGGCAAGACGTCCATCCAGGTCATCGAACGCATGATGATGCTGCTTGACGCACTGGCCGAGCACGCCGATCCGGTCAGCCTGAAGGCGCTGTCCGCCAGCACCGGACTGCACCCGTCCACCGCCCACCGCATCCTGAACGACATGGTGGCGTGCCGCTTTGTCGATCGCTCCGACCCGGGCAGCTATCGCCTCGGCATGCGCCTGCTGGAACTCGGCAATCTGGTCAAGGCGCGCCTGTCAGTGCGTGAAGCCGCGCTGACGCCCATGCGCGCGCTGCATCGCCTGACCGGCCAGACCGTCAACCTTTCCGTACGCCAGGGCGATGAAATCGTCTACATCGAGCGCGCCTACTCTGAGCGCTCGGGCATGCAGGTCGTGCGCGCCATTGGTGGTCGCGCGCCGCTGCATCTGACATCGGTCGGTAAGCTGTTCCTGGCGGCAGACGAGATCGGCCGCGTGCGTGCCTATGCCACGCGCACCGGCCTGTCGGGCCACACGCGTACGTCGATTACCGATCTGCCCAAGCTGGAGCGTGAGTTGAATTGGGTGCGCACCAACGGCTACGCACGTGACAACGAAGAGCTGGAACTCGGCGTGCGCTGTATCGCTGCCGGCATCTACGACGATTCGCGCCGGCTGGTGGCGGGCCTGTCGCTGTCCGCACCGGCAGACCGGCTGCAGGACAGCTGGCTCGACAATCTCAAGGACACCGCCCTGCAGATTTCCAAGGGCATGGGCTACACCTATGACGAGGAGCCGGTACGCGCAGAATGAGCGCCGGCTTTACCCAACAAAAAAGCGCGTCATCGGACGCGCTTTTTTGTTGGGCGATCAGACTGCAACTCAGGCGCCGCGCTGCTCCGAAGCCAGCACCGTCGTCGGTTGCGTCGACACCGGCACGTTGCGCAGCGGCGCAGCAGCCTGCGTAGCGGCCTCGACATGCGGATTGCGTTCCAGCCAGTTGCGCACGCGCGTGGCATCCGCAAAGCGCGTCAGGTTGCCAGCGGAATCCAAGAACACCATCACCACGTTGCGGCCATGCACGTTGGCCTGCATCACCAGGCAGCGGCCCGCTTCGTTGATGAAGCCGGTCTTCTGCAGACCGATGTCCCATTCGCCGCCACGCACCAGGCGGTTGGTATTCACGTAGTGCAGCGAGCGGCCGTTGGCGTTGACAGTGTGCTCGGTGGTGGTTGTGAACTGGCGGATCGTGGGGACCTTGTAAGCGGCAACGACGATCTTGGCCAGATCCTGTGCGCTCGATACGTTGCTGCTCGACAGGCCGTTCGAATCGACGTAGTGCGTGTCGTTCATGCCGAGTTCATGCGCCTTGCGGTTCATGGCGGCAACGAATGCCGGACGGCCGCCCGGATAGTTGCGCCCCAGCGCCGAAGCCGCACGGTTCTCAGACGACATCAGCGCCAGCAGCAGCAAGTCTTCACGCGTGAGCATCGTGCCAAAGCGCAGACGCGAGCCGGTGTTGCGCTCGTAGTCGCGGTCTTCTTCAGTGATCTCAAGCAGTTCGTCCATCGGCTGATGCGCTTCGGTCACGACCAGCGCGGTCATCAGCTTGGTGATCGAGGCGATCGGCAACACAGCGGCCGAATTCTTCTGAAACAGGACTTCACCAGTGTTCTGATCCATCACCAGTGCGACAGACGAACGCAGCGCCAGCGCATCCGGCGTGGAACGCAGACCCATCGCTTCGCCCAGCGTCGGGCTGGCCGGCACAAAGGCCGCGCGCACCGGGCGTGCACCGCGTTCAACCACGATCACGCGGCGCTTGCCCTTTACGGTCACGACCTTGCGGACCTTGGAGGTGGCAGTTTCATCGCTGCTGGCAGCCGCGACCTTGGCGCTGGCTTTCTTGCTGGCGACAGTCTTGCCTTTGGATTTGGCTTTCTTGCTGGCGGCGGGCTTTTTGTCGGCAGTGGCAGCATGGGCCACGGAGGCGACGGAAACAGCGGCGAGCGCGACGGTCATCAGCGAAGCTAGGCCGAGACGTCGGAAAAATGAGGATACAGACCGTGACATGATTCGATCACCCGCGCGTGAGATGGCGCAAGTGTAGGCAAAAACAAAATTCTTAGCAAGATGAAGGACTTAGCTCACAGCCTTAAAGTTTGACCTGTGGAGCCTTATCATTCAGACATCATTTCGACGCAATTCCCTGCTACGGCAGGCCACAATTTGCGAAGAAAGTTGCGCATAGGGCACTTTCTGAGTAACGCGTCAAAACGTATTGCGAAGGCTCCGGAACAGAGCACCTCATCCCGCTCGAATTCCCACCTAGGCGGTGACAATCACGGTTTACAACGTCGTCCAACACTTCCTCACAATGCGCCCGCGCTTACACGCCGACTGCATGATGGAAGTCTAACGACACACCGACTGAATCTGTTGACACAGCTTGACGATTTTTTTTCCTCTATTCGCTCTTTGCACGAAGATGTGCGCTGTAGCGTGCAGGCGATGGCGCGTTGGCGCGTCAATCGAGAAATCGAGTGAAGTCTGAGACAGGTGCACGCTCGGTGATCAGCGTGTTTTCGATGGCGGACGGGTCGACATACCCCATCGACATACCGCACACGACCATTTCGTCATCAGACAACGTCAGGTGCGCTTTGATGATGCGATGGAATGGCGTGAAGGCCGCTTGCGGACACGTATCGATGCCGCGTGCACGCGCCGCCACCATCACGGCTTCGAGGAACATGCCGTAGTCGAGCCAACTGCCCTGCTCCATCACGCGATCGATGCTAAAGATGAGACCGACCGGCGCATCGAAGAAGCGGAAATTGCGTGCGTGCTGCGCATGCATGCGCGCCTTCTCTGCACGCCCAATACCGAGCAGGCTGTATAAGTCCCAACCTACCTTGCGACGACGGCTTTGATACGGATCGACCCACGTGCGAGGGTAATACGGATACTCTTCGCGATGCAGCGTATCGACCTCCGGATGGTCATACGCAGCCAGCACAGATTCCGACAAACGCGCCTTTGATTCGCCCATCAGCACGTAGACCTTCCACGGCTGCGTATTGCTACCTGAGGGCGCGCGGCGTGCGACATCCAGAATGGCTTCGATATCCTCCCGCGCGACAGGCTTGGGTAGGAACGCGCGAATTGAGCGGCGCGACGTGATGGCCTGGTCGACGAGCTCGACCTCGGCGGGGCTGGGGCATCGATCGTTCATGACAAACAAGGCAGGTCAATCAAGCAACGACGTTGGCGACCAATGGTTCCAGCACGGCACGCAACGCCTCTGGCAGCGGCACGGGCCGGCGCGTTTCTCGATCAACGTAGACGTGCACGAAGTGCCCTTGCGCTGCCGCCTCGCGTGCATCGCCACGGAACAGCCCTACCTCATAGCGCACGCTGGTGTTGCCCAGGCGCGCAACGCGCAAGCCCGCGACCACTGGATCAGGAAACGATAGCGGCGCGAAGTAGTTGCACTGCGTTTCGATGACGAGGCCGATGGTGTCGCTGTGCTCAGGGTCCAGCACGCCCTGCTCGATCAGGTAGGCGTTCACCACGGTATCAAAGTAGCTGTAGTAGACGACGTTGTTGACGTGGCCGTAGACGTCGTTGTCCATCCAGCGCGTGGTGATGGTGTGGAAGTGGCGGTAGTCGTCGCGCGTCTGTCGGGGCGTGCTCATGCTGGCGTGCGCTCTGGAGATTGGAAAACTACGAGGATACGCCAGCCGTTTTCAAGTCAGCGGCGCTCACTTGCGGATCACCAGTGCCACACCACACGCAGCGATCACCATGCCGAGTGCGGCCAGCGGCGGAAAGCGCTCACCGAACAGGGCCCAGGCCATGACCGCAGTCGTTGGCGGCGTCAGGTACAGCAGAGACGTCACCTTGGTCGCCGCGCCCTGACGGATCAATACAAACAGCAGCGAGATCGCGCCGATGGACAGTGCCAGCACCGACCACACCAGCGAGCCGATCATCTGCGCAGTCCAGTGCACCTCGCGCGTCTCGAACAGGAACATGAACGGCAGACACAGCAGCGCCGACGCGCCGAATTGAATGCATGCGCCCATGCGCAGATCGAACACCGGGCAATGGCGCTTCTGGTACAGCGTGCCAATCGTGATCGACAGCAGTGCGCCCACGCATAGCGCCAGCGTCGTCACGCCCACGCCGGCCAGGTGCAACTTATTCGCCACAACCAGCCCCACCCCGGCGATACCGCACAGCAGGCCCAGCCACTGGCGCCCCGTCACGCGCTCGCCACGCATCGATACATACAACGCCGTGAGTATCGGCTGCATGCCGACAATCAGTGCCGTCATGCCTGCCGGCATACCCAGTTTGACCGCCGCCCACACCCCGGCCAGATAGCCCCACTGCATCAACACACCCGCTACGGCAAGGTGGCCAACGGTTGCCCAATCGACTTCATTCGTGCCCGCGCGACGCGGCAACGGCACCCGCGCCAACCACACGAGCGGCAGCAGGCACACCAGCACGCCAACAAAGCGCAGGAAGAGGAACGTGATGGGCTCAGCGTACGGCATGCCGTACTTGGCCACGATAAAGCCAGTGCTCCAGATCAGCACGAACAGCCACGGCATCGCAGCCACGAAGAGGGAATCGCGAGCCGGCGCCGGCACAGCGGAATACGCTTGGGTCATGCGGAAAGCGGAAAAGAGATCGATGCGGTGGCAGCCTTGTCGCGCGCCGCCCAACGCTGTGCATGCCGGGCAGCCAGCGCGACCGTCTGCGCGTGGACGGCCACGGTGTCGTCGATATTGTTGCCGTAGCCGCCCGCCATGGTAACGGCAATCGGAATCCGTCGTTGATACGCAAAATCGAACACCTGTTGGTCGCGCGCGGCCAGCCCCGCCATCGTCAGCTTGAGCCTGCCCAGACGATCTCCTTCGTGTGGATCGGCGCCAGCCAGATAGATGATCAGGCTTGGCTTGAATCGCCCCGCCAGGATGTCGAGCGCGCCGGTCAGTGCTTCCAGATAGTCGTGATCGCCGCAGCCGTCGTGCAGGCCCACGTCCAAGTCAGATGCCTCTTTGCGGAACGGGTAGTTCTTCTCACCGTGCACCGACAACGTGAACACCGAGGCATCGTCACGCAGGATCGACGCGGTGCCATTGCCCTGGTGCACATCCAGGTCAATGATCGCAACAGGAAACTCGGCGGGCACCCTGCCCGGCTGACGCTGCATCCAACGCGAAGCAATGGCTGCGTCGTTGAAGACACAAAAACCAGCGCCCTTGTCTGCATAAGCGTGATGCGTACCGCCCGCCAGATTGACGGCAATGCCATCGGTCATCGCCGCTTCGCATGCGGCCATCGTTGCGCCGGCGGACCGGCGGCTACGCTCCACCATCTCCGGCGACCACGGGAAGCCGATTTCACGCTGGCGTGCCGGATCCAGCAGGCCGGCACTCACCGCCTGGACATAGTCAAGCCCATGCGCCAGTAGCAAAGCCTGGTCGTCGGCGCGCGGGGCTTCATGCATCGCCAACCCGGGTACCTCGGTCAACACCCGCTCGCGTAGCTCACTGTATTTACGCATCGGAAACCGGTGACCAGGGGGCAGCGGCAGCACAAAGTGATCGGTATAGAACGCCCGCATGAGAGATAGCAAATAATTGCAGCGCAACAGAATTGGCGAACGGACGCATCCTAACCTAGGCTGCGTCAGTATGTTTTTTGAGACGAAATTGCCGCTTATTGCGTGAGAACAACTTCGTCACGCACCACAAATGCGCATTCTTTTGCCACAAAAAGTTACGGCAAACGGTTTGCTGCGCAATTCCTGTGCACGAAAAATCAGCCAATTCTGATTTTTGTGCGATGCACAAAAGCCGCTTGACACTGGTTTGGCGTTCAACAACAATGGAATTGTTGCGATGCACCATCTTTAAGCCATCGTGATGTCGCCTGGAAGGCCCGACGCAGACCGTCATGCTTTGTACATCTGGGCGATCTAAATTTTTGATTTTGATTCCCCCCGTCCACCTTGCATTGGAGAGACAACATGCTGACTCAGGAACAGATCGCTGCGGCGCACAAGGCCAACCTGGAAACCTTCTTTGGCCTGACCAACAAGGCTTTTGAAGGCGTCGAGAAACTGGTCGAACTGAACCTGCAAGTCGTCAAGGCTACCCTGGCCGAAAACGTCGAGCACGCCAAGAAGGCCCTGACTGCCAAAGACGCACAAGAACTGCTGTCGGTGCAAACTGCTGCTGTTCAGCCGCTGGCAGAAAAGGTTCTGGCTTACAGCCGCCACCTGTACGAAATCGCTTCGGACACGCAAACCGAATTCAGCAAGGCTGCAGAATCGCAAATCGCCGAAAACAGCCGCAAGCTGCAAGCGCTGGTCGACAACGTGTCGAAGAACGCCCCGGCTGGTTCGGAATCGGCTGTTGCTCTGGTGAAGTCGGCTCTGTCGGCCGCCAACAACGCGTACGACTCGGTCCAAAAGGCCACCAAGCAAGCTGTGGAACTGGCTGAAAGCAACTTCCACGCTGCTGCCAACGCTGCCAGCAAGGCAACCGCCCAAGCTTCGGCTCAAGCGCGTGCTGCCACCAGCAAGAAGACCACGACCGCTGCCTAATCGGTCTGAAACTTTCTGCTCAAGCGGGCCTCCTTCGGGAGGCCCGTTTTGTTTTTGGCGCTCGAAACAATCCTCCAAACATATCGTTTGCGTGCATTTGCGCGGAACCGAAACGCACGCACGGCGGTCAATTCCACTGTGTTCGTTGGTTTGTCTCCTCGGTACCGCCAGAGAAAACCTGTCCTCAGTGGTGATCAGTGGGTACCTTTGACCCGGCTTCGGCCGGGTTTTTTGTGTGCGCTCGAATCGCCCCAGCGCTTCAAACTGCGAACTTTTGTGGATACCCGGCGCTCCATCCTATATTGCGGATTACCGCCCCAGCCCCACACCGATGTCCCGCGAATCCCTGGCCAAACGCGGCCTGATCTTCCTGGCCGCGCTCATCCTGCTCTTCGAAGAATGGATCTGGAACGCCATGCTGCGGGTTACTGCCCGACTGGCCAAGCACCCTTGGGTGCAAGTAGTAGAGAAACGCCTGGCAGCGCTTGAACCGATCGAGGCCCTTTGCGCGTTCGCTCTGCCGATGCTGGCGTTGCTGCCATTCAAGTTGGCAGCCGTCTACGTGCTGGCACGCGGTAAATTCATTGCTGGGACGCTGGTCCTGATCTTGGCAAAGGTCGTCAGCACGGCATTGGGTGCGCGCATCTACATTGCGGTACGGCCGCAGTTGCAGGCGATCGCTTGGTACGCACGCTGGGAAGCCGCTTTCCTGGCCTGGAAGCAGCGTATGGTTGCCGCCTTGCGAGCCACGCCGACCTGGCAAGCACTGCAGGCTCGCATCGCCGTCTGGCGTGCGCACCGTCGTGGGCTGGCACGGCTGGCTTGGCGCCGGCTAACCGCCGCATTGCGATTGCTACGGCGGCACCGCCGCCCAGCCCAACCCCGCCAGTAAATCGCCACTCCAATGAAAAAGGGCCGCCCAATCGAGCGGCCCTTTCCTTTGCCAGTCAGTTTTCAGAGTCTGCCTGAAATCTGGCGGTTAATTGCACATCAACGCTTGCGAGCGGGCGGCACATCCGTGCAAACGCCTTCGTAGATTTCCGCAGCCATACCCACCGACTCACCCAGCGTCGGATGCGGGTGGATGGTCTTACCGATATCCACAGCGTCTGCACCCATCTCGATGGCCAGGCAGACCTCGCCGATCAGGTCGCCCGCATGCGTGCCGACAATACCGCCACCGATGATGCGATGCGTTTCCTCATCGAAGATGAGCTTGGTGAAGCCCTCGTCGCGACCGTTGGCGATGGCGCGACCCGAGGCGGCCCATGGGAACACGCCCTTGCCGTACTTGATGCCCTGTGCCTTGCACTGGTCTTCGGTCAGGCCAGCCCACGCCACTTCCGGATCGGTATAGGCCACCGACGGAATCTGCTTGGCATCGAAGTACGCCTTCTCGCCGTGCGCGGCTTCGGCTGCCACGTGGCCCTCGTGCACGGCCTTGTGCGCCAGCATCGGTTGACCGACGATGTCGCCGATCGCGTAGATATGCGGTACGTTGGTGCGCTGCTGCTTATCGACCTCGATAAAGCCGCGGTCGGTCACGGCCACGCCGGCCCTCTCGGCGCCGATGCGCTTGCCGTTCGGGCTGCGGCCGACAGCCACCAACACCATGTCGTAGCGTTGCGGCTCAGCCGGTGCAGCCTCGCCTTCGAACTTGACGTAGATGCCGTCCGGCTTGGCTTCGACCCCGACCGTCTTGGTCTTGAGCATGACCTTGTCGAAGCGGCCCTTATTCATCTTGTCCCACACCTTGACGAGGTCGCGGTCGGCGCCCTGCATCAGGCCGTCGAGCATTTCCACCACGTCGATGCGTGCGCCGAGCGTGCTGTACACCGTGGCCATTTCCAGGCCGATGATGCCACCGCCGATGACCAGCATCTTGGCCGGCACTTCACGCAGTTCC
Organism: Ralstonia flaminis; assembly: GCF_958415495.1. NCBI lineage: Bacteria > Pseudomonadati > Pseudomonadota > Betaproteobacteria > Burkholderiales > Burkholderiaceae > Ralstonia > Ralstonia flaminis. Next base: position 61,150 of record NZ_CATZLL010000008.1, on the reverse strand, counting down.
AGCGCGCCGGTCGAATCGACAATGCGCGGATCTTCCGGAATGAACGGCAGCTTCACGGCCTCGCTGCCCGCCGCGATGATCGCCTTGGCAAAGCGGATGACCTTCTTCTCGCCGGTCGCGGCCTTGCCGTCACCGCCCGTCAGTTGCACTTCGAGGTGGTTCGGATCGAGGAACGTGCCGACACCGCGCACGACCTGCACCTTGCGCGACTTGGCCATGCCGGCCAGGCCGCCAGTCAGCTTGCCGATCACGGATTCCTTATGCTTGCGCAGCTGGTCGATATCCACCTTCGGCTCGCTATAGACGATGCCGTGTGCGGCCATCGCCTTCACTTCTTCCATCACGGCAGCGGTGTGCAACAGCGCCTTCGACGGGATGCAGCCCACGTTCAGGCAGACACCGCCCAGCGTGGAGAAACGCTCGACCAGCACAGTGTTCATGCCGAGATCGGCACTGCGGAAAGCGGCCGAGTAACCGCCCGGGCCGGAGCCGAGGACGAGCATGTCGCATTCGATGTCAGCACCACCGGCGTGTTTGGCCGCTTGCGGTACAGGTGCGGAGGCTGCCGGTGCAGCAGCAGGTGCTGCGGCCGGAGCCGGTGCTTGCGCAGGCGCGGGAGCAGCGGTTGCGCCCGCTTCCGCCGTGGCAATCACGGCGCCCTTGGCGACCTTGTCACCGACTTTGACCTTCACGTCGACGATCTTGCCAGCCACGTCCGACGGCACTTCCATGCTGGCCTTGTCGGACTCCAGCACGATCAGCGACTGCTCTTTCTCAACGGCGTCGCCCGCCTTGATCAGCACTTCGATGACTTCTACCGCATCGAAATCGCCGATATCCGGCACCTTGATTTCCACCAAGCTCATTCCTGACTCCTTGTTCTTGTCGTCGGCTGCAGGCACTGCCTTGGCCGCCGACGCTTTCAATCCTGCAGACGTACTGTGTGCACTTCGATCGGGCCGCCAGAACTTTTGTCGAACTCAACACCGGCTGCCACGCCAACCTGTGCGACATCCGCCGCCGTCTTGCCCGGCATGTCGAACACCGCCGACATGGCGCCCAACGCGAAATTGCGCCCGGAGCCAATACCCCAGAAGCGGTCGAACGAAAACACTTCGCGGTATGAATAGACGCCGTAGATGCCCGTTGCATTGGCGATCAGGCAGGTGATCTGCGACGACTCGTACGGATCATCGTCGTCTTCCTTGGTGTTGACGAAATACTCGTCTTTGAGCTTTTCGTGCACCTTGAGGAAGGTCCGGAAAACGTCGTCGCGCGTGCCGAGCCGGCACTCATCCGCCAGTCCGGTCAGCAGGCTGCGCATGACCGGAAAGTGAGCCGTCGTACCCGCCAGCGCGATCAGCGACTCGCCCACCTGGAAGATCTTCTGGTTCTGCTCGTAGCCGCGCGCCAGGCGCGTATCACCGAACGTCACCAGCGAATCGGCTGCGATTGCCACTTCGCCATCTTTCTTGACCACCACGCACGTTGTCATGTCGTCCTCGCCAAAAGTCAGCCGACTGGGCCGGCACGCTCGGGCTCGAAGCCAGACGCGTGCCGTGCCCGTGCAGGCTTACAGGCTGACGCGGCGGAAATCCGCCAGCACGCTGGCCAGATACGCGTTGAAGCGCGCTGCTTCCGCGCCGTCGATCACGCGGTGATCGTACGACAGCGACAGCGGCAGCGTCAGGCGCGGCACGAACTGCTTGCCGTCCCACACCGGCTTCTGATAGCCACGCGACAGGCCCAGGATGGCCACTTCCGGCGCGTTGATGATCGGCGTGAAGTTCGTACCACCGATGCCGCCCAGCGACGAAATCGAGAAGCAGCCGCCCTGCATCTGGTCTGGCTTGAGCTTGCCGTCACGCGCAGCTTTCGACAATTCCGCCATTTCGCGGGCGATATCGACCAGGCCCTTCTTGTCCGCATCGCGGATCACCGGCACCACCAGCCCGTTGGGCGTATCCGCCGCGAAGCCGATGTGGAAGTACTGCTTGAACACCAGGTTGTCGCCGTCCAGGCTCGCGTTGAAGGTCGGGAACTTCTTCAGTGCGCCGACCACGGCCTTGATCACGAATGCCAGCATCGTGAACTTCACGCCGGCCTTTTCGTTTTCCTTGTTCAGCGTCACGCGCAGGGCTTCGAGGTCGGTGATGTCCGCTTCGTCGTTGTTGGTGACGTGCGGGATCATGACCCAGTTGCGGTGCAGGTTCGCGCCCGAGATCTTCTTGATGCGCGACAGCGGCTTCGGATCGACCGGGCCGAACTTGGTGAAATCCACCTTCGGCCACGGCAGCAGGTTCAGCTCGCCACCACCAGCCGGTGCGCCAGCAGCAGCCTTGCCCGGCGCTGCAGCCTGGCCGCTCATCACGCCCTTGACGTAGCGCTGCACGTCTTCTTGCGTGATACGGTTCTTCGGGCCCGTGCCGCCAACGAGGTTCACGTTGACGCCCAGTTCGCGTGCGTACTTGCGCACCGAAGGGCTGGCGTGGGCGGCCTTGCCCACCGTACCGACCGTATCAGCGGTGTACGTGGCGGGTGCAGCTGCGGGGGCCGGGCTCGGTGCAGCGGCAGCCGGCGCAGAGGCCGGAGCTTGCGCAGGGGTCGGTGCAGCAACCGTGCCGCCAGCGCCTTCCAGCACAACGATCAGCGTGCCTTGCGACACGGCATCGCCCACCTTCACACGAATTTCCTTGACGACACCGGCAGCCGGCGACGGTACATCCATCGTGGCCTTGTCCGATTCGAGCGTGATCAGCGACTGCTCGGCTTCCACCTTGTCGCCCACCTTCACGCTGATCTCGATGACCGGCACGTCGGTGTAGTCGCCGATGTCCGGGACCTTCACTTCAACCGTGCCGCCACCTGCAGCCACCGGCGCGGGTGCCGGGGCTTGCGCAGCAGGCGCGGGTGCCGGCGCAGCGGCGGCCGGAGCCGGTGCCGGAGCTTGTGCGGCAGGCGCCGGAGCAGCGGCAGCGCCCTGCTCTTCGAGCAGCAGCACCAGCGCGCCTTCTGACACGGTGTCGCCCACCTTGATCTTCACTTCCTTGACGACGCCGCTCTTGGGCGACGGCACATCCATGGTCGCCTTGTCCGATTCCAGCGTGACCAGCGAATCCTCGGCGTTGACGGTATCGCCCGCCTTGACCAGCACTTCGATCACCGGGACGTCTTTGTAGTCGCCGATGTCCGGCACCTTGATTTCTACGACTTGACTCATTCTTCTGTCTCCAGAGGGTCTGGCGGCGAGAGCATCCGGCGGCGGACACACAGTGCCCCGCAGGCTACCGCATCGTGCAGGCAAATGCACGTCGCGGAAAGTCTGCCGGAGCGGTGTCCGGCCGGGACGCAACCCGCGCGCCCGGCGGCTCCGTTATACGGTCATCGGGTTGGGCTTGTTCGGATCGAGGTTGTACTTCTTCAGTGCCTCGGCCACCTTTTCGCGCGGCAGCACGCCTTCGTCGGCGAGCGCCTTGAGCGATGCAACAGTCACCCAGTAGCGATCCACTTCGAAGAAGTGGCGCAGCTTCTCGCGGGTATCCGAGCGGCCAAAGCCGTCGGTGCCCAGCACCACGTAGCGACGCGGCACGAAGGCGCGGATCTGCTCAGCGAAGGTACGAACGTAGTCTGTCGATGCGATAACCGGGCCGCGTGCGTTCTTGAGCAGCTTCTCGACGTGCGACTCGCGTTGCGGTTCGGTCGGGTTGAGCAGGTTCCAGCGGGTGACAGCGTTGCCTTCACGGGCCAGCTCGGTAAAGCTCGGGCAGCCCCACAGGTCGGACTCGACGCCCCAGTCCTTCTTGAGCAGCTCAGCAGCGGCAATCACTTCGCGGAAGATGGTGCCCGAACCCAGCAGTTGCACGCGCGGTGCGTTGCTGTTCTCGACGCCCTTCTTGAACTGGTACATGCCCTTGATGATGTCGGCTTCGACACCCGCCGGCATTTCCGGGTGTTCGTAGTTCTCGTTCATCACCGTCAGGTAGTAGTAGACGTCTTCCTGCTCGACATACATGCGGCGCAGGCCGTCTTGCATCACCACGGCCAGTTCGTACTGGAACGTCGGGTCATACGAGATGCAGTTCGGGATGGCAGCGTGGTACACGTGCGAGTGGCCGTCTTCGTGCTGCAGGCCTTCACCGTTCAGCGTCGTACGGCCAGCGGTGCCGCCCAGCAGGAAGCCGCGCGAGCGCATGTCGCCGGCGGCCCAGCAGAGGTCGCCGATACGCTGGATGCCGAACATCGAGTAGTAGATGTAGAACGGGATCATCGCCACGCCATGCGTCGAATACGACGTGGCGGCTGCGATCCAGTCGCACATGGCGCCGGCTTCGTTGATGCCTTCCTGCAGCACCTGACCCGTCTGCGATTCCTTGTAGAACATCAGTTGGTCGTGATCCTGCGGCACGTACTTCTGGCCTTCCTGGTTCCAGATACCGACTTGGCGGAACAGACCTTCCATGCCGAACGTACGCGACTCATCCGGCACGATGGGCACCACGTGCTTACCGATGTTCTTGTCCTTCAGCAGGATGTTCAGAATGCGCACGAAGGCCATCGTCGTGGACACTTCACGGCCTTCACCGGTGGCCTTGAGCAACGCGTCGAAGGCAGCCAGCGCCGGAATCTGCAGCGCGTCGGCCTTCTGGCGACGGGCCGGCAGGTAACCGCCCAGGTCCATGCGGGCCTTGCGCATGTATTCGAGTTCCTTCGAGCCTTCTTCGAACTTGACGTACGGAACGTGCTCGAGCTGGTCGTCAGCCACGGGGATGTTGAAGCGATCGCGCAGCTTGCGGATGGCATCCACCGGCATCTTCTTCTGCTGGTGGGCGATATTCATCGCTTCGCCGGCTTCGCCCATGCCATAGCCCTTGATGGTCTTGGCGAGAATGACGGTCGGCTGGCCCTTGTGGTTGGTTGCCGATTGGAACGCCGCGTAGATCTTGTGCGGATCGTGGCCGCCACGGTTCAGTGCCCAGATGTCGTCGTCGGACCAGTCGGCCACCATGGCCTTGAGTTCTGGCGTGTTGAAGAAGTGCTCGCGCACGTACGCGCCGCTCTTCGACTTGAAGGTCTGGTACTCGCCGTCGACGCATTCCATCATGCGGCTCATCAGCAGGCCCTTGGTGTCGCGCGCCAGCAGTTGATCCCAGCGGCTGCCCCAGATGACCTTGATGACATTCCAGCCGGCGCCGCGGAATTCGCTTTCCAGCTCTTGAATGATCTTGCCGTTGCCGCGCACCGGACCGTCCAGGCGCTGCAGGTTGCAGTTGATCACGAAGACGAGGTTGTCCAGCTTTTCACGGCCGGCCATGCCGATCGCACCCAGCGATTCCGGCTCGTCGGTTTCGCCGTCGCCCAGGAAGGCCCAGACCTTGCGGTTTTCCCAGTTCTGGATCAGGCCGCGGCTGGCCAAGTACTTGGTGAAGCGCGCCTGGTAAATCGCCATGATCGGGCCCAGGCCCATCGACACGGTCGGGAACTGCCAGAAATCCGGCATCAGCCACGGGTGCGGATACGACGAGATGCCCTGGCCGTCCACTTCCTGGCGGAAGCTGTCGAGTTGGTTTTCGGTCAAGCGGCCCAGCAGGAAGGCGCGCGAGTACACGCCCGGTGCCGAGTGGCCCTGCACGAAGACCATGTCGCCACCGTGCTTATCGGACGGGGCGTGCCAGAAGTGGTTGTAGCCGACGTCATACAGCGTGGCTGCAGACGCGAACGACGAGATGTGGCCACCGACGTTGGTGTCCTTGTTCGCGCGCAGGACCATCGCCATGGCGTTCCAGCGCGTGTACGAACGGATGCGGTGCTCGATTTCCTGGTCGCCAGGAATGCGGTCCTGATTTTCGACCGGAATCGTATTGATATAGGGGGTTTCTGCGTGCAGCGGCGAGGTCACGCCGTTGATGCGCGCGTACTCGATCTGCTTATCGAGGAGGAACGCCGCGCGTTGCGGGCCTTCCGCGCCGATGACGCCTTGCAGCGCCTCCAGCCATTCCTTGGTTTCCTGGGGATCGACGTCGCTGGCGCTCGTGGCGCCCAGGACTTGTTCTGGTACGGCCGACATGGCGGTCTCCTTGGTAGCAGTAACGGTAGGTGCGTCTCGTTAGATTGGGGGTACCCCAACTTTTGCGCTGATTCTATGGGGACACGCAAATACAGCACAAGCGGAATTTTCAAATTGCGATATGGTTTTTTATAATGTGGAATATTGCGGCGATGCAAAACAAATCAGTTTTAACGCTGCAGCGCAGCATTTCCCTGCTGGCGAAATGTGCGTCACCAAGCGGTTTCCCCAAGCGACCAGCACGTTAATTGCCGTTACACTTGGTTTTGCGCAGTTGCACAGATGTCCACACCCTTACCTCCGCAGAATTCCGGCGTTCGTCCGCCCATCATGCTTTCCCCCCGCCACGCCCAGCAGGACCCGGCCCGGTCATCTGAAGTGTCCGAGTTGTCCGAGCCGCCGACGCCTGCCGCGCCTGCGTCTGCAAATACAGCGGTGCCCGCGCCAGAGCTGCCACCTGATGAGGGCGTGCGCCCCAGCATGCCACGTCGGCTCTGGATGACGCGCCTGGGCCGACTATGGACGACCAACTGGTTCATGTTCATTCCGCTGGTGGCAATCGTCCTGTTTGCCGGCGCGATGATCTTCATCCTGTATCAGTTGCACGCCACCGAGGTGCAGCAGCAGCGCGACGCCCTCTACCGCGATGCCGCCTGGGCCGAGCAGAAGGTGCGCCTGTCACTGCAGAGCAACCAGGATCAGGTGGCGGCGCTGGCCCGCGACATTGGCGCCGCGCAGCTTGACCCAAGCGCCTACCGCGACGCCGCGCGCCAACTGCTGCGCGAGAACCCCGAACTGGTCTTTATCAATTGGCTGGACGCCACCCGCCGCCCGCGCTGGGCCTTCCCCGCCAGCTCTGAATTCGTCACCCGCATACGCGAGACGCGTGAGCACCCGCTTGAACCCGAGATCCAATCCGCCTACGACGCCGCGCGTGAGACGCAGCGCGCCGTCTATTCCCGCCCCATCCAGAACGAGCGCGGCGAGAGCTTCATGCTCATGGAAGTACCGATCGTGCGCGACAACGAGTTCCTCGGCACGGTGGGCGCCATGTACTCGGTCACCGGCATTCTTACGCAGCTGCTACCGGGGGAGTTGACGGACCGCTACCGCTTCTCCCTTGTCGACAAGAACAACGTGATCCGCGCCAGCACATCGCTACGGCCGGTGCCGAAGGCGGCTGCGTCGTACGAAGTGCTGCTGGACCCGCCGGGGCATTCGTTGTCGCTGCGGGCGGAGGCGTATCCGGCGCCGTCCAACCTGCCCAACAACATGCTGATGTGGCTGGTGGCGGGCCTGTCGTGCTTCGTGATCTGGAGCCTGTGGAGCGTTTGGCGGCACACAAGCCGCCGCTCCGAAGCGCAGCGCGCGCTGCTGGCCGAAACCTCGTTCCGCCGCGCCATGGAAAACTCCATGGTGATCGGCATGCGCGCGCTCGACCTCAACGGCCGCATCACCTATGTGAATCCTGCCTTCTGCCGCATGATCGGCTGGACGGAGGCCGAACTGGTCGGCCGCATGCCGCCCTTCCCGTACTGGCCACCCAACGAAATCGGCGAGATGCAGAAGCACATCGAGCTGACCCTGCGCGGCAAGGCCCCAGCCAATGGCATGGAGCTGCGAATGATGCGCCGTGACGGCACGAGCTTCTACGCACGGATGTACGTCTCGCCACTGATCGATGCACGCGGTCGGCACACTGGCTGGATGAGTTCGATCACCGACATCACCGAACCCAAGCGCGCACGCGAAGATCTGGCCGCCGCACACGACCGCTTCACCACTGTGCTGGAAAGCTTGGACGCCGCCGTGTCCGTGCTCTCCACCGACAAGGCCGAGTTGCTGTTTGCCAACCGCTACTACCGCCAGCTCTTCGGCTGGGAGGCCTTTGGCCACCTGCAGCTCTCGGGCCAGGACGTCAACACGGAAGATGTATCCAGCGATGCCCTGGACATGGTGGACGGCTACGCCGGCCTGCCCGCCTCCGAGCTGACGCCGCACGCCGCCGATGCTCGCGAAATCTACGTCCCAGCGATGCAGAAATGGTTTGAAGTGCGCCGCCGCTACATCCAATGGGTGGACGGCCACCTCGCGCAGATGCAAATCGCCACCGACATCACCGTGCGTAAGGCCGCTGAAGAAATGACGCGCCAGCACGAAGAGCGCCTGCAGTTCACCAGCCGCCTGACGACCATGGGCGAGATGGCATCGTCCCTGGCGCATGAATTGAACCAACCGCTGGCCGCCATCAATAACTACTGCATGGGTGCAGTCGGCCGCCTCAAGAGTGGGCGCAGCACGGCGGAAGAATTGATCCCCGTGCTGGAAAAGACCTCCGCCCAGGCCGTGCGTGCCGGTACGATCATCCAGCGCATCCGCGGTTTCGTGAAACGCAGCCAGCCGCAGCGGCGCGAATCCGATCTGCGCGACATCGTGGCCGATGCCGTAGGCCTGGCGGAGCTGGAGGCCACGCGTCGCGGCATCACCATCCTCACGCGCCTGCCGGCCGAGCTGCCGCCTCTGTACGTCGACCCGGTGCTGATCGAACAGGTGCTGGTCAACCTGCTCAAGAATGCCGCCGAAGCCATGGCCGCCCACCCGCGCTTGCGCGCCGCGAGCGTCCTGCGCCTGCACGCCAACCTGATCGATGATCCGGACAACTCCGTGCTCATCGAGGTCATCGACCAGGGCCCGGGCGTGGACGACAGCACCAAGGAGCGCCTGTTCGAGCCCTTCTTCAGCACCAAATCCGACGGCATGGGCATGGGCCTGAACATCTGCCGCTCCATCATAGAATCCCACCTCGGCAGGCTCTGGGTAGAAAACAATGCCGATGGCATCGGCTGTACGTTTAAAATCATCCTGCCGCTGAACCCGCTGTAAATCGTTTTTAAAACAGAACGTAGACCGAGGACTCTCCATGAGCACAACGCCCGCAGCAGTTGCTCCGCGCAACGAAACCGTGTTCGTCGTCGACGACGATGAGGCCATGCGTGACTCATTGACGTGGCTGCTCGAAGGCAACGGCTACACCGTGCGCACCTACCGCAGCGCTGAAGAATTTCTCGTGGACGACAAGCGCACCGACGGCGTCGGTTGCCTGATCCTCGACGTACGCATGCAAGGCATGAGCGGCCCCGAGCTGCAAGACCGCCTCATGGCCGAAAACAGCCGCCTGCCGATCGTGTTCGTGACCGGCCACGGCGACGTGCCGATGGCGGTGTCGACCATGAAGAAAGGCGCGGTCGACTTCATCGAGAAGCCGTTCGACGAATCGGAACTGCGTGAACTGGTCGAACGCATGCTCAGCAAGGCCCGCTCGGAAGACTCCGTCGCACGCGAGCAGAAGGCCGCCAAGGACCTGCTCGGCCGCCTGACCACGCGCGAGCAACAAGTGCTCGAGCGCATCGTTGCCGGCCGCCTGAACAAGCAGATCGCCGATGACCTGGGCATTTCCATCAAGACGGTGGAAGCCCATCGCGCCAACATCATGGAAAAGCTCAACGTGAACACCGTGGCTGACCTGCTGCGCCTGGCCCTCTCGCGCAATAGCTGATCCGTTTTGTGGGCCGGTTGTGAGCAACCAGGGCGGCTGGAAGGGAGGCGCCGATTTATAATCGCGGTTTGCCCTCACCCTCCTCCGCCCAGCCATGACCGCCCAACTCATTGACGGCAACGCGCTTGCCAAGCAACTCCGCGCCGAAGCCGCACAACGCGCTGCCGCCCTCACCGCGCGCGGCCACCAGCCCGGCTTGGCCGTCATCCTCGTCGGCGAAGACCCGGCCAGCCAGGTCTACGTGCGCAACAAGATCAAGGCCTGCGAAGACAATGGTTTCCTCTCCGTCTTCGACCGCTACCCGGCTGACCTGACCGAAGCCGACCTGCTCGGCCGCATCGACGCCCTGAACCGCGACCCACGCATCCACGGCATCCTGGTCCAGCTTCCGCTGCCCAAGCACATCGACAGCCACAAGGTGCTCGAAGCCATCGCGCCCGAGAAGGACGTCGACGGTTTCCACGTGGCCAACGCCGGCGCGCTGATGACCGGCGCCCCGCTGTTCCGCCCATGCACGCCGTACGGCTGCATGAAGATGCTGGAATCGATCAACTACCCAGTGCGCGGTGCCAATGCCGTGGTGGTGGGCGCCTCGAACATCGTCGGCAAGCCGATGGCGATGCTGCTGCTGCAAGCCGGCGCCACCATCACGATCTGCAACAGCAAGACGCGCGACCTGTCCGCCCACACGCGTGAGGCCGACATCATCGTGGCCGCCGTGGGCCGCCGCAACATCATCACCGCCGACATGGTCAAACCCGGCGCCGTCGTGATCGACGTGGGCATGAACCGTGACGATGCCGGCAAGCTCTGCGGCGATGTCGACTTTGCCGGCGTCAAGGAAGTCGCCGGCTACATCACCCCGGTGCCGGGCGGCGTCGGCCCGATGACGATCACCATGCTGCTGATCAACACCCTGGAAGCTGCTGAACGCGTTGCCGCAGGAGGTTCGCTGGCAGCGTAAGCTTCACTTTCCACCATTGGAAACGGAAAAAGCGTCCCAACCTGATGGATCGGACGCTTTTTTTGTCTCCGATTTTTTCCTACTGAGCCCGCCATGACCGATACCTCGCTCCAAGCCAATAATCCGCTGCTTGATTTCTCCGGTCTGCCGCGCTTTGCAGATATCCGCCCTGAGCACATCACGCCGGCCATCGACGTGCTGCTTGAACGCGCCGCAGCGGCGGTCTCCAAGGTCAAGGACCCAGCCACACCAGTCTCCTGGAATACCGTTGTCACCGCGCTGGAAGACGCCACTGAGCCGCTGGGCCGCGCCTGGGGCATCGTCGGACATCTGAGCGCGGTAGCCGACACGCCGGCCCTGCGCGAAGCGCACGCCGCCAACCTGCCGCGCGTCACCGAATTCTGGTCGGGCCTGGGGCAGGATCTCGCACTGTTCGAGAAGTACAAAGCCATCGCGCAAAGTGCCGAATACGCCACCTTGAATGCCGCCCGCAAGAAGTTGCTCGACAACGAACTACGCGGCTTCCGCCTGGGTGGCGCCGAGTTGCCGGAGGATCAGAAACCGCGTTTTGCCGCCGTCCAGGAGCAGCAGGCGCAACTGACCAAGGCCTTCAGCGACCACGTGCTGGACGCCACCAACGCCTACGCGCTGCTGATCGACGACGAAGCCCGCCTGGCCGGCCTGCCCGACGACGCCAAGCAGGCCGCGCAGGAAGCCGCCCGTCGCGACAACCCGAACGCGACCGGCTGGAAGTTCACCCTGCACTTCCCGTCGTACTTCCCGGTGCTGCAATACGCAGATGACCGCGCGCTGCGCCGCACGCTGTACGAAGCCAACGTCACGCGCGCGTCCGAACTGGGCACGCAGTACGGCGGCGGCAAGGCGGAGTGGGACAACACCGCCAACATGGCAGAACAGCTCGCGCTGCGTGCGGAAGAAGCCCACATGCTCGGCTACCGCAACTTTGGCGAGGTCTCGCTCGTGCCGAAAATGGCGGATTCGCCGGAAGACGTCCTGCGCTTCCTGAGTGAGCTGGCCGACCGTGCCCGCCCCTTTGCCGAGAAGGATTGGGAAGAGCTGCAGGCTTTCGCCAAGACCACACTCGGCATCGACAAGCTCGAACCGTGGGACATGGCCTACACCTCGGAAAAGCTGCGCGAGGCACGCTATGCGTTCTCCGAGCAAGAGGTGAAGCAGTACTTCCCCGAGCCGGCTGTACTGGACGGCCTGTTCAACGTTGTGCAGACGCTGTTCTCGGTGAAGATTCGCCCGGAACAAGCTGCGGTGTGGCACCCGGACGTGCGCTTCTTCCGCGTCGAATCGGCCCAGGGCGAGCTGCTCGCACAGTTCTACATCGACCTGTACGCCCGAGACGGCAAGCGTGGCGGCGCCTGGATGGATGACGCGCGCGGCCGCAAGGCGCTGGCAGATTCGCGCGTGCAAACCCCGGTGGCCTACCTGACCTGCAATTTCTCCGGCCCGGTCGGCGACAAACCCGCGCTGTTCACGCACGACGAGGTCATCACCCTCTTCCACGAATTCGGCCATGGCCTGCACCACATGCTCACGCGTGTGGACGAGCTGGGCGTGTCCGGCATCAACGGCGTGGAATGGGATGCGGTGGAGCTGCCCTCGCAGTTCATGGAGAACTTCTGTTGGGAGTGGGAAGTCCTGTCGCGCATGACCCGCCATGTCAATTCCGGCGAGCCCCTGCCGCGCAAGCTGTACGACAGCATGCTGGCGGCGAAGAACTTCCAGAACGGCATGATGACGCTGCGCCAGATCGTGTTCTCGACGTTCGACATGCATCTGCATACGGATTTCGACCCGAAGGGTTCAACGTCGGTGCTGGAGCTTTCGCGCCAGGTCAACAACCGCTTCCACGTGGTACCCCAGGCCGAACTGTCGCGCTGGCCGAATACGTTCAGCCACATCTTCGCGGGCGGCTATGCAGCGGGCTACTACAGCTACAAGTGGGCCGAGGTGCTGTCGGCAGATGCCTACGCGGCGTTTGAAGAAGCCAGCAAGCTGAGCGGCTCGGTACTCGACACTGAAACCGGTGCGCGCTACCGCCGCGAAGTGCTGGAAGTTGGCGGCAGCCGCCCGGCGATCGAATCGTTCACAGCCTTCCGAGGGCGTGCACCGAGCATCGACGCGCTGCTGCGCCACGGCGGCATGGTGGCCGAGGCCGCCTGACGGTCTACGGTGCAAGAACAACGCCGCTTCGCGCGCAAGCCGAAGCGGCGTTTTTCATTGGGGCAACCGAAAATCGACGCGCACAGACCGGCCTGGCAGTGATAGCGCTGCATGTGGCGCCGGCGTACGCGCCACCACCTGACCCCGTCGCATCACCAGCGTGCGCGTTGCGCGCAAGCGGATCGCCTCAATGGGGTCACGCGCATCCAGCACCACCAGATCCGCATGGCACCCCAGCGCGATGCCGTAGCCCTCCAACCCCAGGATGCGCGCGGGCGCCTCGGTCACCGCTGCAAAACACTGGCGCATAGCGTCTTGTCCGGTCATCTGCGCAACATGCAGACCCATGTGGGCGACCTCCAGCATGTCGCCAGAGCCAAGGCTGTACCAAGGGTCCATCACGCAATCATGGCCGAAGGCGACATCGATACCGGCCGCCAGCAGCTCAGGCACGCGCGTCATGCCACGTCGCTTCGGATACGTATCGGACCGCCCCTGCAGCGTGATGTTGATCAGCGGATTGGCAATCGCCGCCACACCCGCCTCGCGCATCAGCGGCAACAGCTTGCTGACGTAGTAGTTGTCCATCGAGTGCATCGACGTCAGGTGCGAGCCGGCCACGCGACCGTGCAAACCGAGGCGATGCGTTTGCGCGGCAAGTGTTTCGATATGGCGCGAGGACGGGTCATCAGACTCATCACAGTGCATGTCGATGCGCAGGCCGCACTCGGCTGCGAATTCGCATAGCAGACGCACAGACTCGGCGCCGTCGGCCATCGTCCGCTCGAAATGCGGGATGCCTCCAACAACGTCCACGCCCATGCTGATGGCGCGCTTGAGGTTGTCGAAGGCGCCCGGGCTGCGCAGCAGACCGTCCTGCGGGAAGGCGACAAGCTGCAGATCCAGATACGGCGCCACTTGACGCTTGACGTGCAGCAGCGCCTCGACGGCCAACAGACGCGAGTCGCACACGTCCACATGGGAGCGGATTGCCAGCAGGCCACGCGCGACGGCCCAGTCGCAGTAATGCAAGGCGCGTTCGACCAGCGCATCTTGCGTAAGCGCTGGCTTGAGTTCGCCCCACAGCGCGATGCCCTCGAGCAGCGTGCCGGACTGGTTCACACGCGGCAAGCCGTACGACAAGGTCGCATCCATGTGGAAATGCGCGTCGACAAACGGCGGCGACACGAGCGCCCCGGCTGCATCGAACTCGTCAACACCGCGTACGGGCAAGTTCGGCTGCACGGCGGCAATGCGGCCAGATTCGATGCCGATGTCAATACCGGTGCGTCCATCGGGCAGATTGGCATTGCGGATCACGAAATCCATATGGGCTCCTGTGGCTACGCTTGCGCCAATCTAACCCAAGCCGGCGATGGCGGCGGCGATGGCGCTTGATGGCACAATAACGTTCGATTTGGACGGCGCCGCTTCTACGCGCCGTCGCCATTTGCAAGGATCGCTCCCTCATGCGCGTCGCCACCTGGAACGTCAACTCCCTCAAAGTCCGCTTGCCGCAGGTGCTGCAATGGCTGGCCGAACGCGAGGCTGACGGCACCCCCATCGACCTGCTTTGCCTGCAGGAACTCAAGCTGCCTGACGACCGCTACCCGCTGGCAGAACTGGATGCCGCGGGCTACGCGTCGCTCTTCACGGGACAGAAGACCTATAACGGCGTGGCCATCCTCGCGCGCAAGGCGGCCGTGCCCGAAGGCCGCGACGTCGTAAAGAACATTCCTGGCTTTGCCGACGAGCAGCAACGCATCGTGGCCGCCACCTATGACATGGCCGGTGGCCCGGTGCGAGTGATCTCCGCCTACATCCCAAACGGCCAAGCGCTGGACTCCGACAAATTTGTCTATAAGCTGCGCTGGCTTGAAGCGCTGCAAGCATGGCTGAAAGACGAGATGGCCGTGCATCCGCGCCTGATGCTACTGGGCGACTTCAACATCGCTCCGGAAGATCGCGACGTGCACGACCCGAAGAAGTGGGAGGGCCAGAACCTGGTATCGCCGGAGGAGCGTGCGGCGTTTCGGGCGATGGAGCGTGCTGGGCTGGTTGATGCATTCCGCATGTTCGAGCAGGAAGACAAGCTCTTCTCGTGGTGGGACTACCGTATGTTCGGCTTCAGACGCAACGCCGGCCTGCGTATCGACCACATCATGCTGTCGCCCGAACTCGCCAAGCTGTGCGAGTCGTGCCATATCGACAAGGTGCCGCGCGGTTGGGAGCAGCCGTCTGACCACACGCCCGTAGTCGCAGCCTTGCGCGACGCATAAGGCAGACTCCGCATGGCATCCACCTTCAAGCATCGCAACCTGCCGCATCTGCTACTGCGTGCGCGTGAGACCTTCATGGCGCGCTTCCGGCCGATCCTGCGCGAGCACGGCATCACCGAGCAGCAATGGCGCGTGCTGCGCACGCTCAACGACACCGGCGACATGGAGCCCAACCAGCTCGCCGACGCATGCCTGATCCTGAGTCCGAGCCTGACGCGCATGCTGGCGGCAATGGAACAGTCGGAGATGATTGTGCGCACGCGCTCGTCGGTGGATCAGCGCCGGCAGGTGATTTCGCTCACGCCCAAGAGCCGCAGGTTCCTGGCCGATGTGGAGCCTCAGGTGGACGCGGAGTATGCGCGCATCGAAGCCCAACTCGGGCGCGCGCGCCTGGATGCGCTCTACGTTGCCATCGACGAATCCATCCGAGTCATGGAAACGCACACGCCGATGTCGCGTTTTACCGGTGACGAATAACGCCCGTCAGTAGACGCTGCCGCCCCTCTGCGGCTTGGCGCCCTCGCCCTTGAACGCCTGAGCCAGTTGCTCGGCGCTGCGAGCCAGCAAGGTCACATCCGTTCCGACCGCCACGAAGGTCGCCCCGAGCGACAAGTAGTGCCTAGCCTGCGCCTGGTCAGCCGAGAGAATGCCCGCCGCCCGGCCAGAGGCCACGATGCGGCGAATCGTATCGTCGATCGTCTTGCGGACTTCCGGATGGCCGGGCTCACCCAGGTGGCCCATGGACGCCGCCAGGTCCCCCGGGCCGATGAAGACGCCGTCCACCCCATCCACCGCAAGAATTGCATCGAGATGCGCCAGGCTTTCGGTGGTTTCCACCTGCACCAGCGTGCACATTTCTGAATTGGCACGGCGGAGGTAGTCGTCAACGCGGTTCCAGCGTGACGCGCGTGCCAATGCGCTGCCCACGCCGCGAATGCCCTCGGGCGGATAGCGCATCGCCTCAACGGCCGCACGGGCCTCGTCTGCGCTTTGCACCATCGGCACCAGCAGCGTCTGTGCGCCGATGTCCATCAGGCGCTTGATCTCCACCGCGTCATTCCAGGCTGGCCGCACGATCGGGTGAGAGGGATACGGCGCGACGGCCTGCAGCTGGGCCAGCGTGGATTGCAACTGGTTCGGCGCGTGCTCGTTGTCGATCAGCAGCCAGTCAAAGCCAGCCCCCGCGACGATCTCGGCTGGATACGGATGCGTCATCGCCAGCCAGAGGCCGATCTGCGGGCGACCCTCGGCCAGCGCGCGCTTGAAGTGGTTCACCGGGAGCTGCATGACGGAGGCATCCTTTGAGCGTTAGACGGTTAGACGAAATGGCAGGCGATGCTGCCGAGCGGACCATAGTCGCAGTGGAATGTATCACCGGGGCGGGCGGGCACCGGGCGCGTGAACGAGCCACCCAGAATGACTTGCCCTGGCTCCAGCGCCACACCGTGCGGGGCCAGCTTGTTGGCCAACCAGACCACACCGTTGGCAGGATGGTTCAGCACGCCCGCCGCCACGCCGGTCTCTTCAATCACCGCATTGCGCGACAGGATGGCACCGACCCAGCGCAGATCCACATCACGCATGCGGATTGGGCGGCCGCCCATCACCACGCCGGCATTGGCGGCGTTATCCGCGATCGTGTCGAACACCTTGCGCGGGCGACCGCTGTCCGGGTCAATCGACTGTGAACGTGCGTCGATGATCTCCAAGGCCGGGATCACGTGATCCACCGCGTCGTACACATCGAACAGCGTCACCTCCGGCCCTTCCAGCCGCTTGCCGAGCACGAAGGCCAGCTCCACTTCCACGCGCGGCACGATGAAGCGGTTGGTAGGAATCTCGCTGCCTTCGGCAAAAAACATGTCGTCGAGCAGCGCGCCGTAGTCTGGCTCGTCGATCTGCGAGGACTGCTGCATCGCGCGCGAGGTCAGGCCGATCTTGTGGCCCTTCAGGCGTCGGCCCTCCTCCAGCTTCATCGCCACCCATTCACGCTGGATGGCGTAGGCGTCTTCAATGGTGATCTCGGGGTGGTCGAGTGAAACCTGGCGGATCTGCTTGCGGTCGATCTCGGCCTGGTGCAGGCGACGCGCAATGGTCTGGATGGTCGTGGGTTCGAGCATGGGTCAGGCTTTGCGAAAACGCGCGTGGATATTGTTGTGCTTGTAGCTGCCGCCTTCATCGAATTCGGTCAGCTCCATCGAGAGCGCCAGATAGCGCCTGGCAAACGCCTCGGCAAAATGCGTCTTGATGGCGTCGAATAGCGCATCGCAGGCGGCTTTCTTGACCGCGGCCGCGCGACCAGCGCCGATCTTCAGCGTGACGTGGACGAAGGCGTCGTCTTCCTTGCCATCGGCAACACGGTAGTCCGTCAACCGGATGGCGCGCGAACGGACGCCCCCGGTCGGGAACACGCCGTTCTGCGCGATCAAGGTCTCGTTGAGGACCTGTAGCAGTTGCGGAATACGGGCGTCGTCGCCCAGGTTGTCGGTGTATTCGACGATGACGTGCGGCATGACGGTCTCCTGCTCAAGCCCCGGTTTGACCCCGTTCGGGCAGCGGAAAGATCGCGTTGATCTGGCCCGTACCGGAACTGGGGAAATAGTCGGTGATGACTTCGACACCCTTGTCGTAGGCATCCCAGCCGAGCAGGCCAAGCAGCATGGCCGTGTCGTGCATGCCGCCCTCGCCCTCGCACAACGCCGCATACTCCGGCAACATCGCGCAAAAGGTCCTCCAGTCGCCCTGCTTCCACAGGTCCACCACGCGCAGGTCGACCTGCCTGAAGAACTCGCGGCTGATCTGGTGGATGGACGCTTCCGGGCTGCCGTTGTCGTTGAAGCGGTGCGAGAGCGATCCGCTGGCGAGGAACGCGACGGTGCTGTCACTCGCCTCGATGGCCTCCAGCAGCGCGGCGCCAAAGCGGCGGCTCTCGTCCAGCTTGTGCCACGCGCACCAGCCGGCAATCGACACCACCTTGAAATGCTGGTCGCTGTTCATGTAGCGCATCGGCACCAGCGTGCCGTACTCGAGTTCCAGGCTGTCGATCTCGTGCGCACGCGTGAACACGCCGCGCGCCGTTGCCGTCTCGGCAATCAGTCGGCCGAGCACCGGGTTTCCCGGATACGCATACCGCATGTCCTTGATGAAATGTGGCAGCTCGTTGCTCGTGTAGATGCCTTCGAAGCGCGCATTGCAATTGACGTGGTAACCGGCGTTGACCAGCCAGTGCACGTCGGACACGACGATGGTGTCCACGCCCAGATCCCGGCAACGCTGCCCAATGATGCGGTGCCCATCGATGGCAGCCGCCCGGCAGCCGTAGTGCTTGCCGGAAAGTTCTGACAGGTACATCGACGGTACGTGGGTGATCTTCGCGGCCAAGGCCAGCTTTCCCATGGTGTCTCCTTCCGCCCTTGTCTTTGATTGTCTTGCGTTGTCTTGCGGCGTGTCACACGCCCCAGCGCGGGATATGGTGGCTGCCCATTGAAATGCAGACGTTCTTGATCTCGGCAAATACCTCCAGACTGTACTCGCCGCCCTCGCGCCCGGTGCCGGATGCCTTCACGCCGCCAAACGGCTGACGCAGGTCGCGCACGTTCTGGCTGTTGACGAACACCATGCCCGCCTCAATGCCGCGCGCCAGTCGATGCACCTTGCCCACATCCTGTGTCCAGATATATGAGGCCAGGCCGTATTCCACGTCGTTGGCGAGCTTCAGGCCATCCGCCTCGTCCTTGAACGGGATCAGGCACGCCACGGGGCCAAAGATCTCTTCCTGGGCCACGCGCATGCGGTTATCGACGTTGGCCAGCACCGTCGGCGCGACAAAGTTGCCGTTCTTCAGGTGCTCCGGCAGACCTGCCGGCTTATCCGCCCCCCCCGCTAGAATCTTGGCGCCTTCCTGCTCGCCCAGGCGGATGTATCCCGTCACCTTTTCCCAGTGCGCGCGCGTGATCATCGAGCCGACGTTGGTTTTCTCATCCCCTGGGTCACCCACCACAAGGCGCTTGGCCCGCTCGGCAAACTTGCGCACAAAGTCGTCATACACGCTCTCCTGCACGAAGATGCGCGAGCCGGCGGTGCAGCGCTCACCGTTGATCGAGAAGATGGTGAAGAGCGATGCGTCCAACGCGCGCTCCAGATCGGCGTCATCAAAGATCAGCACGGGCGATTTGCCGCCCAGTTCCATCGAAAACTTCTTCAGGCCAGCGCGCTCCATGATCCGCTTGCCGGTGGCGGTGCCGCCCGTGAAGGACACCACGCGGACGTCCGGATGCCGCACAAGCGCATCGCCAGCGGTTGCGCCGTAGCCTTGCACCACATTCAGTACACCGGGTGGAATGCCGGCTTCCAGCGCCAGACGGCCCAGCTGATCCGCCGTCAACGGTGACAGCTCCGACATCTTCAGCACCGCCGTGTTGCCCAGCGCCAGGCACGGCGCAACCTTCCAGGTGGCCGTCATGAATGGCACGTTCCACGGCGAGATCAGCGCGCACACGCCCACCGGCTGATACAGCGTGTAGTTCAGCATCTGGTCGTCGACCGGGTATGTGCGGCCGTTGATCTGCGTGCATACCTCGGCAAAGAAGTGGAAGTTCTCCGATGCGCGCGGAATCAGCTGCTTGCTCGTCTGAGCGATCGGCAAACCGGTGTCCATCGTCTCCAGCGCGGCAAGGTGCGGCACGTTCTGCTCGATCAGCTCGCCCAGGCGGCGCATCAGCTTGGCGCGTTGCTTGGCCGGGGTATTGGCCCACGCGGGGAATGCCGCCTTGGCCGCCGCCACTGCTGCGTTGATCTCCGCCTCGCCGCCCGAAGCCACCTCGGCAATCGCCTCACCCGTGGCCGGGTTGGTGGTAATGAAACGCTCGGCGCTGTCGATTTGACGGCCGTCGATCCAGTGTTTGACGGGGTCCATGCTGACGGCATGCATGCGCGTGTTCATGCGGGCTCCTTGCTCGGTTGTTCTGCGGCGATGGTGCTGACCAATCGCCCGATGCCTTCGATTTCGGTGACGACCTCGTCGCCGGGTTGCGTGTCGGCCAAGCCCTCGGGCGTACCGGTCAGGATCATGTCGCCGGCTTCGAGCGTCATGAAGCTGGAGAACCATGCGATCAGCGCCGGGATGTCGAAGATCATGTCGCGCGTACTGCCTCCCTGCGTAACACGGCCGTTGACGGTGGTGCGCAGGGTGAGGTTCATCGGGTCGGGCACGTCGTCGCGGTCGACCAGCCATGGACCGATGGGCGTGCACGTGTCACGGCTCTTCACGCGTAGATTTGGGCGGTAGTAGTTTTCGAGGTAATCGCGAATGGCATAGTCATTGGCCACGGTGTAGCCAGCCACAACCTCATAGGCACGTTCACGCGGCACGTCGCGTGCAGTCTTGCCGATCACCACAACCAGTTCGCACTCGTAATGCATGAAGGCCACACCCGCGGGGCGCACGGTGTGCGCGCGGTGACCGATCAGCGTGTTCGGCCCCTTCAGGAATGCGAGCGGCTCTTCAGGCGCCTTGAAAGCGAGTTCCTTGGCGTGATCGGCATAGTTCAAACCCAACGCGAAGATCGTGCGCGGCTCGACCGGTGGCAACCAGATCACTTCGTTTTCATGCAGCACGCGGCCATCGGCAAGCTGCAAACGAGTGTCGTCACCAGGTACGGCGGTCGCTGCATGGATCGCCCCGTCATAGGCGATGCGTGCGCGCTTCATTGCGAGTCCTCCTGCGCGTGGCGGACCAGCCGCGTTGTCAGGGTGCCGATGTTGGCAATGTCGATATCGATGTGGTCACCAGCGCGCGCCAGCGGCGGGTTCTCTGGCATGCCGACAAGCAGCACGTCTCCCGCATTGAGCGTCATGAAGGCTGTCACGTCGGCCAACAGTTGCGCGATCGGACGCACCAGCGTTGCGGTAGAAGCGCGTTGCCTGATTTCGCCGTTGATACGCACGGTGATGTCCAGTGCGTCCTCATTGGGCACATCGCTTCGATCCACTACCCAGGGGCCGATGGGGCAGAAACCATCACGACACTTGTGACGGATCGCCGGGCGGTAGTAGCTGGCATGCGGCACGGTCAGATCATTCACGATGGTGTAGCCGGCAATGAATGCGTGAGCCTGCGCGGCGCTCACGCGTGTGGCGGTGCGGCCAATCGCCACGCCCAGGCAGGCGCCGGCCCAAACCGCGTCAACGTCGACCGGCAGAACCACATCGCGGCCGTGCCCAACAAGCGTGTTGGCCGGCTTGATGTACAGGATGGGCGCTTTGGGTGGTGCTTGGTAAGGCGGCGCGGAGAGTGCATCGTCCAACATCGCCAACTCGCCACGGTAGTTCAGCAACGCACCGACGACGACGCCCTCGACGGGTGGCAGCCAATGCTGCGTGGCACCCGCCTCGGCATCTTCAGACGCCGTTGTTGCCCATGCGATATCGTTCGCCCGACCATCCGGCAATGCCACTCTGCCTCGCCGCATCCTTGCCTCCTTGGCTTCGGGCCAGCATCAAGCCACCCATTTAATTAACATGTTAATCATCTAGCCAGATGACGGCTCTGTCAAGTCGGGAAACACTGGAACATCGGCAATGAAAAAACCGGTCACGTGGACCGGCTTTTTCAGAACGGTGGACGTGCGTCCACCATGCAGACCTATCGGACGCGCCGATGCCTGCGGAGGCAATCGACCGCGCTCAAGCCACGGCGATATGCACGCGCTTGACCACGACCGGCTGCGGCAAATCGGTCAACCCATTGGATCGCTGCACACCGTCGGCAATCAGCACGCGGGCAGCATCCTGGATCCGATCCTGGCCGGCCTCAAAGGCCGCTTGGAGCGACAACACCTGATCACCTTCCAGGCCTTCCCACAGGGCCTCGCGCGTTGCCACGCAAGTCACCTTTTCGCCATCGACCAACGCGTCGAACAGCAGGCCTTCGTTGTTGATGTCGTACGCCTCTTTCTTTTCGAACTTGATTTCCATCGTTAAAGCCCTCCGATTGCAATGGACAACAACGCACACGCTGTTGCGTGGAAACCGTGCGGGGGGGCCGGCACGATTCCGTCAAACATTGTGTCTGACCGCGAGATTCATTTTAACCATAGCTTGCGCCGCGCGTGCGAACCGCATCGGCAAAGCCAGAGAACCCGAACAAGGGCTCTAGCTCGCTATCCCAGGCGGCATCAGGGCTCGCACGCCCTTCACCATAGTTATGCTTTTTTGTCAGGACTGCGAGCGCCACCCGACTAAGCAAAGCGGGAGCCACATGCAAAGCCCGTGCCGACATGCAGGCCAGGAGACCATCATGCGCATCCAACCACACCGTTTGCGACACTTTCGTGTCAGCGCAACACTGACATTGCTGGCGCTGACAAGCGTCACGCGCGCCGTGCAGGCCGCTGATTGTGCAGCGCTGCACGTTCAAAGCCCACCGCACACGGTTGCGGTTGTTGAACTCTATACATCCGAGGGTTGTAATAGTTGCCCGCCGGCGGACCGCTGGCTGAGTCGCACGCCGGCTGACCTGCAACATTGGATTCCCCTTGCGCTGCATGTCGACTACTGGGACGGCCTCGGCTGGAAAGACACATTCGGCCGTGCGGCCTTCTCTGCGCGGCAGCGTGCACTGGGCGACGCCACGAATGCGCCAACGATCTACACGCCGGAAGTCTTCGTCTCCGGCCGCGAGTTGCGGCGCTGGGCGGATCGCGCCGACTTCTCTCGCGCTATTGCAGCACGCAACGCACAACCTGCCATGGCGGATATCACACTCGATGCCACCGCCGCGAACACGCCACGTGCAGCTCTGCAAACCCGCGCGCGCTTCACGTTGCGGCCGAGCGCAGTCAACGATGCCAGCTCAACCGTCGCGTGGATCGCACTGACACAAAACAACCTGGTGAGCCACCCAAGTGGCGGCGAGAACGGCGGTGTGGAGCTACGCCACGACCATGTCGTCAGGGAATGGATCGGGCCAATCCGGTTGACGGGCGCGAGCACGCAATGGCAAGGCGACATTCCCCTGCCCGCCAATGCGCGTTCGGCCGATGTGAATCTGACCGCCTTCATCGAGCGGCCGCGCGACGCGGAAATCCTGCAAGCGGTTTCCGCGCCGCTATGCCGTTAGGCGGCCAGACGATCAGCGCGCCGTCTCCGAGGCCGGAGAGGCACCTTGCTGCGACGTATGCAGCAGCGAGCGGCGGCGCGCATAGCCGAAGTACACCAGCAGGCCGATCACTACCCAAACCGCAAAGGCGATCCAGGTCACGGCCTGCAGATGGCTCATCAGGAACAGACACATGCCGATGGCCAGCAGCGGCACCACCGGAACGCCCGGGCAGCGGAAACCGCGATGCAGGTCCGGACGCGTACGGCGCAGCACCAGCACCGCCACCGCGATGAGCGAGAACGCTGCCAACGTACCAATGTTGATCAGTTCGGCCAGCACGTTCAGCGGCACGAACGCGGCGATCACCGCAAACACGATACCGACCACCCACGTGTTCAGGAACGGCGTCGCGTAGCGCGGGTGGATGTGCGACAGGCGCTTGGGCAGCAGCCCGTCACGTGACATGGCGAAGATGATGCGGGTCTGACCGTAAGCCATCACCAGGATCACCGTGGTCATGCCGATGATGGCACCCAGGTCAACAAAACCCGCGACCCAGCCTTCGCCCGCCATCTGCAGCGCCAGCGACACCGGGTGGTCAACGCCTGCGAACTTCGTGAACGGCACGATACCGGTCATGATGGCAGCCACCACCACATAGAGGATCGTGCAGACTGCCAGCGAACCGATGATGCCGATCGGCAGGTCGCGCTTGGGGTTGCGCACCTCTTCCGCCGCAGAGGTGACTGCGTCGAAGCCGATAAAGGCAAAGAACACGATGGCCGCGGCACCGAACACGCCCTCCATGCCGAACGGCATGAACGGTTGCCAGTTAGCCGGCTGCACGTGGCGCACGCCCACGAAGATGAACAGCAGCACCACCGTCACCTTGATCACCACCATGACGTTGTTGGCACGCGCCGATTCACGCACGCCGAACGACAGCACAGTGGTAATGAGCAGCATGATCACCAGCGCAGGCAGGTTGAACAGCGTCTGCACGCCCGGGATGGCACCCGGCGCCGCCGTCAGCGCCACCGGCAGGTGAAGGCCGAAACCCGACAACAACGATTGGAAGTAGCCGGACCAGCCGACCGACACGGCGGAAGTCGCCAGGCCATATTCGAGCATCAGGTCCCAGCCGATGATCCAGGCAACCAGCTCGCCCATCGTTGCGTAGGCGTAGGTATAGATCGAGCCCGACACGGGGATAGTCGAGGCGAACTCGGCGTAGCACAGCGCGGCAAACCCGCAGGCCAGCGCAGCAACCACAAACGACAACGTCAGCGCGGGACCGGCGGTCAGCGCGCCCGTGCCTGTGAGCACGAAGATGCCGGTGCCGATGATGGCGCCGACGCCCAGGAACGTCAGGTCCAGGGGCCCAAGGACTTTCTTCAGGCCGGTGTCGCTGTGGCCCGTGCGGATCATGTGATCCACGTTTTTGGTACGAAACAAACTCATTGACTGCGTCTCCTGTCTGCGTGCCTCCGTGGGTACGGATGCACTGTCGCGCACGTGTGGCGCGCGGCGGCGGATTTTTGCAAAAAGCGGGCATTTTACCCGTTGGCGACGTCCGCCCTTCCACATCGCCGTGATGCAGACAAGAAAATAGGACAATTCGTATCCGACTGGCGTGAGTCACAACAACTCACAACAATTGAGGCTCACTCAATCGAGTCGGCATCTTCTGCGAATAGCGTCTGTTGACGCGCGTGCGCGTCGGACTCGTACAGACGCACCCCGACGCCCAGCAACCGCACGGGAATCTGCCGCCGCTCGAAACCCTGCGTCAGCAATTTCGAGAACACCGGCAACGACACCTTCGGGTGAATACATTCGACCGTCGTGCCACGAAAATCCGCGAAGCGCAGCTTGACGTACGTCTTGTGGATCATGTCGGCGGCGCGGGCACGTTCAACGCGTGCGGCAAGCTGCTCGACGAGAATGGTCAGCTCGCGCTGGCAATCGTCGAGCGTGCGCAGGTCAGTCGCGTACGTCTCTTCCACGCTGACGGACTTGCGGATCTGCGAAGGTTGCACCTGCCGGTGGTCAACACCGCGGCAGAGGTCATGCAACCGAAAACCGAAGACGCCAAAATGCTGCTGCAACCGGTCTGTGCCCCAACTACGCAGGTCTGCGCACGTTTCAGCGCCCAGCCGGCGCAGCTTGGCGGCCGTCACCTTGCCCACACCAAACAGGCGCTCCACAGGCAGCTCGGCCACAAAGGCATCCACCTGCTCCGGTCGCACCACAAACAGGCCGTCGGGCTTTTTCCAATCGCTCGCGATCTTGGCGATGAACTTGTTGGGCGCCACCCCTGCCGACACGGTGATACCGATCTCTTCCCGCACGCGGCGGCGGATGTCCTCTGCGATGCGGGTGCCGCTGCCAGCGAGCATCGGGCTGTCGCTCACGTCGAGGTAAGCCTCGTCCAGCGAGAGCGGCTCCACCAGCGCGGTATAGCTGTGATAAATCGCGAAGATCTGGCGCGCAACCTGGCGGTACTTGTCCATGGACGGCGGCACGATCAGCAAGTCCGGACAACGCTTGACCGCCTGCGACATGGGCATTGCGGAGTGGATGCCGAACTTGCGTGCTTCGTAGTTGCAGGTGGCCACCACACCGCGCCGCTCGGGCCGCCCGCCGACAGCCAGCGGCTTGCCGACCAGGCGCGGGTCATCGCGCATCTCGATGGCGGCGTAGAAGCAGTCGCAGTCGCAGTGGATGATCTTTCGCACGGCAGAAGGCCGTCAGGACGGGCCACAGCAAGCCGCGTCAGATGCAGGCTTGCACGTTCAGGAGGAACGCAAGCGTATCAGCTTCCGCCCGGTGCGCAGCGAATGTGCACGCTCGGCTGCGCAACAATGCATTTCGCCGATACCGCAGCGCAGCATCGGCGAATGGTAGGAAGGGAGAAGCGGCTTAACGGTTGATGTCGCGTGCCACGGCGCCGAGTTCGTCGTTCAACGCATGTTGTTCGTCGCCGGACAGGCCACCGTTGTGCTGGCTGGCCATGTCGTTGGCCTCCTGACGGATGCGACGCAGGCGGTCACGCAGGCCGTCGCCGCGGTACGGATCGATATAGCCCTGCGACTGGCGCACGTCAACGCGATGGAATTCCTCAGCGAGGCGGCCCTGCACCTGCTCAAAACGGGCACGCGGATCAACCGGTGCTGGAGCCGGCGCCGGGGCGGGTTCATGCACCACCACCGTGCGAGTTTGCTGCGGCGGAGCCACCACACAGCCGGCCATAGAAGCCGCTAGCACAGCACACAGAGTCAGACGCGGAAGAATCGACATGATTGGGCTCGTATTGTCGTTGTAGAAATGCGCAAGTCGCGCAGGGACTGACGCTATCTTACGAACCGCTTTGCGTAAAGCTGTGACGATTGGTAACAGCGCGTCACAGCCGCAACATCTCGGGCTGCTCTACCGGCGGCGGGGGTTCGTCGGGTGACGGCAGATCAGGAGGAATACCCGGCGGCGATGGCTCGTCAGGGGGTGGAACAGTGTGTGCGAGATGCATCAGGCTGCGCGCGCTGCCAGTGCAACTGGCGAACGGGTTGGCGTAACGGCTGGCCGACATGGTTTCCCTCCGGGCAAAACGCATTGACAATCTAGTACGCGAACCCCACACCAACAAGTCACTCTGCCCGACCACGCATGCACGACCTGCCCACCGCACACTTCCAAGACCGCTCACTCGTCCGCATCGGAGGTGTTGACGACCCGAGCGCAGAAGGCTCAATGCTGCTGCTCGCGCCGGAGGCCGGTGGCCGACTCGTGCGCTGGCGCCATCTCGGTGAAGAGATCCTGTTCTGGCCGGAGCATGCGGACTGGTCCAACCTGGCCAAGGTACGTGGCGGCAATCCGTTGCTGTTTCCCTTCATCGGCCGGCATTTTGTCGACGGCAAGATCGGCCAGTGGCGCGACGCACGCGGGCAAGTACATACCTTGCCGCAACACGGCTTTGCACGCGACCTGCCGTTTGAGGTGGAAGACGCGAGCGACACGCACATCGTCATGCTGCTGCGCGATCGGCCGCAAACGCGCGAAGGCTATCCGTTTGCGTTCGAATTTCGCATCACATATCGACTGCTGATCGACGGGCTGGAGGCAACGTTCTCGGTCAAGCATCTCGATAACGGCGATGCCCAGGCGCCGATGCCGTTTTACGCCGGGCACCATTTCTACATCGCGCTGCCGCATACGTTGCGCAGCGCGGCTGTGCTGTCGATGCCGACATCGCGGCTTTCACGCCAGCTGGCTGACGGCAGCCTTGATACGCCAGAGCCTGGACAAGCAACGTACCACCTGGACGACCCAACGCTGCAGGACCGCTATCACCTGCTCGACAACGCCGGCGCGGCCACGCTCGCCATTCCGCCGAACGCAGACGCGCCGCTTGGCCGCCGCATCCGCATCGAAGTGGACGGCGCGCCAGTGCCCTGGCACGCCATCACCACCTGGACGGAAAACGCCACGTCCGACTTCTACTGCGTTGAGCCTTGGATGGGCCTGCCCAACGCCATCCACCACGGCGAGGGCCTGCACCTGCTCGCCCCGGGTGAAACGCGTCAGGCCACCTGCCGCCTGCGGATCACCCGATAGCAAAAGCGGCCGCGGCGAGGCTCCTAGGCCTTCTCATACGCCTGCACCGCGTCCATCACGCGCGCCGAGTACACCAGCGCCGCCCCCGCGTTGAGCGAGATCGCTACGCTCAACGCATCCGCAATCTCTTCATGCGTGGCGCCATGCTTGAGCGCTTCGGCGGTATGCACAGTGATACAGCCATCGCAACGTGTCGTCACCGCCACGGCCAGGGCAATCAGTTCACGCGTCTTGGCATCCAGGCTACCGGTCTTTGCTCCCGACAGCGTTTGATAGCCTTTGACCGTATCTGGCGTGATCTTGCCGATCTCGCCAATGCGCCCCAACAGTTCCTTCCGATACTCAACCCAGTTCAGCATGATGTGCTCCCGGTGGTGTGGCACTGGCCGGATGCCTGTGCCGTTGGAAAGAGTATTGTCTTTGTGGCCAATCCGTTGAATACTCGATTCAACCAATTTCTATCGAGATCGTCTCAATGGATGCGCTCAGCCAATTCATCCAATTGACCCGCCCACAGGCCAGTCTTGATTTGCGCTGCCTATTTCAAGGGCCATTCTCGATTCCGCATGATCCCGAGCCGAACGGTCAGGCGATCTTCCATCTGGTGCTGGCTGGCACATGTCTGGTAGAAACGGGTGGCCGCACACTCACTCTGCGCGAAGGTGATTTCATCCTCTTCCCGCGCGGCCACGCACATACCATCCATGACACGGCAAGCGCGGCCAACGCGCCCGTGCGCAAACCGCGCGCATCGCATGACGGCATGCTCCCGCTGCAACTGACCGGCCGTGGCGCTGCCGAGGTCGACCTGCTCTGCGGTCGCTTCGTGCACGAGCCTGGCTCGACCACATTGCTGGTGCGCACGCTGCCCGACCCGCTGCATGTGTCCTTGAGTGATAGTGCTTCGTTTCCAGCGCTGCAAGCCGTCATTGGCATGATGCGCAGCGAGGCTGAGACGCGCGCCCCCGGTGCGCTGGCAATCGTCACATCGTTGAGCCAAGCGCTGCTGACGCTTGCGCTGCGCGTCTACGGCCAGCGCGAGAATGCCGGCCCGGGTACGCTCACGTTGCTATCGGACACACGTCTCAGCACGTCCGTGCAAGCCATGCTCACCACGCCTGAGTATGCGTGGACCATTGATGTCCTGGCCGACCTGGCTGCCATGTCCCGCGCCACCTATGCGCGCCACTTCAAGGCACGCGCTGACATGACCGTGTGGGATTTCCTCACGCGCGTGCGCATGACCATGGCTTGCGATGCGTTGATTCATACGCGGCTGAGTGTGGGTGAAATCAGCGCCCGCGTTGGCTATCAATCCGAAGCGGCGTTCGGCAAGGCGTTCAAGCAGCAACTGGGGATGACGCCGGCGCGATACCGACGGGCAACCGCTGGGCCCGCGCGCGCGACGACCTCGTCTTGAGCTAGATCTCTTGGTCGGAGCGGCTCTGGGCGCTATCAGCAAGCGGGCTTGGATTACCCCAACCGTTCTCGAACAGCAGTTCATGGAGTGGCTGCCGCGCTGCCCACCGTTGCTGCTCCAGCATCGGCTGGTCGTAGAACTCATCTACATACCCCAGGCACAGCACTGCGATCGGTTTGGCGCCCAACGGCAGATGAAGCAGTTCGGACAACTGCTCGGGATCAAAGAGGGAGACCCACCCCATCCCGACCCCTTCAGCCCGGGCGGCGAGCCACATGTTCTGGATCGCGCAAGCGACCGAGGCAAGATCCATCTCTGGCAGCGTGCGACGGCCAAAAACATGCCGCTCGCGGCCGTCCATCAGCGCCGCCACCAGGACCTCTCCGCACTCCAGAATGCCCTCCACCTTGAGCCGCATGAAATCATCCTGCCGCTCACCCAGCGCAACGGCAGTCTGCTGGCGCTCGGTTTCGACCAGCGCGTGCACACGAGCCCGCAGGCCTCGATCTGTGATGTGGATGAAGCGCCAGGGCTGCATGAAGCCGACGCTGGGGCCAAGGTGAGCGGCTTCTAACAGACGTGTCAGCAGTGCCGCATCAAGTGGGTCGGGCCGGAAATGGCGCATGTCTCGCCGCTCGCGGATCACCCGATAGACGGCATCGACTTCGCCGTCGCTATACCGAAACTGGCTCATGACCTGAAGCCGCGCGCATACGCGTGTGATGTCCCCGAAAAAAACAAAAAGGACTTACGGCTCATCACCGTAAGTCCTTCGATTTTTCTGGTCGGGGCGAGAGGATTTGAACCTCCGACCACCTGCACCCCATGCAGGTACGCTACCAGGCTGCGCTACGCCCCGAACAAGCATGAAAGTATAACAGAGCTGCCGCACAGATGACTAGTGGGGCGCCGCGTGCGCTTAGGGTTTATCGCTGTGCAAAATTTCCAGCACCGATTGCAACGCAAGGCGCAAGCTCGGCACGTCCACCGCGCCGCCCGTCACCAGAGGTGTCGTCGCAGGGGCATCGATTTCTGACTCAGCAGCATGCACGGGCGCAGCACCCACACCATGACGCAACTCATCGAGTCGGTTGCGCGCGCCATTGATCGTGAAGCCCTGTTCGTACAGCAGCTCGCGAATACGCCGGATCAACAGCACTTCATGGTGCTGGTAATACCGACGATTGCCGCGCCGCTTGACGGGCTTGAGCTGCGTGAACTCCTGCTCCCAATAGCGCAACACGTGCGGTTTGACAGCACACAGATCACTCACCTCACCAATGGTGAAGTAGCGCTTGGCAGGAATCGGCGGCAGGTTGACCCGCTCCGTGTGTTTATCGGCGGCCATGAAGGGCAGGCGAAAAGATCCGGGGTGGACGGAACAGCAGAAACAACGGAATTACAGAGCGACAGAATTACGCAACGCCCGCAGGCATCGGCTCGACACGCTCTTCAACGAGCGCCTTGAGCTTCTGGCTTGCGTGGAACGTGACGACACGGCGCGCCGTGATCGGGATGATCTCCCCGGTCTTCGGATTGCGGCCCGGGCGCTGCGGCTTATCGCGCAACTGGAAGTTGCCGAAGCCGGACAGTTTGACACTGTCCCCCTGTTCGAGCGCCTCGCGAATCACGTCGAAAAACGCCTCGACCATGTCCTTCGATTCACGCTTGTTCAGACCGACCTGCTCGAACAGCATCTCGGCAAGCTCGGCCTTGGTGAGCGTCGGCACGTCTTGGCCGCGCGCATCACGCGCGTCAGCCAGAGCTGCCGAAGAAGAACCGAGCGAGTCGTCCAAAGATGCCGCCAGCGCGGGCGCGTGTTGATCGTTCATAGGATTCGCTTGGGCGTTGATCGATCCGAATGCGGAGTTTCGTTCGAGCTGTCTCTAGCGCAATGCGGACGTCTGAGACGTCAGGCACGCAGGCGCGCGCCGAATGCATCGCCGGCCGCTCGAATCAGTTGCTGTGTGGCGGCCTCGACAATGTCGTCCTGAAGGGTGCTGTCAGTATCTTGCAACGTAATTCTGAAGGCAAGGCTTTTCTCCTGCGCTCCAATGGCCGCCGTAGCGGCCTTCGGACGGAACTCGTCGAACAGCACAACCCCCTGCAGATAACGTTGCCATGGCGCGCCGACGGCAGTCTTCTCGAAGGTATCCACGAGATCTTGAACTGCTACGTCCTGTCGCACGACCAGTGCGATGTCGCGCGTCACGGCCGGCACGCGCGGCACTTCACGATACTTCGGCAAACCGATCGCGGTGATAGCGTCGAGCTCCAACTCCCACACCACCGGTGCGGTCGGCAGATCGTACTTTTGCAGCCAGCGCGGATGCAGCTCACCGATCCAGCCGATGGCGCGATCATTCAGCACCACACGTGCGGAGCGCCCCGGATGCAGCGCCGGATGCTCAGCGCGCTCGAAGCGTGCCTGCAGCGGCCACAACAACGATTCCACATCGCCCTTCACATCGAAGAAATCAACAGCACGCGTTTGCACGCCCCACTGCTCTCCCTTGGCCGGGCCGTAAGCGATACCACCCGCCATCATCGGTTGCGCGTAGCCAGCGATCGACAGACCACCGTCAGCCACGCCCGCATCGCGATGGAAAACACGGCCCACCTCGAACATGCGCACGCGCGAAGCCTTGCGATTCAGGTTGTAACGCACCTTGTCGAGCAGGCCGCCGATGAGCGTGCTGCGCATCACCGAGTACTGGCTGGCGATCGGGTTCAGCAGCGGAATCGGGTTGGTATTGCCAGCAAAATCGGCTTCCCACTCCGTCTCGACGAAAGCAAAGTTGACGACCTCGTGGTAGTCGCGCGCGGCCACCGCGTGACGGACATCGTGCATCGTGCGGCGTGCCTCGTCGGTCGAGCGCATCTCATTTTCAGCAACGGGCGGCTTGGCCGGAATCTGCTCGAAGCCGTAAATGCGGGCGACCTCTTCAATCAGGTCTTCCTCGATCTCGAGGTCAAAACGATACGACGGTGGCTCGACGATGAACACATCGCCATCCACGCTGAACGTGAGGGCGAGACGCTTGAACACATCCGCCACAACTTCATGCGACAGCGGAATGCCGAGCACACGCGCGGCACGCGCCACGCGCATACGTACCGGCTCGCGCCTTGGCAGATTGACGATCTGATCATCGATCGGGCCGGCCTGGCCGCCGCAGATTTCGAGGATCAGCGCGCTGATGCGCTCGATATGCTCAACGGTGGTCGCGTAATCGACGCCGCGCTCGAAGCGGTGGCCGGCGTCGGTCGAGAAGTTGTAGCGACGGCCGCGCCCCTGAATCGCCTCAGGCCACCAGAACGCAGCTTCAACGTAGATGTTTTGCGTGTCGAGCGTGACGGCGGTCTTGTCGCCGCCCATGATGCCAGCCAGGCTTTCGATAGCCTGCTCGTCGGCAATCACGCCAACTTTCTCGTCGACCTTGATGGTGTCGCCGTTGAGCAGCTTGAGCTCTTCGCCCGCCTTGCCCCAGCGCACCGTCAGGCCGCCGTGGATCTTGTCCAGATCAAACACATGCGACGGGCGGCCCAGCTCCAGCATCACGTAGTTGGAGATATCGACCAGTGCAGACACGCTGCGCATGCCCGCACGTTCGATGCGCGAGACCATCCATGCCGGTGTCTTCGCGTGTGCGTTCACGCCGCGGATGATGCGGCCCGAAAAGCGGCCGCACAGGTCCGGCGCTTCCACCTTGACCGGCAGCTTGTCAGCGAGCGTCACGGCCACCGGCGCCATCGACGGCATCGCAATCGGTGCGCCCGTCAGCGCAGACACTTCACGCGCCACACCATGAATCGACAGGCAGTCCGCCTTGTTGGGCGTGAGCTTGATGACGAAGATCTGGTCATCCAGATCCAGCACCTTGCGGATGTCCGCTCCGACCGGCGTATCTTCCGGCAGGATCAGCAGGCCACCGTGGTCTTCCGACAGCTTCAGCTCGCGCGCTGAGCACAGCATGCCGTAGCTCTCCACGCCGCGCAGCTTGCCGACCTTGATCTTGAAAGGCTTGCCGTCTTCACCCGGCGGCAGTTCGGCACCCACCATTGCGCACGGCACTTTGATGCCCACCGAAACATTCGGTGCGCCGCAAACAATTTGCAGCAGCTCGCCCGTGCCCGCATCGACCTTGCAGACGTTCAGGCGATCGGCGTCCGGGTGCTTGTTCACCTCGACCACATGGCCGACGACGATCTGCGAGAACGGCGGCGCGACGGGGTCGACCTCTTCCACTTCGAGGCCCGCCATCGTCAGGCGATGGGAAAGCTCGTCAGTGGTGATCGGCGGATTGACGAAACTGCGAAGCCAGGATTCCGGAAATTGCATGGCGCGACAGAAAGAAGAATTCGATTAACGGGGCAAGGTGACGAAACTGCGAACGATCAGTTCTTACGCGAACTGCCGCAGGAAACGCACATCACCCTCGAAGAACAGGCGCAGATCATTAATGCCATAGCGCAGCATCGTCAGGCGCTCTAGGCCGGAGCCGAACGCAAAGCCGATGTAACGCTCCGGGTCCAGGCCCATGTTGCGCACCACGGTCGGGTGCACCTGGCCGGAACCGGAAATCTCCAGCCATTTGCCGTTGCCGAACGCCATGTCGATCTCGGCCGACGGCTCGGTGAACGGGAAGTACGACGGGCGGAAGCGCACGTTGATGTCGTCGCGCTCGAAAAATTTGCGCAGGAAGTCGGTGTAGACGCCCTTCAGGTCGGCAAAGCTGATGTTGTCGGCAATCCAGAGGCCTTCGACCTGGTGGAACATCGGCGAGTGCGTGGCGTCGCTGTCAACGCGATACGTGCGGCCCGGCGCGATGACCTTGATCGGGGGGATGCGGTCGAGGTGCTTGTACTTCTCGACGTGCATGCGGGCGTAGCGCACCTGCATCGGGCTGGTGTGCGTGCGCAGCAGCAGAAGCTTGTCTTCGCTGTCGCGGCCATCGATGTAGAAGGTGTCCTGCATCGAGCGCGCCGGATGGTTGTCCGGGTTGTTCAGCGCCGTGAAATTCATCCAGTCGGATTCGATTTCGGGGCCGTCGGCCACATCGAAACCAATCGAACCGAAGATCTTGGCGACGCGCTCCCAGGTGTTCATCACCGGGTGCAGGCTACCTTCGGCCACATCGCGGCCAGGCAGCGTCACGTCGATTGCTTCGGCGGCCAGACGCGCATTCATGAGCGCATCGGCGAGCGCCTGGCGGCGGGCGGTCAGGGCTTCTTCAACGCGGCTCTTGGCCTGGTTGATGCGCGCGCCTTCGGACTTGCGCGTCTCCGGATCGAGCTTACCGAGGCCCTTGAGCAAGTCGGTCAGCACGCCGGACTTGCCGAGAAAGCGTGCTTTCTCGTTTTCCAGCGAGGCGTTGTCCTCTACAGAGGCAAACGCGGTTTGGGCATCAGCGACGACTTGATCCAGATCCAGTGACATGGGAAGGCGGGCGAAAAAATTCGGGTGATTCGGGATCGCGGAATACGCGGAATAAAAAACGGGGCTCGGTAAGAGCCCCGTCAGGGTGACTAGCCGGCAAACTGTTGGGCAATTCCAGCGGCTTGCCCGGCTAATCCAATCAGGCGACGTTGGCTTTCACCTGGTTCACGATGGCGGCAAAAGCCACCTTGTCGTGAATGGCCATGTCCGACAGCACCTTGCGGTCCAGCTCGATGGACGCCTTCTTCAGGCCGTTCATGAACTTGCTGTAGGTCAGGCCATGCTCGCGTGCGCCAGCGTTGATACGTGCAATCCAGAGTGCGCGGAACACGCGCTTCTTGTTGCGACGATCGCGGTAAGCGTACTGACCAGCACGCATGACCGCCTGCTTGGCGATGCGATAGACGTTATTGCGGCGGCCGCGGTAACCCTTGGCTGCGCTGATAACCTTCTTATGACGGGCCCGCGCTGTGACCCCACGTTTTACTCGAGGCATGAAATGCTCCTTTCGTAGTTAGTTAGGGTTAGGCGTACGGCATCATTGCGCGAACGGACTTCAGGTTCGTCTCATGGACGCCCTCGGTACCGCGCAGGTGACGCTTGTTCTTGGTGGTCTTCTTGGTCAGGATGTGACGCTTGAAGGCTTGGCCACGTTTGATCGTGCCACCAGGACGGGCAGTAAAGCGCTTGGAGGCGCTTTTCTTCGTCTTCATCTTCGGCATGGAACAACTCCGCTTTTGACATGAAGCCAGGTGGACGGCTGGCGCCGACACTTGCAAGACCCGGACTCACTTGTTGTATCGCGGCAGGCTCGGGGCTTTCACCCCTAACCCGCTGCGTTTTCCGACGTTTCCGTCTGAAACCTGCTCAGCGCAGCCGGAATCGTCCGGCCGCCACTGCATTACTTTTTCTTCTTGGGTGCCAACATCATCACTGCCTGGCGGCCTTCCATCTTCGGCATCTGCTCAACCTGACCGAGTTCTTCCAGGTCAGTCTTGATACGCTCCAGCACGCGCATGCCCAATTCCTGGTGAGCCATTTCGCGGCCGCGGAAACGCAAGGTAACTTTTACCCTGTCACCATCCTCAAGGAAGCGCGTCGCATTGCGCATCTTGACGTCGTAGTCGTTGTCGTCGGTGCCAGGACGGAATTTGACTTCCTTCACCTGGATAACCTTCTGCTTCAGCTTGGCCTCGTGAGCCTTTTTCTGTTCTGAATACCGGAACTTGCCATAGTCCATCAGACGGCAGACGGGCGGCTGCGCGGTCGGCGCGATCTCGACCAGGTCGACGTCTTTTTCTTCTGCCAGACGCAATGCGTCAAACAGTTTGACGATGCCGAGCTGTTCCCCTTCAACCCCGGTCAGCCGGACTTCCGGCGCGGTGATTTCGCGGTTGAGGCGGTGAGATGACTTATCGGTAGCGATGTTGAATATCCTCAAAGATTCAAAAAAACAGGCCGCGCCCAGCTCATGACTTGTTGGCGAGATCGTTCTGCAGTCGCTCAACGAACGCCGACAGCGGCATGGAGCCTAGATCGACGTTGCCACGGGCACGCACGGCCACCTGATTTTCATCCCGCTCTTTGTCACCCACCACAATCTGATAGGGGACCTTCTGCACGGAATGCTCGCGGATTTTATACCCAATCTTCTCATTCCGCAAATCAACAACCGCCCTAAATCCTTGTTTTTGCAGGGATTGCACAACGGATTGTGCGTATTCGGCGTGCGAATCGGTGATGCTGAGCACGGCAACCTGCACCGGCGAAAGCCACGTCGGCAGTGCACCGGCATATTGCTCGATCAAGATACCGATAAAGCGCTCCAGGCTGCCCACGATGGCGCGGTGCAGCATGATGGGGCGATGGCGTGCGCCGTCCTCACCAACAAACTCGGCGTCAAGGCGTTCCGGCAGGTTCGGATCGACCTGGATCGTGCCGCACTGCCACTGGCGCCCGAGTGCATCTTTAAGCACATATTCGATCTTCGGGCCATAGAACGCGCCCTCGCCCGGGAGGTATTCGAACTCACACCCCGACGCGCGCAGGCCTTCGGCCAGAGCCGCCTCGGCGCGGTCCCAGCTTTCTTCGGTGCCGATGCGTTTCTCCGGGCGCGTGGACAGCTTGTAGAGAATCTCGGTAAAGCCAAAATCCTTGTAGACCTTCTGCAGCAGCGTCGTGAACGCCGTGACTTCGGCCTGAATCATGTCTTCAGTGCAGAAGATATGGCCGTCGTCTTGCGTGAAGCCGCGCACGCGCATGATGCCGTGCAGGCCGCCCGAGGGCTCGTTGCGGTGACAGGCGCCAAACTCGCCGAAGCGCAGCGGCAGATCACGGTAGCTCTTGATGCCCTGCTTATAGATGAGGATGTGGCCGGGGCAATTCATCGGCTTGAGCGCGTATTCGCGCTTTTCCGATTCCGTGATGAACATGTTCTCGCGGTACTTGTCCCAGTGGCCGGTCTTCTCCCACAGCGACTTGTCGAGAATCTGGGGGCCCTTCACTTCCTGATAGCCATTCTCGCGGTACACGCGGCGCATGTACTGCTCGATCTCTTGCCACAGCGTCCAGCCCTTGGGGTGCCAGAACACCGTGCCGGGCGAGTACTCGTCGATATGGAACAGATCGAGCTCGCGGCCAAGCTTGCGGTGGTCGCGCTTCTCGGCCTCTTCCAGCATGCGCAGATAGGCTTCCTGGTCTTCCTTCTTGGCCCAGGCTGTGCCGTAGATGCGCTGGAGCATCTCGTTGTTGTGGTCGCCACGCCAGTAGGCGCCGGCCACCTTCATCAGCTTGAAGACCTTGAGCTTGCCCGTGGACGGCACGTGCGGGCCACGGCACAGATCCACGAAATTGCCTTCGCGGTACAGACCGATTTCCTGATCCTGCGGAATGGACGCGATGATCTCGGCCTTGTACTTCTCGCCCATGCCCTCGAACAGCTTGACGGCTTCGTCGCGGTTCCAGACCTCACGCGTAACTTTCTCGTCTTTCTTGGCGAGCTCGGCCATCTTCTTCTCGATAGCGATGAGGTCTTCCGGCGTGAAGGGACGCTTGTAAGCGAAGTCGTAGTAGAAACCGTTGTCGATGACCGGACCGATCGTGACCTGCGCGTCGGGGTACAACTCCTTGACGGCGTAGGCCAGCAAGTGAGCCGTCGAGTGGCGAATCACGTCGACGCCGTCGGCGTCCTTGTCCGTGATGATGGCGAGCTTGGCATCGCGGTCGATCGTGTAGCTCGTGTCGACCATCTGGCCATCCACGCGACCAGCCAGCGCAGCCTTGGCCAGCCCCGCACTGATGCTCTGCGCCACTTCAGCCACCGTCACCGGGCCGGGAAACTCGCGCCGGGAACCGTCCGGCAACGTGATTGCGATCATGCTTGCTCCTGTGGAGTCGCCGTCGTGCGCTTCAGACGCGCACAGCGGCTGTCATTCTGTCGTGCGCCGCGCCGAACTGGCGTGGCAGGTTGTCGAATCGGATGCCGAACGGGCACCCCAAAGTGCTCTCAGCTTGATCGCCCCGCGTGACGCGAAATCGCGGACGAAAAAAAACGCGGCCAAGGCCGCGTTTTCATTTGCGCTATCTACCGCTTGGGCAGACCGCAAAGGGCGAAAAACGCACCTTGACTACTGTCGCTCCGAAGCGGTTGTAGTTCGCGGTGCCTGAATCATATTCGCCTAGTTTCAGTTGTACGGGACGAACCCGAGGGATGACGGCTTGGACATCCTACCCGACGCGTCCTGCTAAATGCGTTGGTAGGCTCGATTGGACTCGAACCAACGACCCCCACCATGTCAAGGTGGTGCTCTAACCAGCTGAGCTACGAGCCTGCCGAAGAACAAGACTATACCGTCACTTGCGCCTGGCTGTCAACACCCCTTGCACTTCTTCGATCAAAGTCAGCGCGCGCTGCAGTTGTGTCGCCTCCGCCACCTCGGCGGTGAACTGCATTTTGGCGACACCCTTGCTCGACAGGGTACGCACGCCGGTCACGTTGATCTTCTCGCGCGAAAGAATTTCCGAGATGTCTCGCAACAGGCCCTGGCGGTCCAGCGCCTCGACCTGGATGTCGATCGGATAGACCGAATCACTACGTTGGCCCCACTCCGTTTGAATCACGCGGCCGGGTGCGCGGGCAGCCAGTTGCTGGAACGTCGCGCAGCTTTGCCGATGGATCGACACCCCGCGCCCACGCGTGACGAAACCGACAATCGGGTCCGGCGGCGCCGGCTTGCAACAACGCGACATCTGCGTGAGCAGCGAATCAACGCCCACCACCAACACACCGCTCTTGGCACCACGAGCTACGCTGGTCGCTTTGCTCTTCTTGGTGATCAACGCCTCGTCATCAACCGGTACGGGTGGCGGCGCACCATCCGAGCGCAGCACAGCCTCGATGCGGCGCAGGCTCAACTCATCCTTGGCGACCACAGCATAGAGATCGTCCGGCGTCTTGTAGCCGAGCTTGGCCGCCAGCTCTTCCAGATTGACGGCGGTCTTGCCCTCGCGTTGCAGGGTCTTGTCGATCAGTGCCCGACCCTGTGAGAGCGTCTCTTCCAGCTCCAGTGCGTTGAACCACGCCCGCACCTTGGTGCGCGCGCGCGGGCTGACCAGATAGTGCAACTCGGTGTTCAGCCAGTCGCGTGACGGGCCACCATGCTTCACCGTCACAATCTCCACCGTCTGCCCATTCTTCAACGGTGTGTTCAACGGCACCATCGTGCCGTCGACACGCGCGCCGCGGCAGCGGTGGCCGAGATCACTGTGCAGGTGGTAAGCGAAGTCGACCGGCGTCGCGCCCTGCGGCAACGCGATGACGCGCGCCTGCGGCGTCAGCACATAGATATGGTCATCCAGTTCGGTGTGCTTGAGCTGCTCCCACGGGGAATCTTCGTGCGTAACAGTGTGTTCGGCGTCGTCCTTCCAGGCGAGCAACTGGCGCAGCCAGGCGATCTTCTCGTCGTAGCGCTCGCTGGCAGAGAATTGGCCGGCGTAGCCCTTGCTGCCGGCTTCCTTGTAGCGCCAATGTGCAGCCACGCCGTACTCGGCAAAGTGGTGCATCTCGCGCGTGCGGATCTGCACCTCCAGTGCGCGACCGTCGTCACCGATCACCACCGTGTGCAGCGACATATAGCCGTTGGCCTTCGGGCGCGAGATGTAGTCGTCGAACTCCTTCGGGATCGGCTGCCACATGTGGTGCACGAAACCGAGCACCGTATAGCAATCCTTGATGTCGTCGACGATGACACGGAACGCGCGCACGTCGTACAGATCAGCAAAGTCGAGCTCCTTGCCGCGCATCTTTTTCCAGATGCTGTAGATGTGCTTGGGGCGACCGGTCACCTCGGCGTGGATGCCGGCGTCGTGCAGCGTCTTCTGCAACTGCGCGATGGCCTCGCCGATGAACTTTTCGCGCTCGATGCGCTTTTCGTCAAGCAGGCGGGCGATGCGCTTGTAGGTGTCGGGGTCTTCGAAGCGGAAACCGAGATCTTCGAGTTCCCATTTGAGTTGCCAGATGCCAAGGCGGTTAGCGAGCGGCGCGTAGATGTCGAGCGTCTCGCGTGCAATACCCTCGGGCGCGGGGCGCTTGCTTTGTGCCAGCCAGCGCAGCGATTGCAACCGCGACGCCAGCCGGATCAGCACCACACGAATGTCCTGCGCGAACGCAAGCAGCATCTTGCGCAGCGCTTCGACCTGGGCGCGGCGCGCCTCGGCCTCGTTCTTGCGCGTGATGCCAGCATCCGTCGGACTCACCATGCCGGCAATCGCGCCGATGCGCAGCAACTGCCGCACGTCGTGCACGAGTTTGACCACCTCGGGGCCGAAAGCGGGTTCGAGCGCCATTTCGTTGTCAGTCGCCAACGTAGGCAGCAGGAACAGCGCGGCCGCCTGCAGCGACGGCGTATCAACGCGCAGCCCCTCGAGGATAGCGATCGTGCCGCGCGCGTGCGACTCCAGCGGCTCGCCGGTCAGCGTGACGCTATCGCCGGCATTGGCCACCAAGTATTCGATCGCCCGTGCAACCAGCGTACCGTTGGCGCCCTGCTCTGCCGCGGGTGTTGCCACCTTGCCAGCCCCCTCGGCCGGCCGGTCGGTCTTGTTCTCCATGATGCGTCCTGCAGTGACGCGACGGGTTCAGCCCTTCAGCGCTGCCGTCACGACGATTTCGATACGGTACTTCGGGTTGGCCAACGCGGCCTCTACCGTGGCGCGCGGCGGCGAGTTCTTGGATTCAGCGGCGACCCACTGATCCCATACCTTGTTCATCTCGCCAATTTCAGTGATGTCTTTCAGGAAGATCTGACACATCAGGATGCGCGTCTTGTCGCTGCCGTTGGCGGCCAGCACGCGGTCGATGATGGCGAGCACCTCTGCCGTCTGCTCGGCGATGCCGGCATCCAGCGTCATCTCAGGCACCTGACCGGCCACGTAGACGACGCCGTTATAGACGGCTGCATCGGAATAGCGATGTTCAACGTTGTAACGCTTCAGTTCAGTGCTCATGTTGCAAATCAAATGAGGTCAGAAACGGTCATTGACCGAGGAAGAACTTGTGGGCGATCGCCACCTGGTCCGGCTGGACGAAGGTCGGCGCGTGGCCTACGTCGGGAATCTCCACCGTATTCACGTGCTGGCCGCGCTGCATCATGGCCTCAACGGTCTCGCGCGTGAGCAGATCGGATTGTGCGCCGCGCACGATGAGCACCTCGCCGGGAACTGCCTCGAAGAGCTTCCACAGCGTGGCTTCGCCGGCAGCAATCAACTCAGGCGTGGCGCTCTTGAACGGTTCGGCCAGCCGCGGATCATAGTGCAGAATCCACTCACCGCCCTGTGGCTTGAGAATGGCGGTGTTCAGCTCGCGCCATTGTTCCGGCGTATGCGGCCCGAACGATGCGCTGATCGTCTTGAGATAGGCAAGCCCTTCGTCGAAAGTCTTGAACCGGACGTTCAGGCCCAGGTACGCGCCGATACGCGTCAAGGATGACTCGGTCACGCGCGGGCCCACATCGTTGAGCAGCAGCTTGCGGATCGGCGACTTCGGCAGACCCGCCAGGCTCATGCCGATCAGCCCGCCCATCGACGTGCCAAACCAGTCGACCGACTCCACGTTCAAGCGCGCCAGCAGCGTAACCATGTCGGCCACGTACTGCGGAATCACGTAACCCTTTGGATCGAGCAGCCAGTCTGAGCGGCCACGCCCGACCACATCGGGGCAGATCACGCGGTAATCATTGCACAGCGCCTGCGCCAGCACGTCGAAGTCGCGTCCCGTGCGCGAGAGGCCGTGCACGCACACCAACACGCGTGCGTTCTGCGGATCGCCCCACTCGTGATAGGCCATCCGATGCAGGCCGGATGGACTCAGGCACTGCACGAAAGCGAGACGCGGCGAAACAGGCATGAAGACTCCTACACGTAAACAGCGGGAGAAAGCGAAGCCTGATTGTACGCTGGCCCAGGCAGGATGCGGCGATGCAGCAGGCGACAGCAAGTCGCCAGAAACAAGAAAGCCCCGCAACTGCGGGGCTTTTTCCTCTGATGTGTCCGCGAGTTACTGCGCCACCCAGCCACCATCCATGTTCCACGCCACGCCACGCACTTGCGAAGCTGCGTCGCTGCACAGGAACACCGCCAGCGCGCCGAGCTGATCGGGCGTGACAAATTCACCGGAAGGCTGCTTTTCCATCAGCAGATCCTTCTTGGCTTCCAGCGCTGACAAGCCATCCTTCTCGGCGCGCGCGTCAATCTGCTTCTGCACCAGCGGCGTCAGCACCCAGCCCGGGCAGATCGCGTTGGACGTCACGCCCGTCTGCGCCGTCTCCAGCGCCACCGACTTGGTAAAGCCGACGATGCCATGCTTGGCCGCCACATACGCCGACTTCTGCGCCGACGCCACCAGACCATGCGCTGAAGCGATGTTGATGATGCGGCCCCAGCTCTTGCGCTTCATGCCAGGCACGGCCAGTCGCGTGGTATGGAACGCCGAGGTCAGGTTGATGGCGATGATGGCGTCCCAGCGTTCGGTCGGGAAATCTTCCACGTTGGCCACGTACTGGATGCCGGCGTTGTTGACGAGGATATCCACACCGCCGAACTCCGCCTCGGCATAGGCGAACATATCCTCGATCTCGGCCGCCTTGCTCATGTCAGCGCCGTGGTAACCGATGCGGATGGCGTTCTTGCCCGCTGCCGCGATCTGGGCCTTGGGCGCTTCCACATCACCAAAGCCATTCATGATGATGTTTGCACCCTGCGCAGCCAGCGCGCAGGCAATGCCCAGACCGATCCCGCTGGTCGAGCCCGTAACGAGGGCGGTTTTTCCTTGCAGCATCATGGTCTCCGGGTTAGATCAGGGTGACGCCAGTCTTGGACTGGATCTCTTCGCGCGAGACGCCCGGCGCGGTTTCAACCAGTTTCAGGCCCTGCTCGGTCACATCCATCACGCCCAGGTCGGTAATGATGCGATCAACCACGCCCACGCCCGTCAGCGGCAGCGTGCACTTGGGCAAGAGTTTCAGATCTTCAGTGCCGTCCTTCTTCTTGGCGGTGTGTTCCATCAGCACGATCACGCGCTTGACGCCTGCCACCAGATCCATCGCGCCGCCCATGCCCTTGACCATCTTGCCGGGGATCATCCAGTTGGCCAGGTCCCCCGTCTCGCTCACCTGCATCGCGCCGAGAATCGACAGGTTGATCTTGCCGCCGCGGATCATCGCGAAGCTCTGGTCGCTGCCGAAGATGGCGCTGCCCGGCAACGTGGTCACGGTTTGCTTGCCGGCGTTGATGAGGTCGGCATCCACTTCGTCTTCCGTGGGGAACGGGCCGATGCCGAGCATGCCGTTTTCGCTCTGCAGCCAGACTTCCTTGTCGCCGGTGTGGTTGGCAACCAGCGTCGGAATGCCGATACCGAGATTGACGTAGA
Source organism: Ralstonia flaminis (assembly GCF_958415495.1). Lineage (NCBI taxonomy): Bacteria > Pseudomonadati > Pseudomonadota > Betaproteobacteria > Burkholderiales > Burkholderiaceae > Ralstonia > Ralstonia flaminis. Next base: position 17,596 of record NZ_CATZLL010000008.1, on the reverse strand, counting down.
AACCGTCTTGCAATTCCTGGGCAGCACGCGCCGCCATTTGGTCTTGAGTCCAGGCCATGTCGGTCTCCTTAGTTGGCTGCTCGGATGGTGCGCTTTTCAATGCGCTTCTCGGGCGTGGCATTGAGCACGATGCGCTGCACGTAGATGCCGGGCAGATGGATATCGTCCGGTGCAAGCTCGCCCACTTCAACGATCTCTTCGACCTCGACGATGCAGATCTTGCCAGCGGTTGCCGCAGCGGGGTTGAAGTTGCGCGCAGTCAGGTTGAAACGCAGGTTGCCGGACTTGTCCGCCACCTGTGCCTTGACCAGCGACACATCGGGCACCAGCGAGCGTTCCATGACGTACGTTTCGCCGTCGAACTCACGCAGCTCCTTGCCATCGGCCACCATGGTGCCGACGCCGGTCTTGGTGAAGAACGCCGGGATGCCGGCACCGCCAGCGCGCAGCTTCTCCGCAAGCGTGCCCTGCGGGGTGAATTCCAGCTCAAGTTCGCCGGCCAGGTACTGGCGCTCGAACTCCTTGTTCTCGCCCACGTAGGACGAAATCATCTTCTTGATCTGGCGGGTTTCCAGCAGCAGGCCCAGGCCAAAACCATCGACCCCAGCGTTATTGGAAATGCAGGTGAGGTTCTTGACGCCCGAATCGCGCAGCGCAGCAATCAGCGCTTCCGGAATGCCGCACAGGCCGAAGCCGCCCACGGCGATGGTCTGGCCGTCTTTGACGACGCCCGCGAGCGCCTCGCTGGCGCTGGCGAAGATTTTGTTCATGCGTGCTCCTTCCTTGGTGGTCCAACGAATCCGGCAGGGTTTTGACCGATCGCACAGTTGGGGTTTGTGCGATGCAGCGCCGGAAAATTGTAACGGTACAATCTGGCGAGAATACGCAAGCGTCACGCAACGCAGCAATACGTACGACTACATAAGGCCCTAACCTGATCCCCACCGCCATGCCCGCACTCGATTATCAGACCGCGTTCCAGCTCGCCCCGGTCGGCATGGTGATGTCACGCGAGCGCGTGATGCTCGACGTCAACGACGAAGCCGCGCGCATCTTCGGCCACGCGCGCGCCACGATGATCGGGCAATCGTTTGAGTTGCTCTATCCGACACACGATGAGTACGAGCGCACCGGCGCGCGCATCATTCCCGTCATGAACGCGCGCGGCAGCTACTCGGACGAGCGCATCATGAAACGCGCCAACGGCGAGCTGTTCTGGTGCCACGTCACAGGCCGTGCGCTCGATCGCACCAAGCCGCTGGGCGAAGGCATCTGGACGTTCGAGGATCTGTCGGCGCACCGGCCTGTCACTGCGGCACTCACGCCGCGCGAGCGCGACATCGCCGCACAGCTGGTTGAAGGCAAGACCAGCAAGCAGATCGGCAAGCAGTTGGAGATCAGCCCGCGCACAGTGGAAATTTACCGTGCACGGCTGATGAAGAAGTACGCCGCCAACACCTCGCTGGAGTTGGTGCAAAGGCTGATGGGGCACTGAGCCCCAGCGGGTTACACCATCCCGTCGTCAGCGTTGATGACAGCGCCGTTGATGAAGTCCGATTGATCCGACGCGAGCAACAGGACCAGCCCGTCCAGGTCTTCCGGCTTGCCCACGCGCTTGCGCGGCAGCATCTGCACGAGCTTCTGGCCGGCCTCGGTTTCCCAGTGGTGGTGATTGATCTCGGTGTCGATATAGCCTGGGCAAATGGCGTTCGTGTTGATACCCAGGCGCCCCCACTCCAGCGCCATGGCTTTGGTCATATGCACCACGGCAGCCTTGCTCATGCAGTAGACGCCGATCTGCGACAGCACCTTCAGCCCCGCCACCGACGCAATGTTGATGATGCGCGACTGCGGCAGCGGCGAGCCGTTCTTCTCGGCCCCCTTGGCCCGCGCGATCATGCGCTTGGCGGTTTCCTGTGCCACGAAGAAGGCGCCGCGCGTGTTGGTGTCGAAGACGAAATCGAAATCGTCCGGCGTCACATCCACCATGCGCTGCGTGGTCGAAACGCCTGAATTGTTGACAAGAATATCGATGGTGCCGGCTTCGGTCTCAGCGTGGGCGATGGCGGCACGGATACTGTCTGGGTCCGTCACGTCCAGACGCACGACGTGGGCGCTGCCCCCCTTCGATTCGATGTCGGCGCGCAACTCCTTCAGGCGCTCGACGCGGCGCGAGGCCAGCACCACCTTGGCGCCGGCCGCTGCCAGCGTGTGCGCGAAGCGCGCGCCCAGGCCACTGGATGCGCCTGTAATCAGCGCAACCTTGCCTTCCAGATTGATCGACAGACCCATGATGCGTGATCCCCGCGTGTTGATTTGGCGTTGAATTTGGCATGCGCGGAGCCGGTTACAAGCGGCTCCAGCATATGAAGTCGGCGCAGCTTAGCAAAAAATCGAACGATCGTTCAGAAATTTCGCTTGCCGCATACGGGCGCGTCCCCGACAATGCGGGAAATTCTAATGCAGCAATCCGCCATACCAATAAGCAAACGCCCTACAAGCGAAGAGACATCTATGAACCAGCAGCAGCTCCTCGAACAGTACGGTCCCCGAGAGTCCATGGAGTACGACGTCGTGATCGTCGGCGGTGGCCCTGCCGGCCTGGCGACCGCGATCCGGATCAAGCAACGTGCCGCCGAAACCGGCAAGGATGTGTCGGTCGTTGTGCTGGAAAAGGGCTCGGAGCCCGGCGCGCACATTCTCTCGGGCGCGGTCATGGACCCGCGGGCAATCACAGAACTGCTGCCGAACTGGAAGGCTGACGGCGCACCGCTCAGCCAGCCCGTGACTGGCGACGACGTCCTCTTCCTAAGCGAAACTGGCACCAAGCGCACGCCTGACTGGCTCGTGCCGCGCAACTTCCACAACCACGGCTGCTACGTCATCTCGCTGTCGAACGTGGTCAAGTGGATGGCCACGCAGGCCGAAGCGCTGGGCGTGGAGATCTTCCCAGGTTTTGCGGCAGCGGAAGTGCTGTACGACGACAAGGGTGCCGTGCGCGGTGTCGCCACGGGCAACATGGGCATCGGCAAGGATGGAGAGCCGACTGAGAACTTCCAGCTCGGCATGGAGCTGCTCGGCAAGTACACGATCTTCGCTGAAGGCGCGCGCGGTCACCTGGGCCGCCAATTGCTCGACAAGTACAAGCTGAACGCCGGCAAGGACCCGCAGACCTTCGCCATCGGCATCAAGGAACTGTGGGAGATCGACCCTGCCAAGGCCAAGCCCGGTCTGGTGGTGCACACCGCAGGCTGGCCGATGGAAGACGACACCTTCGGCGGCGGCTTCCTGTATCACCTGGAAGACAACAAGGTCACGCTCGGCTTCGTCATCGGCCTGGACTACAAGAACCCGTGGATGAGCCCGTTCGAAGAAATGCAACGCTGGAAGGCCCATCCGGCCATCCGCGCGCATATCGAAGGCGGCAAGCGCATCGGCTACGGCGCCCGCGCCATCAACAACGGCACGCCGCAGGCGCTGCCCAAGACCGTGTTCCCGGGTGGCGCGCTGGTTGGCTGCGACGCCGGCTACCTGAACGCCGCACGCATCAAGGGCAGCCACGCTGCCATCAAGAGCGGCATGATGTGCGGCGAAGCCGTGTTCGACGCCGTGACGGCTGGCCGCTCCGCAGATGAGCTGTCCGCCTACCCGGCCGCCTTCGAGCAGAGCTGGTTGAAGGAAGAGCTGGACCAGTCGCGCAACTTCAAGCTGTGGTTCAAGAAGAGTCCGACGCTGGGCAAGATCATGACCGGCATCGAGCAGTGGCTGCTGCCCAAGATTGGCGTCAGCAACCCGCCCTGGACGCTGCACGGCACGAAGTCGGACAACCAATCGCTCAAGCCTGCCGCCGAGTGCGTGAAGATCGAGTATCCGAAGCCGGACGGCAAGCTGACGTTCGACCGTCTCTCGTCGGTGTTCATCTCGAACACCAACCACGAAGAGAACCAGCCCGCTCACCTGACGCTGAAGGACCCAACCGTTCCGACGCGCATCAACCTGGCGCAGTTTGCTGGCCCCGAGCAACGCTATTGCCCGGCCGGTGTGTACGAGTTCGTGAAGAACGACGAAGGTACCGAGCGCCTGCAGATCAACGCGCAGAACTGCGTGCACTGCAAGACCTGCGACATCAAGGACCCGACGCAGAATATCGTGTGGGTCACGCCAGAGGGTGGCGGTGGTCCGAACTACGTCGGCATGTAAGCGCCGAATGACCAACAAAAAAGCGCGTTCGATGACGCGCTTTTTTGTTGCCTGGGCGAATCGTCTTACGACGCTTTCGCCGGAATGGCCGGCGTCTCCACCGACACATCGCCGCATTGCGCGCGATGGCGCAGCGCGTGGTCGATCAGCACCAGCGCCAGCAGCGCCTCGGCGATCGGCGTGGCACGAATGCCGACGCACGGATCATGGCGACCGAACGTTTCCACCATCGCCGGATCGCCCCCCTTGTCGATCGAGCGGCGCGGCGTGCGGATGCTCGACGTCGGCTTGATCGCCAACGATACGGAGATGTCCTGCCCAGTCGAAATGCCGCCCAGGATGCCGCCCGCGTTGTTGCCGACAAAACCTCCCGGCGTCAGCTCATCGCCGTGCTCGGAGCCGCGCTGCGCCACGGCATGAAAACCGGCACCGATCTCCACGCCCTTCACCGCATTCAGGCCCATCATGGCGTGAGCGATGTCAGCGTCCAGGCGATCGAACAGCGGCTCGCCCCAGCCGACCGGCACGCCGGTCGCCACCACTTCAATGCGCGCACCGACGGAGTCACCGTCCTTGCGCAGTGCATCCATATAGGTTTCGAGCTCGGGCACGATCTCGGCATTCGGCGCGAAGAACGGGTTGTTCGGCACCTCGTTCCAGTCCATGAACGGAATCTGGATATCGCCCAGTTGCGACATGAAGCCATGGATCTCAACGCCGAACTTCTCGCGCAGCCACTTTTTGGCGACCGCCCCGGCAGCGACCGTGGGCGCCGTCAACCGTGCCGACGAGCGTCCGCCACCACGCGGGTCGCGAACGCCGTACTTGTGCCAGTAGGTGTAGTCGGCGTGGCCAGGACGGAAGGTCTCGGCGATGTTGCTGTAGTCCTTGCTGCGCTGGTCAGTGTTGCGGATCAGCAGACAGATGGGCATGCCGGTGGTCTTGCCCTCATACACACCGGAAAGAATCTCGACGACGTCGTCTTCCTTGCGCTGCGTGACGTGGCGCGAGGTGCCGGGCTTACGGCGATCCAGATCAGGCTGGATGTCTTCAGCCGAGAGCGTCATGCCCGGCGGGCAGCCGTCGATGACAGCGCCGATGGCCGGGCCATGCGACTCGCCGAAGGTGGTGACGGAAAACAGCAGGCCCAGGGTATTGCCAGACATGATCGTGCTCGGGAAAGCGCCGCCACGCAGGCGGCGCGAAACATCGGGAAACCGCTATTGTAAGCCGATCGATCAGCCGCCAATACCCAGCAGCTCAACCTCGAAGTTCAGCGTGGAATTGGGCGGAATCGTGCCGGGCACGCCGCGATCACCATAGGCGGTGGCGGCCGGGCACGTCAGCTTGGCTTTGCCGCCCACCTGCATCTTCTGCACGCCTTCCGTCCAGCACGGAATCACGCGGTTCAACGGGAACGAGATCGGCTGGCCGCGCTTGTAGGAGCTGTCGAACTCGGTACCGTTGGTGAGCGTGCCGCGATAGTGCACCTTGACCGTATCGCTGGCCTTGGGCGACGGGCCCGTGCCCTTGGTCAGGGTCTGGACGACCACACCGGAGGGCAGGGTTTCACTCGACGCTGGCGATGCAGCCTGCGCGGTAACAGCAGCCAGGACAAGCGACGAAGCGCACAGCAGCAGAGAAGCGAGTTTCATGGCAGATAACGGGAGAGTTTGGGGTAGAAAGAAATGAGGCCGGTCGCGGGCCAACCGGCAGTGTATCGAATTCCGATGCGGCGCCAATCACTAGAGCCGCTCGCCGCGCAATGCCAGCACAGCCGCCTGCAACCCTTCCGGCGACACCGCCTGCGCCGGCACCGGCGTACCGATGCACAGCTCCAGCTTGTTGAGAATGCCGCGCCGGAATGGCCGCGTCATCGCTGCGCCGCCGTGGCGTGAGAAGAAGCTGCCCCACAGGCCACGCAGCGCCATCGGCACCACCGGCACGGGCGTGCGTTCAACAATGCGACGCACGCCTTCCTTGAAGGGGTTCATCTCGCCCGTGGCCGTGATCTTGCCCTCAGGGAAGACGCAGACCACCTCGCCCTCGGCCAGCGCTTCTGCAATGGTGTCGTAAGCGCGCTTGAGCATCTCGGGGTCCTCATGCATCGGCGCAATCGGAATCGCCTTGACCGTGCGGAAGAACCACGACAGCAACGGCACCTTAAAGATGCGGTGATCCATCACAAAGCGGACCGGCCGGCGCACGAAGGCGCCCACCACCACAGCATCAACAAAGCTCACGTGGTTGCAGACCAGCAGGCACGGGCCCTCGTCGGGAATGCGCTCGGCGCCCTCCACCTTCACGCGGTAGACGGTATGGATCAGCAGCCACATCACGAAGCGGATCAGGAATTCCGGCACCAGCGTGTAAATGTAGATGGCCACCACGGCATTGAGGATGCCCGTGACCAGGAACAACTGCGGGATCGTAAAGCCGGCGCGCGTGAGCGCCATCGCCAGCACGGCCGAGGCGATCATGAACAGCGCGTTAAGGATGTTGTTGGCCGCGATGATGCGGGCACGGTGCGTCGGCTCACAGCGGCTCTGGATCAGCGCATATAGCGGCACACTGTAGAAACCGCCGAACATCGCCAGCAGGAACAGATCCGCCAGCACGCGCCAATGACGATGGTTCTGCAGGAAGCCCGAAATGCCCGTCAGCACATCGTGCGCGACCAGCGCCTCGGCGTGCGAGGCGAAGTACAGGTCCACCGCAAACACAGTCATGCCGATCGAGCCGAACGGCACAAGGCCGATCTCCACCGTGCGGCCTGAGAGCTTCTCACACAGCATCGAGCCCAACCCGATGCCCACCGAGAACACCGCCAGCAGCAGCGTCACCACGTTCTGGTCACCACCGAGCACGTTGCGTGCAAAGGCAAAGAACGACGTCAGGAAGGTCGCCCCCACAAACCACAGCCACGAAATACCCATCAGGCTCAGGAACACAGCGCGCTGATTGCTGGCCAGCTTCAGATTGCGCCACGTCTCGGAAACCGGATTCCAGTTGATGCGCAGATCCGGCTGCGACGCCGGAGAGACCGGCACACCGCGCGCCGTCAGCCAGCCCGATACGGCAATGATCAGGCAAGCGATGCCCGTAAGCGTGGGGCCAATGAGATCGCCATTGCGCGTGTAGTTGGCCAACTCCCCGCCGCCGATGGTGCCGATCAGGATGGCGACAAAGGTGCCCATTTCTACCAGCCCGTTGCCGCCCACCAGCTCGGACGACTGCAGGTGTTGAGGCAGATAGGCGTACTTGACGGGCCCAAACAGCGTCGAATGTACGCCCATCAGGAACGTGCACAGATACAGCAGTTCGACGTGACGCAGCGCAAAGCCTGCGCAGCCGATCGCCATGATGGCGATTTCCAGCGTCTTGACCAAGCGGATCAGCCGGGCCTTGTCCATGCGATCGGCAATCTGCCCGCTGGTGGCCGACAGCAATACGAAAGGCGCGATGAAGATGGCGGAGATCAGAAACGCCGCAGAGGCTGGATCCGTATTGCCAAACAGCGCCGCGTGGTACGTGACCAGAGAGGAGAACGCCACCTTGAATACGTTGTCGTTCATCGCACCCAGGAACTGGGTCCAGAAGAACGGTGCGAAACGACGCTGCTTCAACAGGGAAAACTGGCTCGATTGGCTCATCAGCAGGGGCGATCGTGGTTCGAATCGGATTCAACAAAAAACCCGCTCGCAACGGCGGGCGGGTTTTGGGTGTGCGGTAAAGACAGTGTACAGATCAGTCTTCGTTGGCTTTTTCTTCCGGCCAGTCACGAATGTACGCCTTGAGCATCTTGTTCTCGAAGTTCTGCTCTTCAAACACGGCCTTGGCGACGTCGTAGAACGAGATCACGCCCATCAACGTACGGCTGTTGAGCACGGGCAGGTAACGCACATGGTGCTCCAGCATGATGCGGCGCACTTCATTGACTTCGGTTTCTGGCGTGCACGTGACCGGATGATCGTCCATCACCTTACGGATGGTGGTGCCCTCGCCCACCGTGCCGTGGCCCTTGGCCAGGACCTTGATGATCTCGCGGAAGGTCAGCATGCCGACCAGTTCGCCGTACTCCATCACCACGAGCGAGCCGATGTCGTATTCCGCCATCGTCTGCACGGCCACCTGGAGCTTGGTTTCCGGGGCCACGGTATAGAGCGTGTTGCCCTTCACGTGAAGAATGTCGCTGACTTTCATATTGCGTCTCCCAGGGTATTGGGGTGCCAGTCTGCCGAGGGGCGACCGCGCGCGGGTTATGGTTATGGTTGTATTTCGATGCTAGCCCAAATCGGAGGGCGTCGACAAGCACATGCACAAAAAATGCGGCAGAAAAGCCCGGTCAAAAACCGCGCCCGCTCGGCGTTTGCCCGGGATGCACTGCAACAGGCAGCAGTGCTAGCATGCCGCGTCTCGACCCTCATTCGGTGCTTGAATCCATGTCCAAAGCCCGCTTCGATACGCTGGCCCTGCATGCCGGTGCCGCGCCCGACCCGGCCACAGGTGCGCGCGCTACGCCCATCCACCTCACCACATCCTTCGTGTTTCGCGACAGCGAACACGCCGCCTCATTGTTCAACATGGAGCGCGCGGGTCACGTCTATTCGCGCATCTCCAACCCGACCGTCGCCGTGTTCGAAGAACGCATGGCGGCGCTGGAAAACGGCGTCGGTGCCATCGCCACGGCCTCTGGCCAAGCGGCGCTGCACTTGGCCATTGTCACGCTGATGGGCGCCGGCTCGCATATCGTTGCCTCATCGGCGCTGTACGGCGGCTCGCACAACCTGCTGCACTACACGCTGCGCCGCTTCGGCATCGAAACGACCTTCGTCAAGCCTGGCGACATCGACGGCTGGCGCGCGGCCATCCGCCCGAACACGCGCCTGCTGTTTGGCGAGACGCTCGGCAACCCGGGGCTGGATGTGCTCGACATTCCGACCGTGGCGTCGATCGCGCATGACGCGGGCGTGCCGCTGTTGGTCGATTCGACCTTCACCACGCCGTGGCTGCTGCAACCGTTCGCGCACGGGGCAGACCTGGTCTACCACTCGGCGACCAAGTTCCTGGGCGGGCACGGCACCACCATTGGTGGTGTACTGATCGACGGCGGCACCTTCGACTATGTGGCAGCAGGCAAACACCCAGAGCTGACCGAGCCCTATGCGGGCTTCCACGACATGGTGTTTGCCGAGGAAAGCACCGTCGCCCCCTTCTTGTTGCGCGCACGCCGCGAGGGCCTGCGTGACTTTGGCGCGTGCATGAACCCAATGGCGGCATGGCAGTTGCTGCAAGGCATCGAAACGCTGCCGCTTCGCATGGCCCGCCACGTAGAGAACACCCGCCGCATCACCACTTTCCTGGCGAGCCATCCGATGGTGGCGTCGGTGGCCTACCCCGAACTGGAATCGCACCCCGACCACGTGTTGGCCAAGCGTTTGCTACCGCGTGGCGCCGGCGCCGTGTTCAGCTTCGACCTGCGCGGTGATCGGCGTGCCGGCCAGCAATTCATTGAATCGCTCGGCTTGTTCTCGCACTTGGCCAATGTGGGCGATGCGCGTTCGCTGGTCATTCACCCGGCATCGACCACACACTTCCGCATGGACGCCGATGCGCTGGCCGCCGCCGGCATCAGCGAAGGCACGATCCGCCTGTCGATTGGCCTGGAGGATGCTGATGACCTCATCGACGATCTGAAACGCGGCCTGAAAGCCGCCGAGCGCGCCATGTCAGCCGCGCCTGGCAAAGCCGCACCGAACACAACCGGAGCCCGCTGATGGAATGGACCGTACAAGGCGAACGCGCTTACGCCTACACCGGTGGCAAGCCGTTCAATCCGGCGCTGCCGTGCGTGGTGTTCGTGCATGGCGCACAGAACGATCATTCGGTCTGGGGGTTGCAGACCCGCTGGTTCGCGCACCACGGCTTCAGCGTGCTGGCGGTTGATCTGCCCGCACATGGCCGCAGCAGCGGTGCGCCCCTGCAAACCGTGGAAGCCATGGCCGACTGGGTCATGACGCTCGTCCAGGCCGCCGGTGTCACCCAGCCGGTGATGGTGGTCGGGCACAGCATGGGCTCGCTGATTGCACTGGAGTGCGCCTCGCGATACGCAGGTCGCGTGCGCCGCATTGCGCTAGTCGCCACCGCCTGGCCGATGAAGGTGTCTGACGCGTTGCTCGACGCGGCGCTCAACAATACGGCCAGCGCGATCGACATGGTGAACGTCTGGTCGCATTCCAGCCTGGCCAACAAACCGTCGGCGCCGGGGCCGGGTTTCTGGATGCATGGCGGCAGCCAACGCCTGATGGAACGCGTGGCGCGCGGCTCAGACGCGCCTGTCTTCCACACGGATTTTTCAGCCTGTAACGGCTATGCACGCGGCGCTGAGGCCATGGCAGCCGTGCAGTGCCCGTCACTCGTGATCGTTGGCGAGAAGGACCAGATGACGCCCGCCAAAGCAGGCCGTCAGGTAGCTGCCGGGTTGGCTGGCAGCCGCGTGGTGGCCCTGCCCTGCGGGCACGCGGTCATGGGAGAATGCCCAGATGGCACGCTCGATGCGCTGATTGCCTTTGCGCGCGAACGGGAACCGACCGCAGCCACCGCGTAACTGCGCCCCAGCAGGAATCAGGAGACGCACCATGGCCAGCACCGAAACCCACACATTCGGCAGCTTTGCCGAGTTCTATCCGTTCTACCTGGGCGAACACCAGGACCGCACCTGTCGGCGCCTGCATTTTGCGGGCTCAACCGTGGCCCTGGTATGCCTGATCCTGCTGATCTTCACGGGCAACCTGTGGTGGCTGCTTGGTGCGGCTGTTAGCGGTTATGCGTTTGCGTGGGTCGGGCACTTCGGCTTTGAGAAGAACCGGCCCGCCACCTTCCGTCACCCGATCTACAGCCTGATGGGCGACTGGGTGATGTACCGCGACATCTGGACCGGAAAGATCCCGTTTTGAACAATCAAGCGCGGGCGGCCGCGGGCACCTTCGACACCGGTGCCGGTGCAGCGGCAGCCTGCGTGGCAGCTGCTACACCGCGCTCACCCGTGGCGAATACGCTCTCCAGTGTGTTGTCGAGCGCGGGATTGTGCAGTTGGGCTGCCAGCGCCTGGGTATCGCCCAGATGCCGCGCGAGCGACGTGCGGGGCAGGCGCGGCAAGTTCAGCACCAGCTTTTCATAGAGCGGACGCAACGTAGTCGTATGGGCATCGCACAGCAGCGCCCAATGTGCTTCGCTGCGATCCTGCTGCAGCTTGCCGACCAAGTGCAGCGCCTTGAGCTTGGCCAGCAGGTCAGCCAGGTACTCCGCCTCCAATTGCAGACGCCGACCGATTTCAAGCTCGGCCACCGTGCGCGGCGCCTGTTCGCGTGCGCGGTACAACAGCAGCAGAACACCCAGCGCATCAAAGAACTCGCTGCCCGGAAAGGTACGCCGCTGCCAGTAGCCCTGACGGATGATCGGCAACGTCGATGCAATGGTCGCGCCCAGCAGGGTTACCAGCCAGCTCACGTAGATCCACGTCAGGAAAATCGGCAACGTGGCAAACGCGCCATAAACGGCGGTGTACGTGGGAATGTGCGCCACGTAGGAACCAAAGATGCGCTTCGCTACTTCGAACGCCACGGCGGCAATGAGCCCCGCCAGAAACGCGTCACGCCGCGCCACATAGGTGTTCGGCACAAAGACATACAGCATCGCAAACGCAATCGCCGACAGCAGGATCGGCACTACGCCCACGATCACGCCCAGGCCAAACGGCAGCTTGTGCACGTAGCCTGCCGAGATCGACACCATGTAAGAACTGACCGACAGACTCGCGCCGATCAGCACCGGACCAAACGTCACCAACGCCCAGAACACGAGCACACGCTGCGCCAGCGGCCGGCGTTGGCGCACGCGCCAGATGGCGTTGAGCGCATTCTCGACCGTCAGCATGGTCATGACCGACGTCACCACTAAGCCGATCAGGCCAGCAGCCGTCAGCCCCTTGGCGTTGGTGGAAAACTGGTTCAGATACGTGAGGATCGGCCGGCTGATATTGCCCGGCACGAGGTTGCTGAACATGTAGCCTTCGATGTCCGCACGAAAGCTCTTGAACATCGGAAACGCCGTGAACAGCGCAAACGCCACCGTCAGGATCGGCACCACCGAGAGCACCGTCGTGAACGTCAGACTGCCGGCCACCTGAGGCAGGCGGTCTTCGCCCGCGCGGCGCAGCGCATAACGCGACAGCGCACGCAGCTTGGCGGCATTCCATTGACGAAGCGCACGGATATCAAAAAGCATGAAGAATGAGGCGGCGCAAGGCCAATGAGGGAGATTGGGGGGCGCAACTATAATACCGCGACGCTCTCAACGCTTTGTTATGAAAGATATCCTGGTCCTGTACTACAGCCGTCATGGCAGCACCCGCGCGTTGGCCGAGGCCATCGCGCAAGGCATTGAAAGCGTGGATGGCGCCCAGGCGCGCGTGCGCACCGTCCCCGCCGTCTCCACTGTGTGCGAAGCTACCCAGCCGGACGTGCCCGATGGCGGCCCGCCCTATGTGGAAGTGCGCGACCTGGAAGAATGCGTCGGGTTGGCACTGGGCTCGCCCACGCGCTTCGGCAACATGGCCGCCCCGCTCAAGTACTTTCTGGATGGCACCACGCCGCAATGGCTGGCGGGTGCGCTGGCTGGCAAGCCTGCCTGCGTATTCACCTCCACGGGCAGCATGCATGGCGGGCAGGAAACCACACTGCTCTCGATGATGCTGCCGCTACTGCACCATGGCATGGTCGTGCTCGGCCTGCCCTATCAACAGAGTGAACTGCTTTCCACCGACGCCGGCGGCACGCCTTATGGGCCATCGCATGTCGCGCATCGTGGTGACACCGCGCCGCTGACCGCCCACGAGCGCACGCTCGCCATCGCGATGGGCCGCCGGCTTGCCCAGACCGCCCTGAAGCTCGCAGCATGACGCTCGCCGATCAACCCGTCGTGGAATCCCGCGCGCTGCATCTGCTGAGCGTCAGCAGCCTGATCGCACTGATCGTGCTGTGCGCCGCGTGGGAACTGTGGCTTGCGCCGGTGCGCCCGGGCGGCTCGTGGCTCGCGCTCAAGGCGCTGCTGCTGGCGTGGCCGCTGCCTGGCGTGCTGCGCAAGAACCGCTACACGATGCAGTGGGCGTCGATGTTCATCCTCCTGTTCTTTACCGAAGGCATCGTGCGTGCAACATCCGATGCCGGCCTATCGCGATCGCTTGCATGGGTGGAGGTTGTGCTCAGTGTGACGTTCTTCTTCGCGACGATTTTCTATCTGCGTCCGTTCAAACGTGCGGCCAAAGCACACGCCAAACAGAGCACCTGACCTGCCATGACCCACGATGCGTTCCTGCGAGCCTGCATTGACACCATCGGCGCCACGCACGTACTGACAACGCCGGAAGACCAGGCGCCGTATCTGACCGATTGGCGCAAGCGTTTCACTGGCCGCGCCTGTGCTGTATTGCGCCCAGCCGATGCTTCGCAGGTCGCTGCGCTGGTGCGGCTGTGTGGTGAGCATGCGGTGCCGATGGTCCCGCAGGGCGGCAACACCGGCCTGTGCGGCGGCGCCACGCCGGATATGGAAGGCAACGCGGTCGTCATCTCGGTGCGCCGCATGCAGCAGGTCCGCGCAGTCGACCCGATCAACAACACCATCACCGTGGATGCCGGCTGCATTCTTGCCAACGTGCAGGAGGCTGCAGCCGCGGCCGATCGGCTGTTCCCGCTGAGCCTGGCCGCCGAGGGCAGTTGCACCATCGGCGGCAATCTGGCGACCAACGCGGGGGGAACGGCCGTCCTGCGCTACGGCAACGCGCGCGAGTTGTGCCTGGGTGTGGAAGCCGTACTGTCCAACGGCGAGCTGTGGAACGGCCTGCGCGGCCTGCGCAAGGACAACACTGGCTATGACCTGCGCGATCTGTTGATCGGTGCAGAAGGCACGCTCGGCATCATCACCGGGGCGACGCTGAAGCTGTTTCCGCAGCCGCGCGCCAAGGTGACGGCGCTGGCGGCACTGCAATCGCCGCGTCAGGCGCTGGCATTCCTGTCGCTCGCGCAAGGCCACGCAGGTACGCTGCTGACGGGCTTCGAGCTGATGTCAGCGTTCTGCCTCGAACTGGTGCGCAAGCACTATCCGCAGTTGCGTGTGCCGTTTGCGCAGACGTATCCGCAATACGTCCTGCTGGAACTGTCCGACTTGGAGAGCGAAGAACACGCCCGTGCGCTGTTCGAGGCGCTGATGGAAGACGCTCTGGCGCGAGGCGTGATCGACGATGCGGCGGTGGCGGAATCGGTAGCGCAATCGCGCGACTTCTGGAACCTGCGCGAGCACATCCCGCTGGCGCAGGCCGACGAAGGCAAGAACATCAAGCACGACATTGGCGTGCCGATCTCGCGCATCGCAGACTTCATCGACGTGACCGACCGCGCGCTGGCCTGCGCCTACCCCGATATCCGCATGGTGACCTTCGGCCACCTCGGCGACGGCAACCTGCACTACAACGTGTCACCGCCCGAAGGGCATGAACATGAGGCCTTCCTGGCACATCAGGACGGCATCAACCGCATCGTGCATGACAGCGTGCATGCGCATGGCGGCTCGATCTCTGCCGAGCACGGTATCGGCCAGCTCAAGCGCGAGGACAACGCGCGCTACAAGAGCGCGGTCGAGCTGGCAGCCATGCGCGCGATCAAGCAGGCACTGGACCCGCGCGGCCTGATGAATCCGGGGAAGGTGTTGTAAGCCGCGTCGGTTTCAGCCCAGCAGCTTGAACATGTAGTTCGCTACCGCAAAGAGAATCGTTGCTGCCAGCAGCCACAGCAGCAGGCGCGGCACGCCAGTGGGTGGCAGACGGTGACCCGCAGCATTGGAACGGTCGCCAATACGCCCACTCTGGGCGTTGCGGACATACGTGGATCGTGATGCCCCTGCCGGGCGTCGTGCGTGACGTGTACTCATTTTTCGGTTCCTCCCTGCCCCATGGCTGACGCCTCGCCTAGCACCCTGTTGCCGGCGAAACACAGCAGCTTCCCAAGGCTGCCCAAACAAGACTCCCATTTCCCGTCTGGTCGGAATCGAAAAAGGCATCCGTCACGCCCATTGGCGTGCGTAGGCACAGCGTTCCGCGTCGTTGCGCGGAATTTCGAGTTGAATCGTTACTTGTTATGGCACTACCCGACGCCACGAAATGTATCAAAGAATCCCCCGAGTGGGGGGTACCTATTTTAGGTATCACCATTTGGATGATGCGTGGGTACGACGCTTGCGGATCGGGTTGGGGCAAAACCGGATTCATCCAACCGTCACGGAGCCACCCATGCTTTCCGCCTTGCCCGAATTGCGCTTGCGTGCGCACATCACGCCGCCGACACCGCACGAGCCCCCGTCGCGCCCGCCACCCGAGATGCCGCCCCCAGAAGAGCCGTCTCACGACCCGGTCCACGATCCGGAACCCCTGACGCCACCGATCGAACTGCCGCCCGGTGACGTGCCGCCGGAAATCCCGCCCCAGCGCTAGGGCGCCGCGGTTTTCCGTATCAGCCATCTGTTAGAATCGCGGCCTCCCAGGCATCCGGAGGCCGTTCGTCGCTAACCTGCCTGGGCAACACGCGCACCTGCCCATAGCTCAGTTGGATAGAGCATCGGCCTTCTAAGCCGACGGTCGGGGGTTCGAATCCCTCTGGGCAGGCCAAATACCCCCGTGTATCAGCAGGTTTTTGCCACGCTGCGCCCCCCGTCTCGCCTCAGAACGTACCAGACGGAACAAGACTCCGATCGGCAAGATTTTTCTGCCTTCCACCATTGTTTCCCATCCTTAATGTACCAATTGGAACAGTGATGGGATAATCACGCCCGCGCCACGAGCCGTTTGCAGGCGCACCCAGTCAATCCAACCAAGTTCTCTCATCTTGAAGCGACTCCATTTGAAGACCGCGGCAGCAAAGGCCGCCGCCTGCCTGTTGACCGGCTATGCCCTGCTCGCCCCGCTGACCGTGCACGCCAAGCCCGCCTCGCTGGACGACAAACTGGCCGCCACGGTCGAGCAGTACGAGCAAAAGCCCAACGAGAAGAAACTGGCCGTCATCCGCGACTTGCTGGCCAAGGGCGCGCGTGCCCATCGCCCGCAACCGGCTGAATACGACGGCCCGCAAGGCATGTCCGCGCTGGCGGTGGCCATCTCCAACAACGACGCCGAATTGGTCGATCTCCTGCTCACACAGAAGAATGACCTGGAGATTCCCGTCTATCGTGATCTGGGCAACCAGCCGCTGGTCTATGCCATCTCGGGAATCGACACCAACGGCAAGGCTTCGCCGCAAAACCTGCGCATCATCAAGGCCCTGATTGCTGCCGGAGCCAACGTCAACGCGCTGAACAACGACGGCAACAACACGCCGCTGCTGCAAGCGTCGGGGCTGCGGCTCAACGCCCCGAGCCTGGAAGTCATGCGTTTGCTGCTAAGCGCTGGCGCCAACCCGAACCTGCGCAACCAGAATGGCGAAACCGCCCTCATGGGCATGGCTGCGGGCAACCTGGAAGCGACGAAGCTGCTGATCGGTGCCGGTATCGACGTGGGTGCGCGCTCCAAATCCGGCGCCACCGCGCTGAACCACGTGTGCGAGCGTCATGTAGACCTGCGCCGCAAGCCCGACCCGCAGGCCGGCGAGCGCATCAAGCTGCTGCTCAAGCCTGGTACCGACCTCAACTCGGTGGCATGGATGAAGACATCGGGCGACGCGCCGGTACCACTGGCATCCGCCGCACTGGATGGCAACGCCGACTGCGTGCGTGCGCTGATCAAAGCCGGTGCCAACCCGGATGCTCGGTACTACTCCGATGCGGTGGCTGCGGCTTCACCGGATCTCAAGAGCGTGACCGTGCGCAAGGACGTGCTGGCGAATCCGAGCTTCCACGATGACGATACGCTGGCTGTGTTCCGCAATCTCAAGCATTGAGGCAGAAGCGGCGAACCCTCGCGCAACAGCGTATGTACCAACAAAAAGGGCGACAGATCTTGTGATCTGTCGCCCTTTTTGTTGGCGATGACAGCTGACGTGACCGGTATTCCGGTCCAGTTCTTATGAGAGGATTGAAGTTTATTGGATGGTGCCTGGTTGCTGTGCGGGCATCGGTGTTGGCCAGTGGGCGGCAGGTGCCGGCGGACGGTATCCAAGCGACGAATGCGGTCGCCGCGTGTTGTAGTGCCGGCGCCACTGTTCAATGACGACCTGCGCTTCTTTGAGGCTGTAGAACAGTTCGCCGTTGAGCAGTTCATCGCGCAGCTTGCCATTGAAGGACTCGCAGTAGCCGTTCTCCCACGGGCTGCCGGGTGCGATGAACAGCGTCTTCGCGCCCAAACGTCCCAGCCAGT